>JAPLST010000396.1 GCA_026398485.1 bacterium
ACGGCGGCGACAGTGACGCCATGGTGGCCGACGTCACCGCTTTTGTACGCAGCCTGCGCGCAGCGTTAACCACAGGACACGCATGAGCAACGACACCCTCAATGTTTGCATCATGGCGGGCGGCAAAGGCGAACGCTTTTGGCCGGTCAGCCGCGCAACCCAGCCAAAACAATTGATGAACATCGTCGGCGCCCGCAGCATGATTGCGGAAACCGTCGTGCGCAATCAACAGGTGACGTCGTTGGCACAGGTGTATGTGGTGACGACCCAGGCGCAAGCTGGGGCGGTGGCCGTGGCGGCCCCGGAATTGGCGCGCGCAAATATTATTGGCGAGCCGTGCGGCAAGAACACCGCGCCGTGCATCGGCCTGATCTGCGCCTTGCTGGCGGCGCGCGACGCGGACGCCGTGCTGGCAGTCGTGCCGGCCGACCACTGCATTCCGGACGCAGCCCTGTATGCGCAGACCCTGCGCGATGCGGCCGCCGTGGCGCGGCGCGAGCGGGCCTTGCTGACCATCGGCATTCAGCCGACATTTCCCGAGACGGGCTACGGCTATATCCTGGCCGATGCGCCGGTTGCGTTTGCCGGCCCAACCCGGTTTTCGCGCGTGACGCAGTTCATTGAAAAACCGCCGCAGGCACGCGCGGAAGAGCTGATCGCGACCGGGCACGCCTTCTGGAATGCCGGCATGTTTGTCTTCCGCGTGGCCGACATGCTGGCCGCCTTGACGACGCACGTGCCGGCCATGGCGGCGGGCCTCGCGGGCGTGACGGCGGCCGCGCGCACGGGCAACGAGCATGAGGTGGCGGCGGCCATGGCAGCCTTGTATGCCGCGGCGCCGGCGATTTCGATTGACTATGCCGTCATGGAAAAGGCAACCAATGTGATCGTCGCCCACGGCGCATTTGTCTGGGACGACGTCGGCAGTTGGCTGGCGGTGGCGGCGCATTGGCCGCAGGACGCGCACGGCAACGCGACGCGCGGCGCGGTGCTGGCGCTCGACAGCGCCGGCTGCGTGCTGCGCAATGATGCACCCGGGATTGTCGCCGTGCTGGGCCTGCAGGATGTCGTGGTGGTGCGCACGGCCGACGCCGTCTTGGTCTGCCCGAAAGACCGGGCCCAGGAGGTGAAGAAACTGGTGCAGGCATTGCAGGCCGCGCCGGCAACCCGCGGCTTGGTGGAGTAACGAACGATGCGTGTCTTTGCCGTTGACTTGGGCACCGTGCGGATGGGCTTTGCGGTGTCCGACCCGCTGGGCCTTACCGCCCAGCCGCTCGAGACGCGCCCGGGCGGCGCCATGCGCCAAATGTGCCGCACCATTCTGGAGGAGATTTTTGAGTATGAGCACGCCCGCGAAGAGAACCGGGTCGGCACGATTGTCGTGGGCAACGCGCTGCATCTGAACGGCCAGTCGAGTGAGATGAGCAAGCGCGCGCAGGAGTGTGTGCGCCTGCTGCGCATTTATGTGCGGCAGCACATCCCGCGCAAGATCAACGTGCTGTTGTGGGATGAACGCCTGACCTCCGTCCAGGCGGAAAACATCATGATCGAGGGCGGCGCGTCACGCCGGACACGGCGCTTAAAGAAAGACCAAGTCGCGGCGCAACTCATTTTGGAAGGATACCTCGATGCGCAGCGTTAAGGGATGGCAGCCACGCGGGGCGCGCACCTTGGCGGCGTGCGGCGCGCTGGCATGGCTGGTCTGCGCCGGCTGCACCTATCTGGCCTACATTCCCTTGCTCGTGTTCGCGCCGTTTATTCCGCTGATCCAATTGGCCATCAAAGTGGCCGCGCGTTACGGCCCCTTGCTGCTGATGCTGGCGGAAGCGGATCCGGCGATGACGCCGGGCGCGCCCTGCATGATCGCGGCCGAGCCGCGCGCGTTGACCAGCGGCACGGTCCTGCCGGCGCTTGAGACCGTGCTGCAGCGCGAAACTGCGCAGAACGACGCGCTGCGCGCCGTGACCTTGGTGGATATCGCGCGGCTGACGCCCGAATGGATCGAGGCCGAAGTGCAACGCGCGCAACGGCGCGGCTGGCGCGTGCGCGCCATCTTTGTTGATAGTCGCGCCGCGGCGGCGGGCGCCGGCGTGACACCGGCAACCATGGCGGCGTTGGCCGCCCGCGGCGTGCAGGTGCGCGCCGGTGGCGCGGTCGCCGCGCGCGTGGCGGGCGCGCCGGCCCAAGTCGTCTCCATGCTACCACCCGTGCCGGAACATATCAGCGCGGGTGAAGCCGCTTTGCTGGGTGCGCTGGCCGGGCCGCCCGGTACAGCAGCGCAGGGGTCATGATGTTGATGCCGTGGCGCGTGACAGGCGGCATTGCGCTGCTACTGGCGACCGGCGCCGCGACGGTGTTGGCCATTACCATCACGTTCCGCAACGGCGCGACGCAGACGGGCGAGATCGTCCGCATGGATGACACCAATCTGACGTTGAAAACCAGCCTGGGCGAGAAAACTTATTTATGGCGCGCACTTGAATCCGACGACACTAGCACGGCCACGACAACGTTTGATGCCGACTATTGGGACATCAAAGTATGGATCAACGAGACCCTGGTCTATAGTGAAGAGAACGGCAATGAGCCCGGATATTTCCACGTGCAGAAACTGTAACAACGAACGGAGGATCGCATGAAAATCATGGCAGGTCTGCTGCTGGTCTGCGCCGCGCTGCTGTGCAATGCCGTCACCATCACGTATCGTGACGGGCGCGCAATGGTGTGCGACATTCTGGCAAAAGACGACACCAATCTGATCGTGCGCACCATCAAGGGCGTGCAGACGAACCGGTGGCGGGACCTCAGCACGGCATCGTTCAAGGCCGTGCATCCGGAGCTGTACCAGCGGCTTGCGCAGCAGGCGCTGGCACGCAAAAAGCAGAACGAGGACGAGATGCAAGCCAAGGGCATGATCATGGTGGGCGGCAAATGGGTGGATAAGAAGGCATACGAATTGGCCGCCTTGACGCGCGTCAAGTTGAATGTGGTGACGACCGAAAGCGTCGGCAAATACAATGAAGTGGAACGTCTGCAGAGCGGCTCGAAATCAACGCGGCCCAAGAGCGGCGTGCTGAAAATAAAGCTGGATTCGCTGGACAAGACCCGCACCTACACCCTGCGCGTGCAGTACACCATGTACACCGGCGACAATGCACACAAGGAAGTGGACAAAGACAAGGAGACGCAAGAGACGATCAGCAACGCGTACACGCACAGCATGGAAATTCGCACCACCCCGCTGGAGGAATACAAGTATGTGTATCGTTACACGCGTGGCACCTCCGCTGATGATCACAAAATTGACATTACCGGCTGGGACGTCAAGGTGTGGCTGGATCAGGAATTGATTTATGAGCAGACCCACGGCAGCAGCCCGGTCTATCATTCCGTCACGAAATGGTAGCCGCCCTCGGTGCCGTGCTCCTGTGCAGCGCGGTGACGCGCACGTATCGCGACGGCAAAGAACACTATCATTTTGCAATCAAACTGTAACCTCAACTGAGAAAAAACATGGCAAAGCCAAAAGTAGTCTTGGCATATTCCGGCGGGCTGGACACGTCGGTGATTCTGAAATGGCTGATCGAGCGCGGCTACGAGGTCGTCGCCTATGCCGCTGATCTCGGCCAGGGCAAGGAGCTGGCGCCGGTGCGCGCCAAGGCGCTCAAGACCGGCGCGTCGAAAGTCTACATTGAGGATCTGCGCGCCGAATTTGTGCGCGACTATGTCTGGTGGATGGTCAAATGGAATGCCTATTATGAAGGCTTGTACATGCTCGGCACCAGCATTGCCCGGCCGCTGATCGCCAAGCGCCAGGTTGAGATTGCGCGCAAGGAAAACGCCGCCTATATCGCGCACGGCGCCACCGGCAAAGGCAACGACCAAGTGCGTTTTGAATTGACCTGCTATGCACTCGAGCCGGACATCAAGGTGATTGCGCCCTGGCGCGATCCCGAATGGCAGCTCAATTCGCGCAGCAAGATGATCGCATACGCCAAGAAGCATGGCATTCCCGTGCCGGTCTCAAAAGCAAAACCGTACAGTTCCGACCGCAATCTGCTGCACATCAGTTTTGAGAGCGGCATCCTCGAAGACCCTTGGCGCGAGCCGCCGGCCGACATGTTTCAAATGAGCGTCGCGCCCGAAAAGGCGCCGAACAAGGCCCAATACATCGAGGTCGCGTTCGAAGCCGGCGAACCGGTGGCCTTGAACGGCAAGCGCATGGCGCCAGTGGCTCTGCTTGAAACACTCAACAAACTGGGCGGCAAACACGGCATTGGCCGCGTGGACCTGGTCGAGAATCGTTTTGTCGGCATGAAATCGCGCGGCGTGTACGAGACGCCCGGCGGCACGATTTTGTACGCGGCGCATCGCGCGGTCGAATCGCTGACGATGGATCGCGAAGTGATGTTGCAGCGCGACGAGTTGATGCCGAAATTCGCGCAGTTGGTCTACAACGGCTTCTGGTTCTCGCCGGAAATGGAGGCGCTCAAGGCCTTCATCACCGCGGCGCAAAAGAACGTGACCGGCGTGGCGCGGCTCAAGCTATACAAGGGCAACTGCATTGTGGCGGGCCGCAAATCGCCGCATTCGCTGTATGATCCCAACGTCGCGACATTCGAGGAAGACAGCGTCTACAATCAGGCCGACGCGACCGGCTTCATCAAGCTGAACGCCTTGCGCCTGCGCATCGGCGCGCGCGTGCGCGGCAACCAGAAATAGCGGCAGAGGCGCGCGGGAAGAATGGAAGAATGGAAGAATGGAAGAATGGAAGAATGGAAGAATGGAAGAATGGAAGAATGGAAGAATGGAAGAATGGAAGAACGGACGGATGGATGAGGGGATGAGGGGCGAC
>JAPLST010000068.1 GCA_026398485.1 bacterium
TATTGGCACTGTGATCAAAAAGATATGAACCGGCACATTCCTTTGCCAATAATTCAGCATCACCAACCTCACCCCGATTAAGATATTGCACAATGTCATCATCCTGCTGTTGTGGAACATATTGTACAGGGGCATTAGCATTTGTGATATTGTTGATATGGGCATTGTGCATGTGATCAATAGTATTTGCCTCGCCTTTAATGATGCCGGATGCCAAACCGCTGTTAATGCCGGTCGATATAATCTCTGCATATGGAATACCTCGTGCTTTACCAGCTTCAAGTATTTGGTGTTCGGCATCAGCATGAGACAAATGACCTTGTGCCACCTTGACGCCGATACAATATGCAGTTCTATTTAATGTGTCATTTGCTGTTCCGGATGGTGCATTGCGTATATCGTCAAGCAATTGCTCCAATGTCTTTTTGCCACTATCAATACTGACATTGCCGCTGATGTGATGTACAGCTTTCTGCGTAATAAACATATCCGGCAATGGAGCAAGGGGAGTATCGAATGGTGAATATATCCATTCATATCTGTATTTACCGTCCGCCGTTGTAGAAGGTGGACAAATAATATAGCCACCATCCGCTTTAATGTCGATATTCTTTCTATACCCGACCATGCATTTGATCGTATGCCCCAATGGATATGAAAAATAGCAATGGATACCACGCGGCGATTTGGCAATAACGGTATGAGGCAATGTGTCTTTTATAGTGTCATATGCCGCCTGACTGTCGAAATCAATAACAACAATGCCACTAACCCGACCGGTGCAAATCGCCATATTGCTATGTCCCTGTGTCACAAACCAATCGTACAATTGATTTGTATCGGCACGGGTATCGAAGAATGGTTTTAGGCCACCGGAAGGAAGTGCCGGTGCCTTGCAATACTTGCCGGACAATGAATCGTAATCCATTGACCGGATGGGGATAACTGAAAAACCTAACTGAAGATAATGAGTGGCGTACCCGTAACCGGGGTTGCCATCGTCCGTATTGTTTAATGATGAATCAGCCATCTTACTCCTTAAAAGAGAGCCACAGCGACAACCTGGCGTAAGCTGATAATCCAAGGGAAGGAACCAAGTCGCCGCTGCAGCTCAATCAAATATCTAATAATTACTGTCGAATCCCAGCTTACATAATTACCATACACCACAATGCGAAAAAAGCAAGTAGGCCTATTTTAGGGACTCCTATTAATGCCGGAGGCAGATGTAGAATATATTATTGGGCGATGGGTATAATAATTGCGGGGATGGTATTAATATATGATGGGATGGAATGCATATTAGACCGTGCCAATTATTATTGAACGGGGCTATGTGGAGTGACAGGCAGGGAGTTGGTGTAACCTATGCCTGAATCGAGGCAATGTTGAACGCAACTAAGGTGCCGGTTGATTAGGTGGGGGACTGGACTGCTGGCGTAACTCTATCCACGCCGGCGGATAGGTCGGTCGATGGGGCGGGGACTGGGTTGCCGGTTGTTTTGGTTGGGGAACGGCGGAGATAGCGCAGCTGGCAACGGTTTGACAGAGAACGGGGCTGGATGGCGCCGTAACCTAACCACGCCAGTGGTTCGTTGGATGAGGCCGCGTCAATATGCGACCTCAGACCTCAGGCAAAAAATGGAACTGGGTGCCGAGGCAGATGGCAAATTGCAGTGTGATCACCGGGGGCTCTACTTTTCTTGCTTGCACGCGCCGATTCTAGCCCGGCTGCCCGTGTGTGTTGATAATCATTTCGCTGCTTTTGTCGTGGTGGTGGCGGCGGCATGTGTGTCTATCATTCGACCGGCATGCTTTTTCTGCATTCGGATATACCGTTCTACCAAGCGCTTGGTGCTGTGGCCGCATTCTTCTGAGATGCGGTGCCGTGCTTCACGTATCCGCTCAATTACTGGGTTGCCTTTCACGATCGTATCCTTCTATGTCAGTAGCGCGAATGGTGTTACAAGTTCAGGCGTGAACAAACCGAGTATCATGTTCACGCACCGTATGTGGCAAATATGTTCGGTTGCAGTTCTACGTTAATTGTACATTAATGGCTCCCTTACGTCAAATCAAGACTCCATGCCGGCGTAACCTAGCCCCAGTTGAGGTTATGCTGATTGGATAGGGGACGCGTCACTGCGTTCGTCGCTTTTGCTACCGATATTTGTGGTGCTCCTCCAAAATGAATTCCCGCTTGCGTCGTTTGCGCCTGACTCTCAAAACTGGTAGAATAATCGATGAAAAACATTAATAAGGAGCAGCTATGGCAGCATTGAGCGCGGCCTTGGCGCCTGAACTACTGCGCGAGGCAGAAGAACTTGTAATGACTGAGCTATGCATTCGCCTGAATCTGACGCAACTGGCCATTGAGCAACTGCGGCAATTATGAAAGACTCAGCCATAGTCCGTGATACCCGCCGCGTCCGCGTCGCCATTTCACGCACCTACAAAAACAACGTGGGCAAGTACATTCGTCATCTTCAGCGTGAGGAGCAGCAGGCTGCCAGCAGCGCGCCTCGAAAAGCAGTGCGGCGTCGGCGTGCGGTATGAACTCAAATCAGGGCATAGAATAATAGCGGCGGCTATGTTCACTGGCGCATATGCTGGTGCCATAGCTGGCAATTGCCTGTTTCTGTTACTCCTCGCCCAGCTTTCCGCGCAACGATTTCCACAAACTCTCCGCAAATAGTCTGAACGAGTTCTTGGCTTCGTTTTCATCCAGCGGCAGCGGTCGGCATACTATGCGCGTGGCCATCCCCACCCGCACTGTCAGGAATCCGGTGCTCAACCCCTGCGCCACCGCGCCGGAGAGTCGTCCCGCCAGCCCGCCGCCAATGATCTGATGGAGCGCATCCGCGGCAAGGTCCGCCACGCCCGCGAACGCCACTGTTGCCATCACACTGCCCATCAGCCGCCATGTGCCTGCGACGTTCGGCCTGTTGCCGTATACTTCCGCAATGCGCCGCACCATGGCCACATTCCGCCACATCACAAGCGCTGCGTCAACAAAGGCCACAGGACTAATCGCCGTGCCCAGCGCTGTCTGCAATGCCGTGGTCTTGATTATCTCCTCCACCTTTGCGTCAAGCTGAACCAGCACGCCGGCGCGCAGCTCCGCCAGCATGTCCGAGCCCATCTCCGTCACGCGCATTCGCTCGCGCAAA
>JAPLST010000459.1:0-14659 GCA_026398485.1 bacterium
CACCGCCCGCGGCGCGACGATTCAGGCCTATCTGGCGCGCGACATCATGGTCGACATCGAGGAGAAATACTGGCACAAGAAAGATGAAGTCGTAAAAAAGAACGGCGACTTCGGCGATGACTTTCCCGAGTACCGCTATGAAGTCGAAGTCATCGACAATATTGACGAAAAAACGCCCGGCCTGGTGCAAGTGGACGTGACCGTCATTTGGAAACGACCCGGCAACGAACGTCGCTTCACCCTCTCCACCTACCTGCTCGACTTCACCCGCTGATGCCTGACGTTACACTTCGCGCCAGGCACCGCACACAAACTATTTCGACTAGGGGATAGAAATGAAAGGCTAGTAATGATGCAGGCGCATGAACTTGTCATTAAACACTGGATGCGAGGTTGCGATGTTTGAACGAAAATATGAAAAACTTGCGCCGTTATCGGTTTATGTCAGAAGGATGGCCGCGTCTGTTGTGATGGCAGGCATTTTGATTGCCTTCACTTTATGCATTGGCATCATCGGCTATCATTGGATCGCGGGCTTTGACTGGATTGATGCTGTATTGGACGCATCCATGATCCTTGGGGGCATGGGGCCCGCCCACCCGCTTGCTACGACAAGCGCAAAATTGTTTGCTTCTGGCTATGCGCTTTTTAGCGGGCTGCTATTTATCGTATTAATGGGCATCGTGCTTGCCCCTGTCCTTCATCGGATGCTGCATGAATTTCATGTTGATGAAGAGGACCTGCAGTAAGGATGCCACCGCATGAAAACAACGCTTCCCGCAGGCAGCAGCTGGCAGTGGTTGCATGCCACACCAGCACGGCATCACGGACCACTGATGGGCCGCATTGCTCGCCGTGATGTGTGCGCCTGTGCCTTTCTGTTCGGCGCGCTTGCCGTGGCACTGGCAGGCGCGGCACCGCCGCCGATTCGTGTCCTTTTTATCGGCAACAGTTACACCTATGTCAACGATCTGCCCCAGATGATCGCGGACTTGGCGAAGGCGGCCAAGCAGCGGCCCTTTGTGTTTGACAAGGAAACACCCGGCGGCTACTCGCTGGAACAGCATTGGAAAGACGCCAAGGCGGTCAAGAAGATCGCGACGGGCACGTGGGATTTTGTGGTCTTGCAGGAACAAAGTTTGCGGCCGCTCAACGAGCCGAAGTTGATGTTCGACTACGCGGCAAAGTTCGCCGCCGAGATCAAGAAAACGAACGCCAAAACGCTCCTGTATCAGACTTGGGCGCGCCAAGACGCGCTCGATAGGCAACCTGAGCTTAGCAAGGCATATCTCGATCTCGGCACAACGTTGAAGGCGGACGTGGTGCCCGTCGGCATGGCGTGGGAGCGGGCGCGCAAGGACGATCCGGAACTGGTGTTGCATAGCGCCGACAAGAGTCATCCCAGCAAGGCGGGCACATATCTGGCCGCATGCGTGTTTTATGCGGTGATGTACAACCAAAGCCCGGTAGGCCTGCCCGGCAAGCCAGGCGGCCTCAGCGACGCCGAGGCAATGAAGCTGCAAACGATCGCGTGGGCGACAATCCACAAAGGGGCGGACATTCGTCTGGCAAATGGCATCCAGCTCCACTACGAAACATCCGGGAGCGGGAGTATACCGGTGGTGTTGGTGCATGGTTATAGCATGTCGTCTGAAGTGTGGAAAAAAGTGCTGCCGCTCTTCCCGCCCGACTACCGCTGCTGGGCGGTGGATCTGCGCGGCTTTGGCCGCTCGGACAAGCCGAACGGCGGCTACAGTTGCGCCACGCTGGCGGATGACATCGCCGCGTTCATGGACGCCATGAGCATATCCAACGCGGTGCTGGTCGGCCACTCTTTCGGCGGCTTCGTGCTCCAGCATTTTGCCGCGCGTTATCCCGCGCGGGTCACGGCGCTGGTCTTGGCCAACACCTTCGCCGCCAGTCTGCCGCCCAAGGGCCTCTCCCCCGCCGTGGAGCAGCGCATCAACGGCTACGGTACCGTCGCGCAGAGCCGCGCGGTTTTTGCCGCCGTTATACCACGCTACTTCGACGCCGCCAATGTGACAACGCAGGATATCGAGCGTTTCATAGCCATCGGCCTGCAAGCGGGCAATCCGGCGCTGCAACAAGCCTTGCAGGCCAACTACACCACGCCGGCCATACCGGCCGCGCAGCTTGCGGCCATCCAAGCGCCGGTCCTGATTCTCGTTGGCACCCACGATCCCTTCGGCACTTTTGACCAAGCCAGCGCCATGAGCGATGCCCTGCCGAACAGCCGCATTCAAGTCATAACGCGCTGTGGCCATAGTCCGATGTGGGAAAAGCCCGCGGCATTTGCCGGAATCGTTGCAGAGTTTATCAGCACCTCATTCGGTGCCAGGCGGTGAATTGGTACTTCGCACCAACGCAAAAAGTGTTTTATTTCATGTGAGTCTTTTATAGCAACAACATATTCTAATTATTGCACATATGCGAAGTACCAATTCACCGCCTGGCACCATGTATCTGAACGTATGGAAAATTCTGACCAGACAGCGGAGGCTTTTTGGTGCATTGCCCAGCACAGATGAACGCAGATTGCAATGGCAGCATGAGACCGCTCGGCAGCGCGTCCGCACCTTGGAAATCGCACACCGAAGTGGCGGGGATATCGAGCAGCAACTTGAGCAAGCAAAACAGGAATTGGCAGATGTCCTTAGGAACGTACCTCTTGGCCACACTTCAGGATTCGTTGTTCTCTGCATATGGTTCGCCGGCACACTCACTCCATTGATCTTGGCGTATATGCAATTGCAACTATTCTTTGTCGAGTTGTGGCAATCACCCGACCACTGGTATCTTCACAGAAATCGACCTTTCAGTGCCCATGTCTGGCTCTGGTGCCAGATTTTTGTGGCTTCGCCTTGGTTCGTGGCCATTGTCATTCTCATTCTTGCTTTCGTGTGGATCAGGCAGCGCAGACTCTCGCGCCGACACGCGCGGACATTCATGAAGATAGTGGCAATCGTCGAGACTGTTTTCATAGTTGTCATAGGATGCGCGCTCATGAGTCTGCTGCCGATGCCCTTGAGATGTTAAATGCCCCGCCACATATATTTTCGCATTGTGGTTAGTGACGACTGGGCGCGCGGAGACCTGGATTGTCCGGAGGGCGTGATGGTGGGCTTTGTCACACTCAAGATTGCAGGTTGCGTCATCCTGGATCATCTGGTAGCTGCGTTGAATCCATCCGCGGTCGCGCTTCTGCGCACGCTGGACGGCACGCATCGGGCGACAACTGCGGAACGAGAAAACAATGCCACCTGGCCACTGTTCTTCTGCTTTGCCTCGTTGTGGAACCGCTGCGGCTGTGTTTACGATTTCACCGTGGAGCGTGACGGCGACGAGGCGGTGTTCAGCGGGTTCCTGCGCTGCAATGTTGACCCGCACACGGTTCTGCGTGCCCCATGGCGGAGTTGGGTTGCCGCCGTGGAACGCTTTGGTAGTTTGGTGTTGCGCCGATCTCCAGTCGTGAAATCCGGCGTCCGCCCCCGCTATCAAAAGCGCTACGCTGTTCTGCGGAACGACCTGAAGGCTCTCCTTGCGCACGCCCGCCATGAGGCGCGTCGTCTACCCACGCGTTCGCCCCGACGCGCTATCGCAGTCAATAGTTCAACGTTATGAGTTCATAATTCAGCATTCGTAACTCTGCGCGATAATTGGTACAATAGGGCATGATAACAACGAACAAAACAATGAACCTTTACGAGCACTACCCCGCGCTCGCATCATGCCGCGCCGAGATTGACCGCGCCATGGAGCTGCTGATCGCCGCTTACACGGCCGGCCACAAAGTCCTGACCTGCGGCAATGGCGGCAGCGCCGCGGATGCCGAGCACATCGTCGGCGAACTGATGAAGGGCTTCTTGCGCAAACGCCCGCTGGATGCCGCGGCGCGCGCCGCGCTGACGACGGCCGGCGGCGCGGACGGCGCGTACATGGCCGAACATTTGCAAACGCCCTTGCCGGCCGTGTCCTTGGTGGCGTCGGTGGCGCTGGCAACCGCGTTTGCCAACGATGTCGCGCCGGAACTGGTCTTTGCGCAACAGGTCATGGGCCTGGGGCAGCCGGGCGACGTGCTGCTGGGCATTTCGACCTCGGGCAATTCCAAGAATGTGCTGTACGCCTTGATCGCGGCCCGGGCGCGCGGCTTGAAAACACTGGGGCTGGGTGGCGGCACGGGCGGGCGCATGCCGGCCTTGTGCGATGTGTGCATCAGCGTGCCGGCGCCGCAAACGCACGAGATTCAAGAGTTGCATTTGCCGGTCTACCATTATTTGTGCGCGGAAGTCGAGCGCCATTTTTTCGCCGTCTGAGGTGACATGGGCACAGACACCGTCATCGAGCTGGTGAATCTCAGCAAGCGCTTTCGCGTTTACGACCAACCCATGGACCGGCTGAAAGAATGGCTGACGCCGCGCGGCATGTCATTCCACTGGGCCTTCTGGGCCTTGCGCAACATTGATCTGGTGGTGCAGCGCGGCAGTGCGGTCGGCATTATTGGCGTCAATGGCGCCGGCAAGAGCACCTTGCTGAAAATCCTGTGCGGGACGTTGTCGCCGACCTCCGGCACGGTGCGCATCCGCGGGCGGATCACCGGCATGCTTGAACTGGGCGCCGGCTTTCATCCCGAGTTCACCGGCCGGCAGAACATTTATCTGAACGCACGCCTGCTGGGCTTGACCGACCGGGAGATTGAGGCGCGCATGCCGCGCATTGTTGAATTTGCCGAACTGGGCGACTTTCTCGATCATCCCTTGCGGATTTACTCGACCGGCATGGCGCTGCGGCTGGGTTTTTCGGTGGCCGCCAATGTTGACCCGGACATTTTGATAATTGACGAAGCGCTGGCGGTGGGCGACGCGTATTTCCAGCAAAAATGCATGCGCTACCTGCGCGCCTTCCGCGAGCAGGGCGGCACCTTGCTGTTTGTCAGTCACGATCCCAATGCGGTCAAGATTTTGTGCGATGAAGCGCTGCTGCTGCAAGACGGCGCGGTGGTCGAGCGCGGCACGCCGGATACCGTGCTGGACTATTACAATGCGCTGATCGCGCGCCGCTCGACGGATCAAGCGGCGTTTCGCATCGAGCGCAAGGCCGCCCAAACCGCCCAACCGGCAACCCAGCGGGCGGGCACATTCGATGTCGTCATCACCACGGTTGACTTGCTGCAGGGTGGCCAGTCGTGCCGGGCGATTACCGCCGGTGCGGAAGTGCAGATTCGCGTCGCCGCCGTCGCGCTGGCGGACGTACCCGAGGCGACCGTCGGCATTTCCATTCGCGACCGGCTCGGCTATGAGATTTTCGGCACCAACACCTATCGGCTGCAGCACGCCGTGCCCGCCTTGCCGGCCGGCACCACGCTGCAGGTCAGCTTCACGCTGCCGTGCAACATCGGGCCGGGTGATTACACGATCACCGCCGCGATCCATTCCGGGATTGACCATCTGGCCGCCTGTTACGATTGGGCCGACCGCTTTATGGCGTTCAAGGTTTTGCCGGCCAGCGACCATTATCATTGCGGTGTCGCGCGCCTGCCGGTGCGCGTCGCGACCGAATGCGCGCGCGGACATGCCAGTGCGCCGGAGGACGTGCTGCGCGCCCTGTTTGCCAATGCACCGCGCCGGATTGTCTTCTCAAATGACTCGGCGACGTGGGCGTTCGCCGGCTGGCATGCCGTGGAAACGATCGGCAACGAGAGCGTGCGCTGGACGCAGCAGACGGCGACGTGCGTCCTGGCCAGCGGACCCGCCGGGCTGATCCGGATTGAGGCGTGCGCCGACGCACGGCAATGCCAGGGCGCCGGCGTGCGCGTGCAATTGACGGCCAATGGCCAGGCCTGCGGCGACGTCCGCATGACCACACCCGCGTGGCAGACGCTCCAGTTTACCCTGCCGGCCGCGTTGCGCAACACGATTGTGCGCTGCGCCGTCCAGTGTGACAAAACGTTTGTGCCGGCGGCGGTGCATGGCAGCGATGATCACCGCACCCTCGGCATTCTTGTGCGCTGCCTTGACAGTGCGTAATTGCTGCACCACGCGCCGCGGCGGCTGGGCAGTTCCTGCCCTGGCGCTGGCGCTGTGCAGCGCGGGCTGGTGTGCCGCCGCCGGCCTTGAGCTTTTTGTCGCACCCACCGGCGCGGTTTACACGACGATCCAAGCCGCGCTGGATGCCGCCCGCGCCGGCGACACCGTCACGGTCCGTGCCGGCACGTATCCCGAGCGTCTTTCTTTCAGCCACGGCGGCGATGCGACCAACGGCCGGCTGGTGCTGCGCGCGTTGCCGGGCGCGGCCGTGCAGGTCAATGGTCGCAATCAAAGCAGCAGCACGGCGCCGCATCTGATCTCAATATATGAAAAATCATATATATCGATTTGTGGTTTGCGCATTTGCAGCAATCGCGCGACCAGCGCCAACGGCGGCTCCGGCATTTTCATTGAGGGCGCCTGCGCGGCGATCAGCTTGTGCAGCAACGAGCTCTACTGGCTGCGCGGCACGCACGGCATGGGCATCACGGTCTACGGCACCCAGTCACTGCCCTGCACCAACATCCAGATCATCGGCAACATCATACGCGACAGCGAGCCGGCCACCAGCGAAGCCTTGACGCTCAACGGCAATGTCTGCGGCTTTCAGGTGATCGGCAATCTGATTAGTAATGTCAACAATATTGGCATTTGCATGATTGGCGGCGAGGCCGATATCCATCCCTCCTTGGGTGCGCGGCACGGAATCTGCTTTGCAAACAGGGTGATTCAGGCGCGTTCCAGCTATGGCGGAGGGTATGCGGCCGGCATTTATGCCGACGGCGGGCACAATATTGTCATTGCCGGCAATTATGTGACAGGCAGCGACGTGGGCATGGAGCTTGGCGCGGAGAACCCCGGGTGGCGTGCCAGCAACATTGTGGCGCACTCGAACCTGCTGGTGCTGAACGACAAGATTGGCCTTGGCTTGGGCGGGTATGCCGCGGATCGCGGGCGGGTCAGCCACTGCCGCATTGACAACAACACTTTTTTCTGCAACAACGTGCTGGGTCTCGGCAGCAGCGCATTTCACGGCGAAATGGTCGTGCAGTTCGGCGAAGGCAACGAGTGGAAGAACAATCTGGTGATCGTCAGCCCGGCGGGCGACCGGCGCGCGCTGCTGGATGCGGCCGAGAGCGGCAATGTCAGCAACGACTTCGACTACAATCTGTATTATTGCAGCGCCGGCCAGCCGCGTTTTGACTGGCACGGCGTGGTATACACCACGTTTGCCGGCTATACCAACGCGCCGGCCGGTGGTGACCGGCACTCACGCAACGAGAATCCCGCGGTCGTCAGTCTGACGCTGCCGGATCTGCATTTGACGGCGGCCTCGGCGGCCATTGGGCGGGGCGATCCCACGGTGGTCTTCCCACTGGATGCGTGCGATTTCGACGGCAATCCGCGCAGCAGCGGCGGCCAGCTCGACGTGGGCGCGTTCGCATATGTGCCCGAGCCGGCGTGGCTGGCTGCGGCAATTGCACTGGTCACCTGCCTGCGCGCCTTGACAAGTCACCGGCAAATGCGCTATTATTAGTATGTACCTGTATTAAACCCGCTCGTAGACACAATGATTATGATCCGCCGATTTATGATGCTGATAGTCTGCAGTTGCGCCGTGCTCCACGCCGGCCAGAAAATTATTTTCCAAGGCATGACCGCGACCTATTCCGGTGACGGCACCATGACGCTGGCCAATCCGTTCGCCGACTACATGTACACCTTGCTCATCAGCGGCACGACCAATTCCTCCGGCAACATCGGTACGTTGACGATCAAGCCCAAGATGGCCAATGTCCGCAACGACGTCTTTATTGACACGATCAAATCGGCGCTGCCGCTGAATGTCAACATCACCTTTCCGCCCGGCAAGACCAAGACCTGCTATCTGCGCAATCTGTACATCAATGGCCCGAGCAAGACGATCAAGGTTATCGGCGGCGACTTGGGCGCCAGTGACGCCGAGGACGGGCGCGTGATTGTCAGCGGCGAGCTGGGCACGCTGCAAGTCGGCGGCAAAAAGTTCAATGTGCCGGGCACCACCTTGACCGAATGGTGGGGTGGCAATATCTGGTCGGACATCACGGTCTATGGCCCGTCAAAAAAAATCTACACCAGTGGCGGCGACCTGTACTACGACTAGCACGGCGGCATTCTTGGCATGATCACCACCTACGGCGAGATCGGCACGCTGGCGGCCAATGGCACGGCAATGAAGACCAATAACGCCGACAAGACATCCAACGTGATGTTTGGCGGCACGCTGAATGCGGACGTGAGCTGCCCCGGTTACCGGATCAAGCAGTTGAACGCCAAGGGTGGCACGATTATTGGCGGCAGTTACAACTGCCTGCAGCTGGCCAAGGTCAACATTATCGGGCAGAAGAGCACCAACCCGCCGCGCCGGCTGCCGCCCTCCATGCAGGGCATGTTCCGCGTGTACCTTACTGCTTCGGATGTCGGCGGCGACGGCAAAGACAGTATCATCAACAATCTCACCATCCAAAACGGCTCGCTGCGCAACTGCCTGTTCGCCAACAAGGGCAACATTAAAAGCGTCAAGATCAGCGGCGAGACGGTCAACGGCATGGGTATGATCAGCAATGTCGTCATGCGCGCCGGCTTTGTCGGCGACTTGAGTGTCAGCAACACCGAGCCCTCGATCGCCGCGGACAACACCAGCACGACCGTCTATGGCGGCAACGTCATCACCATGCCCTTTGTGATCACGCAGGGCGACCCGGGTGAGCTGCTTACCGCGCGCATCCATTTCCGCGATTACGCCATCGATTCGATGATCTCCAATAATCTGGGCCAGACTTTTTTCGGCACGAATCGTTGGCATATTTACAACACGCCCGCCACCGGCTACTTCCTCTGGGCCACCAGCACGCAGTTCCTCGGCACCAGCTCGAACATCACCTTGCGGGTCTATGACAACGGCATCCCTTCCAAGGACGACATGCTGACGTTTGTCATCAATGTGACCACAACGTTGACCCCGCCCGTTATCGTCCTGACGCCGCCGAACAACCCGCGCACCTACACGGTCGGCTCCGGCTACCTCGAGTGGATCGCCAGCATCGAGACACCCTATCTGCAGCCCGCCATCACGTATTCCATTGATGTCTATTCCAGTAATGCCTTTGGCATGACGGTGCTCAATTTGGGCAACCAGCAAACCTTGTTTCATGCCACGGTGATTCCGCCGGTCGGCACCTACTCAAATGTGACGTTCACGGCCAGCAACGGCTCGTTCAGCTCGCAGAAAAGCATCACGGTCATCATCACCACCAACGTGCTGGCGACCGTTGCCACTTCGTTGGCCAAGCCGGACGTCACGGTGCCGATCAACACCGCGCTTGATTTCGAGGTCTTCCTGCGCAATGCCGCGGCGGAATGCACGCTGCGCCCGCTCAGCCTGCCACTGGCCGCGACGTGCGAACCGCGCGCGACGGGGGCCCGCGTGCTGTGGGTGCCACGCTACAGCGACATCGGCATCCATGCGTTGATCTTTCAGGCGCGCGATGCGCGCATGCCGTGGTACACCGCCAGCGTGACCGCCAGCGTCACCGTGGTTGCGTCGCTGACGCCGGCACCCACCGCCGCCGCCCGCCGCGCGCCACGCGGCGGCTGGGAAGGCTCATTTAACGGCGATTTCACCTCGCTCAACTGCGTTGGCGCGGTCTACGACTCCATGTTTATTTCGAGCGCCTCCGACCAAGTGGCCAACGACTGGGCCAACGCGATTTATTTCGGCAAGTTGGGCAGCATGAACATTCAAGGCGTGGCGCGCAGCAACACGTTTGTCTCCACCAAGAAAATTGGCATAGCCCAGAGCGACGCCTTCGATTTCATGCACAATTTCGTCTGGATCAACGGCACGCGCGCCATCGACAAGACGCAGCAATAATCCCGCCGCAAGCGCATGCGCGTCCACTTAGCGAGTGCATCTGTCGTAGAAGCGGCTTCCCGCGGCTTTTTTCAGTAACGCGGCAAGATGCCGCGTCTACGTGCGGCGCTGGTCGTGCCGCCGCTGCATTTCTTCAAACAATTCGCGGGCCGCATCCAGGCCTTCCCACCGGCAATTTACGCCGCCGTGCCAGAAACGGGCCAGCGCGCCGTTGTGCTGCTGTTCATACATCAGAATCCGGTGCATCAGTTCGAGTTTGTCGGCCGCTTTGACAATCCGGGCTTCAAGCGTGGCGCCATCCTCAAACTCATGCCAGGCGGCGCGCCAGTGCGCCGGAGACGCGGCCAGCATGTCATCCACCACGCGGCGCTCCGTGTCCGAGACCAGTTGCTCGCCCAGATAGCGCCGGGCCGGTTGCGGAATATCGGTCAAGCGCGCCTCGGCCAGCTCGTGCAAGACCGCCATGGTCAACACTTTTGCGCGATCCAGCGTGGCCGGCACGGCCATCCGTTCGATCAACATCAGACACCAGAGGGCCACGCCGAAGCTGTGCGCCGCGACTGTTTGCGGCGCGACCACGCCGCTCATCACAAAGCCGGCGCGTGGCAGGCGTTGCAGAATTTCAAGTTCATCCGCCAAGGCGAAGGCGGCATCCAGCGTGAGGGTCGCAGGCGGGTTCATGGCGCGCGGGTCTAGAGGAATTTCCGCTCGATCGCGTCGGTGGTATGGTTCAAGTCCAGCAGCGTGAAAAAATCCACGCAACGAAATTCCTCGTCCAAGGCTGGATCACCACAGATAACCGCGCCGGCCTTCAAATAGGATTGCAGTAGCGACGGCACCATGCGTTTCGCATTGGCCGTGATGATTTTTTCATCCAAGCTGTCCGCCAGCGCAGTGTACAAGCCGAGTGCCTTGATGGCATGCTGTTCATGCGGCGCCACGCGCATGGCCGGCACACACGGGTAGTGCTCCAGCAGATAGCGGCGCACGACGGCCGTTTCAAGCGGATCCGTGGTTTTCACGCTGGAGCAGCCGAACAGATAGCGCGTTTGGGTCAGCTTGACGTACTCGCTCATGCCGCGCCACAAGAGCGCCAGGGTGATGCCGCGCCGGTATTCCTTTTGCACGCACGCGCGGCCCAGTTCCAGTTTGACGCCCGGCAAGGCGATGATTGGCGCAATGCCAAACTCAGTCTCCGAGTAAAAGCGATTGTTGAACAAGGAGCAATTCAAGCGATAGGTGCCGACACACGAGTTGCTCTTGGTGTCAATGATCATCAGGTGGTCGCAGATGACATCGAACTCGTCGACATCAATGGCGAACAGGCGTTTGCGCTCGCAGTACTCGCTGTAAAACACTTTGTAGCGCAGCCGCAGGATTTTCTCCAAGTCGGCCGCGCTGTCGACCGTCTTGACCACAAAATTCTTGACTTCGACCTGCAACGGGACTTTGGCGCGAAAGGCACGGAAACGAAAACGGTAAGGACTGACAATCTGCCCGGAGGCCTTGACCATGTTGGCGATAAACTGCCCTTTCTGCCCCGCCTCGCCGTCCACCCCGGGCCGCCCGCCAAAATACAGCGGCATCCGAAAAAAACGCCGGCGTGGCGGCGCCACCCGCGGCTCAACCCGCCCGATAATCTGCGGTTGGGCAGCCGGGTCACTCACCATGCTCGCGCTCCCGCACCGGCCATGCGCCTATCCGCGCGCCAGGCGTTGCAGCGGGCGGCCCGCGGCGTCAACAATCTCCACTTCCAAGGGCATGCGCCCGAACGCGTGCGTCGCGCAGCTCAAGCACGGATCATAGCAGCGAATGCCCGCCTCAATCCGGTTAAGAATGCCTTCGGTGATTTCTTTGCCCGGCTTGATGTATTCGTCCGCAATGCTTTGCACGGCGTTGTTCATGCCGACATTGTTCTGGGTCGTCGCCACGATCAGGTTCACCATTTCGAGCAGGCCTTCGGCGCTGATGCGGTAATGGTGAATCAGCGTGCCGCGCGGCGCCTCGATGATGCCCACGCCTTCGCGCTGCGGCGTGCCGCGGTCGACCAAGTCCTCGCTCTGCAGTTCGTCATCCTGCAACAGTTGCTCGATCAATTCGGCGGAGTGCAGCATTTCGACCAGCCGCGCAAAATGGTAGAAGAGCGAGCCGCCCACCGGCTTGCCGCCCGCAATCTGCTTGAACAGGTCGAAATATTTGGCGGCGCGCGGCGTCGTCATGCTGTCGGCCACATTAAAGCGCGCCAGCGGGCCGACCCGGTAACTGCCCTGCGGATAGCCCAGTTTGCGGAAGTACGGGAATTTCATGTAGGACCAGTCCTCGACCGCCTCGGCGATCTCGCTCAAGTACTGGGCATACGGCACTTGATCGAAGACCATCTGGCCCTGCGCGTCAATGCCGCGCAACGCGCCGTCATACAATTCCAACTCGCCCTGCGGCCCGACCGAACCCATGTAGGCGGTGTCGAACACGGCAAACGTGTTGAATAACTCTTTGTTTTTTTGGTAAAAATCAAGGCACAGCTCGACGGATTCCTCCGCCCATGCGACCATCGTGGGCGCGTCCGCCCGCAAGTGCCGGCGATCTTCATCGCGCAGCGGCGCGTTCATCCCGCCCGGAATTGCGCCGGTCGGATGGATTTTTTTGCCGCCGGTGGCCTTGATGACTTCCTGGCCGAACTTGCGCAGTTTAATCGCTTTCAAGACCTGCTCCGGCGCCACGGCGGCGAGGCCGATCACGTTGCGCAGGGCCGGATCCGCATCAAAACCCAGCAGAAAATCCGCCGCGCACAGATGGAAGAAATGGAGCGCGTGCGACTGGAGCATCTGGCCATAATGCATCAGCCGGCGCAGCTTGGTGGCCGCCGACGGGACACGCGCGCCCACCAGCGCATCGCAGGTCTTGGCCGCCGCCAAGTGATGGCTTACCGGGCAAATGCCGCACATCCGCTCGGACAGCACGGGCATCTCCCAAAACGGCCGCCCTTGCACAAATTTCTCGAAGCCGCGAAATTCAATGATGTGCAAACGCGCCCGCTCAACTTTGCCCGCTTCATTTAATTGAATGGTGACCTTGCCGTGTCCCTCGACCCGGGTGACTGGATTGATCTCAATCGTGCGTGACATGAGTCTCTATCTGGCTAATGGTTATCTCCGCGGCACGGCACCCGGCCACGAAGTCTTCGATCCACGGCACGCACCGCACTACACGCAGGTATTGTACTGAAGTGCGCCCACTATTGCAACTGCCCCGGCGTGCCGGCGGCTGGCCGCAGCCGGCCTCAGCGCACCAGCTTGGTCAAGGGCGCCAGGAATTCTTCCGCGGGCAGAATGTTGTTGACCTCGCCGATGCCGCAGCCGGTCATCAGCAGGGCATTGTCGATGTCGCCAAACAGTGTTTTGGTCAGCGCCTCGGCGATGCAGAATTTCGCGGCCCGGGCATCACACGCGCGCAAGCAGCGGAAGGGGCAGCCAAACGGTATTTTTTCGCCGGCCAGCAAACGCTCGACCAGACGGTTGCGCAAGACCCGCACCGGCATGCCCACCGGACTATTGATCACGACAATGTCCTTGCTGGTCGCCTTGGCATAGAAGCGCTTCGATTTTTCATCAATCCCGGCTTCCTCGGTGCAGAAAAAGCGCGTGCCAATCTGCACCCCGTCAAAGCCCAGCGCCAGCATTGCATGCACATCCTCAACCGTGCTGATATTCTCCGCGCCCAAGACGGGCACGCGCCGGCCGTATTCCGCCTCGAAGGGCGCCAGAACCGCGCGCACATCCGCCAGCAGCATCGCGATGCCGACCGTCGCCGGCGCCGCCAGCTGGGCATAGGTAAAGCCAAGATGCCCGCCGCACAGCGGGCCTTCAACAATGACGGCGTCCGGCAAGCGCTGATAGCGCCGGTGCCAGGTCTTTAATATCACCGACATCGCGCGCCCCGATGAAATCACCGGGATCAGCTTGACCGGGCTGCCCACCGTGCAACCCGGCAGACTCAGCGGCAAGCCCGCGCCGGAAATAATGATGTCAACTTTTTCATCAACACATACTTTGATGATTTCATCGTAATTGGACAAGGCGACCATGATATTGACCGCCAACACGCCCTGCGGCGCCAGTTGCCGCGCCAGCCGGATTTCTTGCGCCAGCTTTTTATTCGATTCGTTGAGGTAATTGACCAGCGACCCGGTCAACGAGCCAATCCCCACGCTCGAAATACAACCAATGGCGCCAGCGCGGGCCGCGGCAGCCGCCAGCGCCGACTTTGCCACCTGAACGCCCATGCCGGCTTGAACCACCGGGACGGGTACCACAAGGTCGCCAATAATGAGCGGGCGCAAGGTCACCTGGCCTTGTGCGGCACATCGTGCATTTTTTGCGTGCGTCGTGTCACGCTGCAAGTATACTATTTTAGCGCGGGGCTGTCAACTGCGGCACAAAATTCCTTAAATTCAGATATAGTGTGAGTATCGTCAAACTTCTGGAATGTGGCCGCGGGGCACGCCGTTGCTGCTGAGTTTTAGGCTGCTTGGAGTCCCGCCAGCGGCGGGATTGAAAAGTTTTAGGTTTTAGGTTACCGAAAGAATCAGGCGCGGCGCAGTGATGCGCTTTTTCTTCTGATTCTACACCGCATACCGAATACCGCATACTGAATACCAGCAATCGTGGCGTGGCCACGCCGCCCCTGCCTGTGCCGCTGCACC
>JAPLST010000459.1:14677-19774 GCA_026398485.1 bacterium
ATCCTTCCATTCATCCACCATTCCATCCTTCCAATTCCGCCAGCCGTTGGCGGAACTGGTCTATGCGCGCAAATACGGCGGCAGAAATACTGCGCTGATCTCCGCCTCGGCCGCCGCCACTTCGTCGACACTGAAAGTCAAATCCTTGAACGGTTGATCGTCCGCAGTGAGCAGCGCGACCCGCACGACATTGTTGATCGTTCCGTCATAACTGTACTCGGCGCTCTTGACCAGGATCTTGTTCCAGCCGCGGCGGATGTCGACCGTCGCGCGCGCCTCGGTCAACTCGCGGTAGGAATTATGCGTGATGACTTCTTCGTTGTTGAACCACACCCGCACGTTGCGCGACTGCACCGCCAGCGTGGCGGCTTTATGCACAATTGCTTTGAAATAGGTCAGGGTGTATGCGCAGGTCTGTTCGCCCGGATAGCGCGTGCCCAGGTCAAGGACATAATCATTTTGGCGGATGGCCGGCAGCACCGACCACGACGCCATGCCGCCGCGCACGGCATAGGCGGCCCCGCGCGCAACCTTGAACTCCGGCTCAAAGACGGCCGCCATCCCGGCATTGGCCGCATTCTCGAAGGGGCCCAGCGTCAGCCAGTCGTGCGTGTCGGTCTCCAGATAGGCGGCAAAATCCGCGCTACGCTGCAGGCGCGCGGCCCGCGCCGCGCCGGATTCGTCGTCGGTCACGCGCCCGTGGGCCTGACCAAATGCCAGCACATTGTGCAGCAAATAATCCGCAACCGGATCCTTGCCCAGCCAGGCAATGATGTCGTATTGGTGATACAGCACGGTGCCCGCGCCGTGGCGCACCAGCAGCGTGTCCACGCCCCACAGCGGCGGCGCCATGTGGAAACAGCCCGCCACGATCTCGCCGGCCGGATTGGCATTGACCAGGCAGTTGCGCGGATAGACATTGCGATATTCAAGATTGATGATCGTGTTGGCCGGCAAGCCCGCGAAGAGCGGATGGTCTTTGACATAATGAAAGGTATTGTCGACCCGGCCTTCGGCGCACAAAAGCTGAATGTTCTCGGGGAAAAACTTGGGATAAAAATCATGGGTCACCGTTTTGTACCACGGCGACATCGGCTTGGCATTGCCAATCCCAAGGAAGACGAGGCACGCGCCGCGCGCGGTCATGGCATACGCCGCCAGGACGCGCGCATAGGTGGCCGCGTCGAGTTCTTCGAGATCGCCAATCAGAATGACCGGCGCAGCCTGCCCGTCAAACGGCACGGGCGTCACGCCCTGCGCGCGCAGGTAATCGCTCAGACGGCCGTTGCAGTCAAGCACTGCCACCTGTGCACATGGCATAGCCCGGCGCGCCAGCACCATGACCGGCGTGGTCGTTTCGGCCAGCATGGTTGCGGCCTGCCACAGTTCGGCATGCACATCGCATGCGCCCGCCTCCGCGGCGCGCAGCGCGGGGGCGTCGAGACGCTGGATGCCATGCGGCAGCGCCAGTGCGCGCGTATGCCGGGCAAGCTCTGTGCCGGCGCGCGTGGTCAGGCGCACAATCAGCGTGCATGCCGGCAGCGCGGCGCCTTCGTTGACCGTCGCCAGCTCGTAGCAGACCGGTTCGCCCGCATAGCAACACACGGGATCAACAAACACGGTTGCCTGCACCGGCCGGTTGACTTGACGGAGGGTCTCAAACGCCGCCTTGGGGTTGCCCCAGATATCCAGCACGCCACCGCCGGTTTCGAGTGGATAGTCGGACAATTGGCAAATAATGTAGCCGGCCACGTGCGGATTAAGCCGCATGGCTTGGGTCTCGTACAAGACGCCATCTGCCTGCACCGCCTGCGAGGCGCGGCAGAAATCGCTGAGCGTGCCGAATAGTGGCGCGAGCCGTTGCTGCGCAAAACCGGTCGTCAGCATCGCCAATAGCTTCTCATACTGCTGGCGCAGTGTGCCCGGATAGCCCGGCTGCGCGCGCTCGTAGGCCGCCACGACGGCCGGCACATCCGGCAAGCCGCCCGTGCCGTACTCGGAGCGAAACAGCATCAGCGCCGGGTCGCCCATGCGCATGATGCGCTCATAATCCTTGCGCGTCAACGGCGAGCGATAATAGCCGTGGCGATCCTGGGTCGGCTGCAGCGCGGTGCTGCCGGGCGCCATGATGCCGCTGCGGCCGGTGAATTCATACGAGCCGGAGTCGTCCACAATCACGCGCGTCGGGTCGAGTGCGCGGGCATACTGGCACAACGCATCGCGAATTTCCTGGCAGCCGCCGGTTTTGGCGAAGCCGGGATTGCCGGTTTCATTAAGCACGCCAATGATCACGACGGACGGATGATTGCCGTCACGCCGGATCATTTCGCGCAGCTCGCGCTCGCACAACTCCTGCAGGCGGGGCGACGGCACAATCCAGCCGATCGGCGGCTCGACATACAGCAGCATGCCCAGCTCGTCCGCCAGCCGCAGGGTCAGCGGATGAAACGGCTTGAGGTGCAGCCGCAGCAAATTGAAGCCGGCCTCCTTGGCCAGCAGGATTTCGCGCCGCGCATATTCCTCGCTCTCGGGATACGTCAGATTGAGCGGATAGGCGCCTTGATGCAGCGCGCCTTTCAACGCACATTCATGGCCATTCAAGCAGAAACAATTGTCGCGCACCGTGAACGCGCGCATGCCGAAGATGTCCGTGCGGGCATCCAGCACGCGGCCGTTACTGCGCAGCTCGGTGTGCAGCGCATACAGGTGCGGTGCTGCCGGCGACCACAGCGCAAAGCGCGCCCATGCCTGGGTGATGGCGCATTCCATCCGGCCTGGCTGGGCCTGCAGCGCCTGCGTCAACGTGAAGCCGCTGCCATCGTCCGCACCGCACGGCGTCACCGTCATGCACAAGGCGAGGTCGCGCGGCATGGCCGCATCAAGGGTGTAACACAGCGTCACCTGCCGCGCGGCAATGTCCGGCATGACAAAGACATGTTCGATAAACACCGGGCCGCTCAGCTGCAGTTCGACATCCTGCCAGATGCCGCCGAAATTGCCCTGCGCACCTTCTTTGCTGGAGGGTATTTTCCCGAAATGCAGGCCGTCAATCTCCGTGGCACCCACGTCCACCACCCGCACCACCACCACGTTGTCACCATTCACGATCACGCCGGCACACGCGCAGGTGAACGGGGTATAACCGCCCTCGTGGGTGCCAACGTGCGTGCCGTTCAACCACACATCCGCTTTGTAATTGACCGCATGAAAGTGCAACCGCGCCCGCGCCCGCGCCACGCCCTTGACCGTGAAGCGCCGCGCATACCAGCCGACGCCGTCATAGCCGGGATAGACCCGCTCCCACACGCCCGGCACGGCCATGGCCACCCCGTCCGCTTCAATCCGTTCCGGCTGGCGCTGCCATTCCTGCGCCACGCCGATGTTCTCCGCATCGCGCAGAAACTGCCACGTGCCGTTCAGCAATAGTGTTGTGTGCGCCATGGAACCTTTGTCAACCAAGATGAACATCAATGCGGGTAAACGCCCCGGCGCGCATCTGTTCCGCCGCTGCTGCGCCGATGGTTCCCCCGGTGATTTCATGCACGGCGCCGGTGCGGTCGGCCAGCGTGTAACGCAGCGGCGTGACGCCGCGCGGGCCAAACGTGTCGCGCCGCAGCGGATTGTGATACACCACCAGCGTGCCACCCAGCACGACAAAGGCGCAGGCATTCTTGGGAATCGTCACCACGGCCGTGCTGCCCTCGCGCTGCAGCCCGCGCGGCGTGGCCTTGCGCGTGAACCAGGCTGCCGGCAGGATCGGCTGCAAACGGCACTGCAGCGCGCCGGCGCCATCCACGGAAAACATGCGCGCCGCGCCGCTCATCAAAAGCCACATGCTGATAAACTCAATCGTCGCGCCGCTCAAGCGCGCATAAAAGCCCGCGCCATGAATGCGCGGGTCCGGATGCGCGCTGCTGGCAATGAACGAGCTGTGCTCCAAGGGGCTGCGGCCATAGCGCTGCGGCGGTTGAAACGGCACCAGTGCGGTGGTGCCCGCCGCGAAAAACTCCTGGTGCAAGCCCGCCTGCAGCAACGCCAGCAAATACTTGTACTCCATGTGCAGCCAGACGGATTGGTTTTCCAGCCAGCCCGGCGGGAAAACGCCGGCGCGCCCGATATCCTTCGACGCGCGCGCCAGCGACGCGTTCAGCACATACATCTTCAGCGCGCGATCGTACAACGGGCTGCGCTGCACCGCGCGGTGCAACGCGCGCGACGCGGCAGCATCGTTCATGGTTTGCATGACCCGCACCTGCGGCTCGAGATACGCGGGCAGCGCGACGCGCTCGAACGCCAGCGGTCGCACGCATTGACGGCCCTCGCGCAGCACGGGCGTCCCGTCCGCCTGCCGCAGATTCTCATGCGCCGTGACCCGGTAATAAAAATAGCCGGCATACAACCCGCTGCGCGCATCCTGGGCGCGCTGCACCGCGCGCTGCATGGTCGCCGTAATGCTTTCCAGCACGGCACCCACTTCTTCACTGGTCATGCTCACCGTCTCCCCGCTGAACCCCAATTTCGTCACCGCAAGGTAGTGCTCGCGCACCGCATTAAGCGCATGCCAGCGTGCCAGCGGCTCCTGCGTTTGCGCCAGTGCCGCACGGATTCCGCGCAACAATTCGGCCAGCTCGGCAAACACGGCATTGTTCCCGGCCGTCTTCACCAGCAGCGCCGTTGCAGACGCCAGGCGCAGCAGTTCCGCCGTTTCATTCAACGCCGAGCCGATCAGGCCGGGCAGCCCGTTCAGCGCGTCATTCCAGCCTGGCCGGTTGCCGCGCATTTCAAGGCCGAGGCCGTCCGGATCGAGCGCGGTGCATTTGACGGCAATCAGGCACAGCAGTTTCTCCAGCAGCGTGCCGCAATAAATATCACCCATGCCGTGCTGGGTGCGCACGCAGGTGGCATGCGCCTCACGCGCCGCGATCAGCCGCGCTTTTTCCGCGTCGTGCGCCAGCGCGTTGTGTTGCCGCACGTCACCAGTCTGCGCGTCAAAAGTGAAGCGCAGCGCGCGCGGCAGCATGATCTCCGGATTGTCAAAATAGGTATAGCAGCGGTCGCTGAACACGGCTGCCGGCGCGCGCTCCGGATACACCTGCA
>JAPLST010000397.1 GCA_026398485.1 bacterium
AAAACGCCGGCCGGCGTTTTTTCTCAATCTCTGCGTGTGGTTTGCTATAATTAGATATGGATGCTGCATGGTGACAACCAACGTATGCTGCAGGAGACAAATGCGATGACAACCCAAAAGCACTTTATGTTTGTGATCATGCTCAGCGCGGCTTGCGCGTTGGGCGGTCCGCCGCCCGCGGTGGCCAAGGCGGCCACGCGTGCGCCGCGGCAAGCCTCGCCGGCGGATTACGCCTTCACGGTCAGCACCAACATGCTCACCGTGACGAATGGCGTGCGGCTGGCGGTCACCTATTATAAGCCAACGCCCAAAACCGCCGGCGAGAAATTCCCGGCCATCTTCGAGATGCATCCGTATCGCAAGGATGACTTCTTTTATCTGGGCGATTATGAGTATGGCGCCTATTTCGCCAAGCGCGGCTATGTCCACGCCCGCATTGACGTGCGCGGCACGGGCGGCAGCGACGGCACCCTGCCGGACCGCGAGTATTCCGATACGGAGCTCGGTGACGCGGTCGTGGTCATTGACCTGCTCTCCAAAATGCCGTGGTCGAACGGCAAGGTTGGCATGTATGGCATTTCGTGGAGCGGCTTCAATTCGCTGATGGTGGCCATGCGCAAACCGCCAGCGCTCAAGGCGATCATCGCCGCCCACGCGTCGCAAGACTTGTATTACAATGACGTCCACTATATTGACGGCGCCCTGCACATGGACTACTACGCCCAGCAGATTGACACCGACAACGCCTTGCCGCAGAGCCCTGACTACAAGATTGATGACGCATGGCGCCAGCAGCGGTTTGAGCGCGAGCCGTGGATTATCACCTGGTTTCGCAACCAGCGCGACGGCGAATTCTGGCGCCGGGAATCGCTGCTCTACAAGCCGCCGCTCGAGGTGCCGGCCTATCTGGTCGGCGGCCTGCTCGACGGCTACCGCGATTTTGTGCCCTATGTCATCGAGCATAGCACCGCGCCGGTCATTGCCGAGATCGGCCCGTGGAATCATGCCTGGCCCGAATACGGCAAGCCCGGCCCCAATTACGAGTGGCGCCAGCGCGCGGTGCGCTGGTGGGACTACTGGCTGAAGGACTACACCAACGGGATTCTTGACGAACCGCGCTTCATGGTGTTTGTGCGCGACTATCACAAGCCGTCCACGCGCCTGAAAACGGTGCCGGGCGACTGGCGTTGTGAGCCGCGCTGGCCGATCGCGGGCAGCACCTGGCAGCAGTGGTATCCGGATGTCGCGCACGGCATGGGAGCCAGTGCGCCCGCGCCCGCGCCGGAGGCGTCGCATCAGTTGATCTATCGCGCCGGCATCGGCATGGCCGCCGGTGGTTGGTGGGGCGATCAAACGCCGGACATGGCGCTCGACGATGCGCACAGCCTGGTCTATGATTCCGCGCCTCTGACCGGCACGGTTGAAATCATCGGCATGCCGCGCGTCAGTCTGCGCGTCAGCGCCGATGCGCCCATGTATCAGTGGACCGTGCGTCTCGAAGACGTGCATCCGTCGGGCAAGTCAACCCTGGTGAGCGGCGCGCTGATCAATCCCTCCCAGCGCTTTTCACGCATGAATCCGCAGCCGCTCGTGCCGGGCGAAGCGACTATCTTGACCACCAGCATTCATTTTACCACCTGGCGCTTCCCGCCCGGCCACCGCATCCGCCTGGCCGTGGGCAACGCCCAATTCCCGATGGCATGGCCGACCCCGCATCGCGGCACAACCACCCTGCTGCTCGGTACGGAAACCTGGCTGGCGTTGCCGGTGCCGCCCGC
Source organism: bacterium (assembly GCA_026398485.1). Taxonomy (GTDB): domain Bacteria; phylum Auribacterota; class UBA3054; order UBA3054; family JAPLST01; genus JAPLST01. The sequence continues at coordinate 1,779 of JAPLST010000397.1, forward strand.
GACGACCAACCCGCCGCCCGTTCTGCCCGTGCCGGAACCGTATGACCAGGCGCCGGACGGCAAGACCATCTACTCGATCGGCCCCAAGTCGCGCTTCGTGCGCGACCAGCGCACCGGCCTCAATAGTTACAGCACTTGGAGCGACAGCGCTTGGCGCATCGACAAGAAGCGCTTCAGAAGCTGGGAATTCTACACCTGGAGTGTCAATGCGCTCATGCCGGCCCGGGCGACCTTCGCCGGCGAGCGGACCGATCTGTTCAACCTGCCGGGCAATTGCCTGCGGCTTTCGTCACAGTTGCGCATTCAGGCGGATCCGGTCTACTTCAACCTGCGCTTCACCAAGACGATGTTTCGCAACAATCAGCTGGTGGGCCAG
>JAPLST010000270.1 GCA_026398485.1 bacterium
CCGGCACTGCGCTACCAAGGCGAGGGTGTTCCTTATAGCGAAATTTCAGTGGGGATTGAACCACTCCGCCCGGTTGACAGTTGCGGCCGGATAGTGTACAGTACTCGTAACGTTACGAATCCGGCACCCAGGAGTTCTTATGACCGTGATTGCACCAAGCCCCGGGCGCGCGCGCCGCGCCGGCATGTGGCTCGCGCTGGCAACCCTCGTCGGCCGCGCCGCAGACTTTGAGCCGCAGCTCGGCGGCTACGAAATCATCAATGCGCTCCAGACCGTGCGCTTCATCTATGCGCCGGCCACCTATGGTACGACCGCGCCGCTTGATGTGTACGTCGCCGGCTCGTTCAATGGCTGGGCCGCCGCGCACACGAATCGCACGTGGCGTTTGAAGCCACAGGCATCAGGCGTGCTGACCTTGGAAGTGCCGCGGGCGTGGCTCGTCGCGCATTCCGACCGCCAGCCGCCGGAATTCAAATTCATTACGGCCGACGGCACCTGGCAGGAGCCGCAGCGTGTGCCCGCGCGCTATCAGCACACCAACAATCTGTGGCTGAACAGCAACGCGTTTCGCCCCGCGGCGGAGCGCATGGGCTATGACCTGGCCCGCGACTGTGGAACCGTCACGTTTGTCCTGAACCCGGTCATGCTGGGCGTGACCTTGGCGGCGTACGACCCGGTCTATGTGGTGGGCACCTTCAATGGCTGGGCCGGCGCGATTGGCAATCCGGCCTGGGTACTGGCGCCGAATGCTGACGGCACATTGTTGACCTTGACGACCAACACGGCCGCCGTGCTGCAGCCCGGCATCAGTGGTTATCCCGAGTTCAAATTTGCGACGCGCAGCAATGTCTGGCTCGCGCTGGCCGCCGTTGACGACGCCTATCTGCGCAATGACAATTTGTGGGTCAACCTGGATGTGCATGGCGACATCACGCCGCCGCGCCCGCTGCGCGCGACGTTGACCAGCCCGACCAGCGTGACGGTGCAGCTGACCGAGCCCGTGGCTGCGCGCGGCGCCGCCGTGCCTAATTTCCAGTCGGCCGCGCTGGACATCCAGAGCGCGCACGGCACGCCCCGGCGCGACGTGATCCAACTGACCATCGCGTCGTTCGACCTGCCGGCGCATGACTATCAGATCAGCGCGCCGCTGGTGGTGCAAAACCTGTGCGACACCAGCGGCGTCGGCATGACCCAGCCAGTCAGCATTCCGGTCGAGGTTGACGGCGCGCTGGTGCAGCGTTTTTTCGACACGTTGCCGGCCAGCACGCAAGCACTGGGCTTTACGCTTGCCGGCAGCACCGCCCAGTTTCGTGTCTTTGGTCCGCGCCTGCGCGCGGCCGACCTGCTGCTGTATGACCGCGCCGATGACCCGCTGCCGGCGCTGACCGTGCCGCTGCAGCGCGATGCCGAATTCATCTGGTGCGCGACGCTCGCCAGCAATCTTGCGCCGCACGGGCGCTTCTACCAGTTCGCCGTGACACGCGGCGGCGTGCGCACCATCATCGGCGATCCGTATGCCAAGGCAGTGGTGCATTCGGCCGGCAAGAGCATTGTGATCTGGCCCGGCGTTGACGAGCCGCCCTTCGCCGGCTGGACCGATGCTGCCTTCACCACGCCGCCGATGGACGAGCTGGTCATTTACGAAACGCACTTGGCAAACCTGACCGGGCGCAATCGCGCCGTCACCAATCTTGCGCATCGCTACCTGGCCATGACCGTCGATGCGCCCGGCAGCCCGTTGCGCTATCTCCAGCGTCTCGGTGTTAATGCCATCGAGTTTCTGCCGCTGCATGAATTTGAGAACGGCAGCTCGCTTGACGTGCCGGCGCATTACAGTTGGGGCTACATGACCGCGCTGTTTTTCACGCCGGAGAGTTCGTTCTCGACCGATCCCGCCGCGCGCCGCCAAGTCAGTGAATTCAAGGCGATGGTGGACGCGCTGCATGCGCACGGCCTGGCCGTCATCGTGGATGTGGTGTACAATCACACGGTCAACGGCGATAATTTTCTGGCGACGATTGACCCGGATTACTATTTTACGGGACGCAACGATTCCGGCTGCGGCAATACGGTGTACGCGTCGCGGCCGATGACGCGCAAGTTGATCCTTGATAGTCTGCGGCATTTGGTCGCGACGTATCATGTGGACGGCTTCCGCTTCGACTTGGCGCATCTGGTGGATGCGGTCGGATTGCTGACGCCGCCGAACAAGCAGAGCGTGCAGGCCGTCAAGCCGACGCGCGGCAACCTGCTCTGGATTGTCGAGAACTGGTCGTGGGATCGCGCCGACCTGAAAGGCCGCGGCGCCGCCCAATGGAACGACTGGTTCCGCGAGGATGTCAAGCAATATCTTGCGCGCGGCGAGCGGCGCGACAGCATGCCGCAACGCATCATGGCCAGTCGCGATCGCAACGCGTACGCCACCCCGCTCGAGTCGGTGAACTACACCGACAGCCATGACGAGGAAACGCTGGCGCATCGCATTGCGAGCGCAGGCTGGCAGGGCGCGGCGCTGGAGGCCCGCGCGCGCATGGGGCTGGTGCTGCTGCTGACCGCGCAAGGCGTGCCGATGCTGTGGGAGGGCCAGGAATGGCTGCGCTGCAATCCCGCCCAAGTGCAAAGCTATGCCGGCAATGTGGTCAACTGGGAGGTGGTGCAAACGAATGCGCCGACGGTCGATTTCACCCGGCGCCTGATTGCCTTGCGCAAGCAGTATCGCGCGCTGCGCTCGCCGCGGCATGAAAGCGCGGCGTATTACAGCTGGTTGCGCCCGGGCAATGCAAGCGCACTGGGCTATGTCATCAACGCGAACCGGCAGGATGCCGACGAGCCGCGCTTTCTGGTGCTGCTGAATCCCGGCGCGACGGCGGCCGATTTCACGCTGCCGGGCGGCGACTGGCAGGAGCTGGCCGACGCGCGCGGCTTTCACCGCACGCCCGTGCCGCTGGACGCGCGCACGCTGCGACTGGAAGGCGGCGAGCTGCGCCTGTGTCTCGAGCCGGCGCGCACACGCTGACGCGGCCGCGTTGAAGACCACAAATTCTCGTGTAACACGAGAATTTAAGGGTACAGAGGTGCAGAAGCAGCAATGCATACCACGGTCGGTACCTCTGCCCATCACGCGGCACTCCGTTCCGCGGCTGTCGCGTGGAACGCGGCACGCTGGTGCCGCAGAGGGTACGCGGGATTTCCATATCCCGCCAATGCCAGAGATGCGATCAGGCGATCGCATCTACCTTCAGCCGATCGGGAGATCGGCGTTTCCGGCACGGTGCAGCACATTGCAAACGCAAAAAACCTACCGCGGTCAGTACCTCTGCCCGTAGCCGCCGCACGGCGTGCGGCCAAAGCTCGGCTGCGCCGAACGAAGAAAACGTCCAAACTCCGGAATGCAGGCGGCGCCTCCGTGCACGGCAGCCCACCGCCGCGCCGCGCCGGCTTGACTGTGCCGGATTCTTTCGCTACACTAATTCATGGAACACCTTAACCTACTTTGGAGACTGCGATGAAACATTCTCTCACCTTTTTGCTGGCCGTCGTTATAGTTGCTGTTCTGCATGGCACCCCGGTCAATGCCGCCACCGAGCTTTGGTCGCGTACCATCGGCGTGGACGCGGCGGATAAACATTATGGTGTGAATCAGATTGTGGCGGACAATGCCGGCGGGGTGTTTGTCATGTGGTGTTACACAGATTCAGTCCGCAACACAAACATGTATCATGTCACCTCCTGGAACAAGAAGGGCGATGTCGTATGGGATGGAAGTTTCGGCGAGCCCGTCTTTGCCGCAGGCATCATCCATGTCAACAAGAAGTCTGTATTCGTGAGTGTGCAGTCCCCGGCAGATTACATTATTTGCTTTGACCGGCGCACGGGTGCGGCGGCACGCATCCAGGAAACAGATGTCTTTATGCGCTACGGTCTCAGTCCCAAGTGCGGTTCGCAGTTTGACAAGAAGGGATTTTTTGTCAACAAGTATATTATGTTTGGCGGCACCAATGTGATCGCCCGCTATTCGCTGAAATAACGCGGCAAAGGATTTGACATGACCCTGACCGTCGCACCACTTTTCTCCGACAACATGGTTGTTCAACGCGACCGGCCTGCGCCGATCTGGGGCACGGCCGCGCCCATGGCCACCGTCACCATTCGCGCGGACAACGCCCGCAGCACGGCCAGCGCGGATGCCGCGGGCGTCTGGCGCACGCATCTGCCGGCGATGCCCGCCGGCGGGCCGCTCGAATTGCACATTGAGAGCGGGCGCGCACAGATCACGGTGCGCAATGTGCTGGTCGGCGAGGTGTGGCTGTGTGCCGGGCAATCGAACATGGAATGGCCGTTGCAGCAAAGCAGTGACGGCCCGGCCGCCAGCGCTGCCGCGACGTGCCCGCGCATCCGTTTGTTCAACGTGCCGCGCGCGGTCGGCGACACCCCTGACGCGATTGCCCTGCGCGGCGCATGGCAGGAATGCACGCCCGCAACCGCGGCTGCGTTTTCCGCCGTCGGCTATTTTTTTGCGCACGCAGTGCAGGAGCAACTCAATGTGCCGGTCGGGCTGATCAACAACGCGGTGGGCGGCTCGGCGGCGGAGGCGTGGACACCCTTGCACTACCTTGAAGAGCGCCCAGCCACCCGCGGGCTGGTCACTGCGTTACGCGATGCCCTGGCGCAGCACCCCGAACTGCAGGGCTCGCTCAGCCAGGGCGTCCAGTATTTCGGCGATGTCACGTATCACAAGGACACCGGCAACGAGGGTGTGGCGCAGGGCTTTGCCGCGCCTGCGCAGGACATGTGCCAGTGGCAGCCAATGCCGGTGCCGTCGTATTGGCAGCAGCACGGGCTGCTGATCAACGGTGCGGTCTGGTTCCGCCGCGGCGTGACGGTGCCGGAGCGCTGGCACGGGCAGGCATTGCGCCTGCAACTGGGCACGGTTGATGATTTTGATGTCACCTATTTCAACGGTGTCGAAGTGGGCGCCGCGCCGACCGACGATCTGAACGCCTATGCGCGGCTGCGTGACTACATGGTGCCGGCCGAACTTGTGCATGCGGGCGAAAATACCATTGCAGTGCGCGTCTTCGATCATTACGGCAACGGCGGCATGTGCGGCAAACGCGAGCACCTGCGCCTGTGTTGCGCGGCGGCGCCCGCCGATTTCATCCCGCTTGAGGGCACGTGGCACTATCGTGTCGAGCGCGCCATTCCGCTGCCGCCGCCGTCGCCCTTGAATGCCATGGCGTGCCCCAGCGGCCTGTACAACGGCATGCTGGCGCCGCTGGCGCCGTTTGCCCTGCGCGGTGCGTTGTGGTATCAGGGCGAGAGCAATGCCGAGTGCGCCTGGCAGTACCGCGTGCTGTTGCCGACCATGATCCAAGCCTGGCGCGACCTGTGGGGCCAGGGCGATTTCCCCTTCCTGATTGTGCAACTGGCCAATTACAAGCAAGCGCCGATTGAACCGTGCAATGACAGTTGGGCCGAACTACGCGAGGCCCAGGCGCTGACCGCGCGCACCGTGGCCAATGCCGCGCAGGCGCTGGCCATCGACATCGGCGACGCCGACGACATTCATCCGCGCAACAAGCGCGAGGTGGGCCGCCGTTTGGCCCTGCTGGCGTTGGCACGCACGTATGGCCGCGCCATTGAGGACCGCGGGCCGGTCTTCGAGCGGATGGAGATTGCCGCGGGCGTCGCACACCTGCAGTTCTCCCACTGCACCGGGGGCCTGACCACGCAGGATGGCTTGCCGCCGCGCAGCTTCGCCCTTGCCGGCGCAGATCGCATTTTCAAATGGGCCGAGGCCCGCATAGACGGTGCAACCGTGCTGGTCTCCCATGCGGACGTGCCCGCGCCGGTCGCCGTGCGCTATGCCTGGGCTGCCAATCCGCAATGCAATCTATGCAACTTCCACGGGTTGCCGACCGAGCCGTTCCGCACCGATTGTTGGCCGGGCATGACGGAGCGGTGATGGCAATTTACAAATTACGATTTACAATTTACAATTTGAGATTTGAAATTTGAGATTTGACAACCCCATGAGCGGACGCGAACTACTGGAGATTTTAAGTGGCGCACTGGCGGGCGCGGGCATTGTCTGGCTGCTGCTGCGGGCGCGGTCGGCGGCGGCGCAGGTGCGCGAAGCAGAGCAGGCCCGGCGCCTGAACGAGCTGCAGACCACCCTGGCGGCGCGCGAGCAAGAGCTTGTGGCACAGCGCGAGCAGGTGTCGGCCTTGCGCGCCACGCGTGCGGAACTCGACATGCAACTGGCCAAAGAGCGCGAGGCCGCCCAGGAGAAATTGCAGTTGCTGGCCCATGCCCAGCAGCAGTTGACCGAGGCCTTCAATTCCTTGTCGAAGCAGGCATTGACCCAGAACAGCAGTGATTTCCTGAAACTGGCCAATGAAACCTTGCTGCGCTACCAGGAAGCGGCCAAGGGCGACTTGCAGCAGCGCCAGCAGGCCATCGAGCAACTGGTCAAGCCCATGCGCGAGTCGCTCCTGCAATTTGACGGCAAGGTGCAGGAGCTCGAAAAGCAGCGCGTCGGCGCCTATCACGGCTTGCTCGAGCAAGTGCAAATGCTGAAGGAGACCCAACTGCAATTGCGCGACCGGACGGACAATCTGGTGCGCGCGCTGGGCACGCCGCATGTGCGCGGCCGCTGGGGTGAAATCCAATTGCGGCGCGTGGTCGAGCTGGCCGGCATGCTGAACTTCTGCGATTTCCACGAACAGGCCAGCACCAGCACGGAAGACGGCCGCCTGCGCCCCGACATGCTGGTGCGCCTGCCGGGCGGCAAGACGATCGTGATTGACGCAAAAGCCCCGCTGGCCGCGCTGCTCGAGGCGCTGGAGGCCAAGGACGATGCGGTGCGCGCCGGGAAATTGCGGGATCATGCGCGCCAGCTGCGCGAGCATGTCAAGGCCCTGAGCCAGAAATCGTATTGGGACCAATTCCAGCCGGCGCCGGAATTCGTCATTCTTTTCCTGCCGGGCGAGACATTCTTCAATGCGGCGCTCGAGCAGGATCCCGCACTGATCGAGCATGGCGTCGAGCAACGCGTCATCATCGCCACGCCGACGACGCTGATTGCGCTGTTGAAGGCCGTCGCGTATGGCTGGCGCCAGGAAGCGTTGGCGGACAACGCCCAGAAAATCAGCGACTTGGGCAAAGAGCTCTACACCCGGCTCGGCACGATGCGCGAACACTTGGGTGCAGTGGGCGCGGCCCTGCAGCGCGCGGTCGAGAAATACAACCAGGCGCTTGGCTCGTTTGAGACGCGCGTGCTGGTGAGCGCGCGCCGCTTCGAGGAACTCGAGGCCACCGGCACGGCGGCCGACCTTGACCCGCTGCTGCCGGTGGAAGCCAGCCCGCGCCAGTTGACATAATCCGCCGAGTTTTCTATACTATGCCGTGCTTTGGTTGAGTCGGTTTCGATAATCTGCGGCGCAGGCCGGCCGCGTGAACACAAGGAGCAACGATGACGCAGGTATTGCAAGTGTACAAATGTGCATTGTGCGGCAACATTGTGGAAGTGCTGCACACCGGCGAAGGGACCTTGGTCTGCTGCGGCCAGCCGATGACGCTGATTCAGGAAAACACGGTGGATGCCTCGAAAGAGAAGCATGTGCCGGTGCTGGAGAAGCAGGCGGCGGGGTATCTGGTGAAAGTCGGCAGCGTGGCGCATCCAATGGAAGAAAAGCATTTGATTGAGTGGATTGAGCTGACCGCCGACGGCGTGGCCTATCGCAAGATGTTGAAGCCGGGCGACAAGCCGGAGGCGTTTTTTGCGACGACGGCGACCGCCGTCAGCGCGCGCGAATATTGCAATTTGCATGGTTTGTGGAAGGCGTGACGGCACGCCGCGGGCACCATGCATGTTTGACGAGCGCAGCACACGGGCTGCGCTCGTCGCATTTACGGCGGCGCCGATGACCGACACCCGCAACAAGATTGTGGATGCGGCCCGGCTGGCGGCCATCAGCGCCCAGCTGCATGCGGCGGGCAAGCGGCTGGTCACCTGCAACGGCAGTTTCGACTTGTTTCATTACGGGCATCTGCATTTTCTGGAATTTGCGCGGGCACAGGGCGACGTCTTGATTGTCGGCGTCAATGCCGACTGTTCGGTCAAGCAGTACAAGAGCGCGCATCGGCCGATTGTGCCAGAGCTGCAGCGGGCGCGGCTGCTGGCGGCGCTGGCGGTGGTTGACTATGTGTATATTTTCCCCGAACTGGTGCCGATGCCGTTCCTTGAGATTGTCAAGCCGCAGGTGCATGTCAACGGCGCGGAATACGGCACGGAGTGCATCGAGGCGCCGACCGTGCGCCAGAACGGCGGGCAAATTGTGTTGGTGCCCAAAGTCGAAGGACTCTCGACCACGGCCTTGATCGCGCGCATCAAGCAGTGCGAGCAGTAGCGCCGGCGCTGACATTTCGGAATGTGGCCACGGCGCTCGCCGTGGATAGTTTACAGATTGCCGCTGTACCCGGCACAGGCAGGCCTGTTAGGTCTAAAAATTCAATAAAAAGGGAAAAAAGCGGGGGGGATTGACTTTTGTAAAAAAAATGATAAAATAGTGGCAAGGCTCAAAAAAGCTGCCACGACAAACAAATTGCTGAACGCAAGGGAATGCGAACAGAAATTAAAAATATTCATTTTGTGCCGAGGGAAAGTGCCGTCGAGGATAACACCTTGATCGCATTCCCTAGCACTTCCCTCGGTACTTATTTTCAGTCTGCGTGTCTTTTTTTATCAAGAACAGCAGGGAAGAAAATAGTTTCCTTCATTAATGCTAAAGCAATGAGCGTGCCAATGGGCACAAAACAGAAAATATCCTGGCGGACTGGACATGTTGAAACATCAGTAAATATTGGCATATTGACGCACAATCAGGCGTCAAATAGTGCCATGAAACCAGCGATTGACTTTGATGAAAAGCATGGCGAATGTGCGAAAGTGGCGTGGGTTTTCGCAAACATGCAACAAACAATAACAAGGAGTACGAAGATGAAAGCAATCACAACCAGCAACAACAGCAGCAGAATCATCAGCGTCATTGCGGCAATCGTGATGGTCGCGGCCATGCGGGTGTGGGCGGCCAACCCGCTGCCGACGCAGACCTACTTTGTGCCGATGGACGAGTCGAATGTGTATGCCGCGATGGTCGCCTTGGGTGCGCCTGCGGCGAGCGCCGACACGGTGCACAACATCATCTCGCTGGTGGCCAACTCGAGCAACACGTATATCTATTATGACCAGTGGGAAGACGGCTACGAGCCCAACATCAGCGCGCCGGTTCAGAGCACCACCCGCGTGTGGGGTGACGGCAACGTGAGCAATGGCATCCCGCCCGGCTTTGCGGTGGATCGGATCAAGGCGGGCGATGTGATTGCGCTGAGCAGTGACGTGGTTGTGCCGTACAACGACCTCAGCTTGCTGTATTATGACGGGCGCGACAAGATCGGCGCGTCGAAGCCGATTGCGCTGGCGTATTCCTGCTGGCCAACCGACATCGGCCCAGTCTTGGCGGACGGGACCGAGGTGTACGACACGACCGTGTTTGGCACCAATTTCTTTGCGCCGATCGGCACCAACACCGGCATCGGCAATATGTTCAACTACTCCTCGCTGTTGATCATGCCGGCGCAGGACAACACCCTGGTTGAAGTGGACGCGGATGCCAACGGGACGTTTGAGATCAGCACGACGCTTGCGGCGGGCGTGAGTTTTCACGTCAATGGCGGGGTGTGCGTGGGCGCGCGGGTGCGGGCCTCGGCGCCGGTGCAGGTGGACATGGTCACCGGGCGGATCAACGCCGGCTATGAGATGCGCTGGTACACGCTGTATCCGCGCGAGAGCTGGGGCAATCGGTACTACATGCCGGTCGGCACGACGGACGTCAATGCGCCGGCGGCGGCGTTTGTGTTCAATCCGCACGCCAGCACGCTGGTGGTGCGCTACGACACGACCGTTGGCACGAGCTACCTGGACGTGGCGCCGCAGGCGACCGTGTCGGTGCAGATGCCGTCCAACTCCGGCGGCGATTTTCGCAGCACGAACGGGCTGCCGTTCAACGCGGTGATGGCGATGGATGCGGACGCCGGCGGGCGCGATTATGACTGGGGCGCGTCGCTGATTCCCGACACGCTGCTGACGCCTGAAGCGCTGGTTGGCTGGGGGCCGGGCTCGTCGGACTTGACGCGCAACGGCAGTCCGGTGTGGGTCACGGCGGTGACCAACGCGCGCTTGTTTGTTGATTTCGACGGTGATCCCACGACGGGTCCCTACGTTGATGGCAATGGCCGGCATTACAACACGAATTTTGTGGTGAACGCCCTGGCGTCGCGCCGGATTTTCAACACCACCGGTAGCAATGACCAGACCAAGATGCGGGTCTACACGACCAACCAGGTGAACATCGCGGTGGTGTGGGGCGAAGATCCG
>JAPLST010000462.1:0-1453 GCA_026398485.1 bacterium
GCCGATGATGCTGCCGGCCTCGTCTTTGACCGGCGTGCTGTTGACTTGGCGGCAGCGCATTTCACCGCGGGCCGGCGTGCGCACGAACTCCTCCTGGTTCTTGACCACTTCCCCCAGCAGGGCGCGCAAGGGCGGCGCCTCGGCCACCGGCCGCGGACTGCCGTCCGGCCGGAACACTTCCACGCGCTGCGCCATTTCCTCCACGCCGATGGTCTGCCCGCGGTCAAGACAGAACTCGCGCAGCGCGGATGGATTGGCCAGCGTGAAATTGCCCTGGGGATTGGCAAACCAGACCTCGTCGACCATCGCGTCGATCAAGGCGGCTAACTTGTTCTTTTCTTGTTGAATGGTGCCGAGCAGCGCCTTGACATTTTCCGCGTCCTGCTGGTGCACGGTAATGTCGCTCAGCACGATGCGGCAGACCGGTGCGCCATCGTCAGCCTGCTCCGGGCTCGTTGAAGGGGCCGGCGCGGCGGTCGCGTCCAAGCGCGCCCAGAATGGTGTGCCCGCCTGGCTCACCATGCGCAGCTCGCAGGTCTGCGGCGCGCCCGTGGCAAACAGTTGTTTGCGATGCCAGTAGTAGATCTTCTGGTCGTCGTGCAGAATGAACTGGGACACCCGCTGTCTGACCAGCGCGCCGCGCGCCACGCCCAGCAGCGTTGCGGCCGTCAGGTTGGCTTCCAAGATCAGGCCCTTTTCGTTGACGCTGACGTAGCCAATTGGCGCCAGGTTGTACAGGTCGAAATAGTGGGCCCGCGCAGCGTCCAGTTCCTCCTGGGCTGTGCGCAACTCCTCGTTCTGCATTTCCAGCTCGATCTGATGCACGCGCAGCTCGTGCAGCGTCCGCCGCACTGCGTCGGGCGTCAAGGTCGTCAGGTCTTCCGGCACTTTCGGCGCGGCCTGGAAAATCTCTTCGGCCAGCCGGCGCAGGTCAGCGGCCGTGTGCGTGGGGCGAGAGGTCATCAGGGTTCAGGGTTTAGGGGATGAGAATGTCGAATATCGAACAAGGAATATTGAAGGCCGAAGTATCTGCGCGGAACTCTGCTTGGAGTCCCGCCGTCGGCGGGATCATCATTGGACATTCCTTGTTCGATATTCATCAGCGGATTCAGGGAAAACGATGAGTGCCGGCGCAGCATGCAGCATGTGATCTATTTGTTGTTCTGCATTCATCATTCATCACTCATCACTCATCATTGTGTTAAAGTATATCCAGTTGGCGGTTGGTCTGTCAAATTGCCGGCTGCCCCACTGGAATACCGCGGATGCAGCCTCTGCCTCTTCTACTGCACCATCCCTCCATTCATCCACTCTTCCAGCCTTCCAATCTTCCAGTTCCGGCAGCCGTGTCATGGGCCCCCGCCAACTTCTGCAGCTCTGCAACCATAAATTATCGCGCTGCGCGAGAATTTAACGGGGTTGCGCGTGATGTGCTGCGCGCCGCACGCCGTGC
>JAPLST010000462.1:1474-7228 GCA_026398485.1 bacterium
AGAGATATCGAGCGCTGGCTGCATTTCTGATTCTGCACCTCTGCATCCATAAATTATCGTGTTGCACGAGAATTTAACGCGGTCTGCATTTCCGCATCCGTGATGTGCTGCGTCGCGCCGGGAACGCCGATCTCCCGATCGGCTGCAGGTAGGTGCGATCTCCCGATTGCATCTTTCGGCGGATGGCACCGCGCGTGGAGCCGCCGCGAGCCTCTGTATCTTTGCAACCATAAATTATCGCGCTGCGCGAGAATTTAACGGGGTTGCGCGTGATGTGCTGCGCGCCGCACGCCGTGCCTCGGCGACGGGCAGAAACGCGCAGCGCGACGAGCCAGTATCCAGTAACCAGTAACCAGTATCCAGTTGCCGTTGCTCCTGTACTCCTTTACTCCTTGTTCATTGCTTCTGCAGCCGCGCCTGCAGGCCGTTTGACTTTTCCCGGCGAAATCGTGATACTATACTTCTGCTGGTAATGACATTTGTTTGTGTAACTTTGGTTGGTTTTGCCCCGACGAATTGCTTATGCCCAAACGGACAGACATCAAACGCATCATGCTGATCGGCTCCGGCCCGATTGTGATCGGCCAAGCCTGTGAATTTGATTATTCCGGCACGCAGGCCTGCAAGGCCCTGGCCGAGGAAGGCTACGAGGTGATCCTGATCAATTCGAATCCGGCGACGATCATGACCGACCCGGAATTCGCGCTGCGCACGTACATCGAGCCGATCAACGCCAAGATGTGCGAGAAGATCATCCGGATCGAGAAGCCCGACGCGCTGCTGCCCACGATTGGCGGGCAGACCGGCTTGAACACGGCCATGGAGCTGGCCGACAAGGGCATTCTGGCCAAGTACGGGGTCGAGATGATCGGCGTCACGCCCGCGGTCATCCGCAAGGCCGAAGAGCGCGAGCTGTTCAAGCAAGCGATGCAGAACATCGGGCTCGATCTGCCGATCTCCGGCTTTGCGCACACGGTCGCGGAAGCCGAGGTGGTGGCCGCCATGATCGGGCGTTTCCCCTTGATCATCCGGCCGAGTTTCACGCTGGGCGGGACGGGCGGCGGCATCGCCTACAACCGCGCCGAGTTCCTGGAAATATGCCGGACCGGGTTGCAAGCCAGCCGCAACCGCGAAATCCTGATCGAGGAATCGCTGATCGGCTGGAAGGAGTACGAGCTTGAAGTGATGCGCGACCTGCACGACAATGTCGTCATCATCTGCTCGATTGAGAACATCGACCCGATGGGCGTGCATACCGGCGACTCGATCACGGTCGCGCCGGCGCAGACGCTGACGGATCGCTGCTACCAGTACATGCGCGACGCCTCGATCGCGGTGATGCGCGAGATCGGCGTCGAGACCGGCGGTTCGAATGTCCAATGGGCGGTCGACCCGAAAAACGGGCGGATGGTCATCATCGAAATGAACCCGCGCGTCTCGCGCAGCTCGGCCTTGGCGTCCAAGGCGACTGGTTTTCCGATCGCCAAGTTTGCCGCCAAGCTGGCGGTCGGCTACACCCTGGATGAGATTTCCAACGACATCACGCGCAAGACGCCGGCCTCGTTCGAGCCCTCGATTGATTATTGCGTCGTCAAATATCCGCGCTTCACCTTCGAGAAATTCCCCGGCACGCCGGACGTGCTGACCACCCAAATGCGCAGTGTCGGCGAGACCATGGCGATTGGCCGCACGTTCAAGGAGGCCTGGCAGAAGGCTTGCCGCTCGCTCGAGATCGGCCGGGCCGGCTTTGGCGCCGACGGCAAGGATGCCATTGTCCGGACGCCCACCGGCTGGCTCTATCGCGAGCGCGGCAAGCCCGACGTCGCCGACGCCAAGGCGATTGACGCGCTGATCCGCACCAAGCTGCGCACGCCCAATTCGCAGCGCATGTTCTTCGTCCGGCATGCCCTCCAATTTGGCTATTCCATCAATGATATTTACGAGCTGACCGGCATTGATCCGTGGTTCGTGGACAATTTGCAGCAACTGGTTGAAATGGAAGACGACCTGCGCGCCAGCGCGCCCAACTGGTCCGCCACCCAACTGCGCCAAGCCAAGCAGAACGGGTTTTCCGACCGGCAACTGGCCTGGCTGGCCGGCACGACCGAGGCGGCCATGCGCGCCACGCGCACGCAGCACGGCATCCTGCCGGTCTACAAACTGGTCGACACCTGCGCCGCCGAGTTCGAGGCCTTCACCCCGTATTATTATTCGACCTACGACGAAGGCGAGGACGAGGCGCGCAACTCGACCCGCAAGAAAATCATGATTCTGGGCGGCGGGCCGAACCGCATCGGCCAGGGCATTGAATTTGATTATTGTTGCGTGCATGCCGCGTTCGCGCTGAAAGCGGCCGGCTTTGAAACGATCATGGTCAACTCGAATCCCGAGACGGTCAGCACGGATTATGACACCTCGGACAAATTGTATTTCGAGCCGCTGACGCTCGAGGATGTCCTCAATATTTACGAGCGCGAGCAGTGCGATGGCGTGATTGTCCAGTTTGGCGGGCAGACGCCGCTGAATCTCGCGCTGGCGTTGCAGCGCGCCGGCGTGACGATCATCGGCACCTCGCCCGAATCGATTGACCGGGCCGAGGATCGCAAGCTGTTCCAGCAAATGTTGAAGAAGCTGCAACTGACGCAGCCGCCCAATGACACCGTCACCAATCTTGACGAAGCCTGCGCCGCCGCGCTGCATATCGGCTATCCCGTCCTGGTGCGCCCGAGCTACGTGCTGGGCGGCCGCGCCATGCAGATTGTCTACGATGAAGACGAGTTGCGCCACTACATGACCGAGGCCGTGCAGGCATCGTCCGAGCGGCCCGTCTTGATTGACAAATTCATCGAGGACGCGGTCGAAGTCGACGTGGACTGCATTGCCGACGGCACGACCGCGGTCATCGGCGGCATCATGGAGCACATCGAGAAAGCCGGCATTCACTCGGGCGACTCGGCCTGCGTCATGCCGCCCCACAGTCTCAGCGACCAGATCGTGCGCGAGATTCGCCGCGCCACCTATGCGATGGCCAAGGAACTCGATGTGCGCGGCCTGATGAACGTGCAATATGCGGTGCGCGACGCGACCGTCTATGTGCTCGAGGTAAATCCGCGCGCGAGCCGTACCGTGCCGTTTGTCAGCAAAGCCACGGGTGTGCCGTTGGCGAAGCTGGCGGCGCGCGTGATGGCCGGCGCGACCTTGCCGGAATTGGGCTTCACCAGCGAGCCGGTCATTCCGTATTTTTGCGTCAAAGAAGCGGTCTTGCCGTTTGCGCGCTTCACCGGCACGGACATTGAGCTCTCGCCCGAAATGCGCTCGACCGGCGAAGTCATGGGGATTGACACGGACTTGGGCATCGCCTTCGCCAAAACCCAATTTGGCGCGGGCGTCAACCTGCCGTTTTATGGCAAGCTGTTTGTCAGCGTGCGCGATGCCGACAAGCGCTATGCCGTCTCGCTGGCCAAGCGGCTGGTGGCGCAGGGCCTGCAGATGGTCAGCACGGAAGGCACGGCGCGCGCCTTGCGCAACAGCGGCGTGCCGGTCGAGGAAGTGCACAAGATCAGCGAAGGCCGGCCCAACATTCTGGACTTGATCACCAATGGCGAGATCAAGCTGATCATCAACACCGTCTCGGGCCACAAGGCGCGCGCCGACGAGATCGTCATCCGCAGCACGGCCACGGCCCACAATGTGCCGTGCATCACCACGATTTCCGGCGCGGAAGCGGCCATCATGGGCATTGAAGCCATCCGGGCGCGCGACGGCGTCAATGTCTGCGCGCTGCAAGACTATCATGCGCAGGCACGCTGAGATTCAGCATGGACGCAACCCGGACTGACTCGGACGCCGTGCGCATCGCGCTGGCGCAGATGCGCGTGCAGCCGGATGCGGCGGCCAATCTGCAGGCGGCCGTGCGCATGCTGGAACAGGCCGCCGCGCAAGGTGCCCGGCTGGTCTGCCTGCCGGAACTTTTCCGCACACCGTATTTTTGCCAGACGCAGGATGCGGCGAATTTCTCATTGGCCGAGCCGATCCCGTCGCCCGCCCTTGACGTCATTGCCGCGGCCGCGCGCCGCTTGGCCTTGGTGGTGATCTGCCCCGTCTTCGAGCGCCGCGCGCCCGGCGTGTATCACAATACGGCCGTCGTGCTCGACGCGGACGGCGCGCAGCGCGGCCTGTATCGCAAGCTGCACATTCCGGACGACCCGCATTTCAACGAGAAATTTTATTTTACGCCCGGCGACGTGGGCGTGCGCGCCTTCGACACGGCGGTCGGCCGCATTGCCGTGCTGATTTGCTGGGATCAATGGTTTCCGGAAGCCGCGCGACTGGCGGCGTTGCAGGGCGCGTTCATCACCTTCTATCCGACTGCCATCGGCTGGCTGCCGGCCGAAAACCTGGGACCAGTGGTACCCGGAAGCGGCGCGGCTGACGGCACTGATGGGGGCGGAGGTCATCTTCTACCCCACGGCCATCGGCTGGCACCCGCACGAGAAGGACACGCTTGGACCCGCCCAGCGCGAGGCCTGGCGCACCGTGCAGCGCGGCCATGCCATTGCCAACGGCATGTATGTTGCCACGGTCAACCGGGTTGGTTTTGAGCCGGCGCCGGACGGCCGAGATGGCATTGAATTCTGGGGCTCGTCGTTTGTCGCCGATCCGTTGGGCACGCTGATTGCCGACGCGCCGGACAATGGCGGGACGTTGCTCTGCGCGGACATTTCGCCGGGGCGCGTCGAGCGCGTGCGCCAGGAATGGCCGTTCCTGCGCGACCGGCGCGGCGATGCCTATGCCGACCTGACGCGCACGTTTGCGTGACGCGCCGCAGCGGTTTTCAGTTTGCAGTTTTCAGTTTTCGGTTGCAGGAGGAAATTCGTTGCCAAGCCAACGAATTTATAAATGGGTGTGCTGAGACCCCCACAATCCCGCCGCCGGCGCATGCGCCGGCGGGATCGGTGGGGAGCAAGAATCCACGCAGCCGACTACCGCCGCACCTTCTGCGGTGCCGGCAGATTACGCCAGCTGATCAAGAACAAAATGCCGGTGATGAACAGCGGGCCGGCAATGAAGGTGTAGGCCATCCAGTTGAACTTGCCCCAAAACCAGTACATGTAGAAGACACCCAGCGCGATGTAGACAATGCCACCCACCCATGGCCAGCGCCACGAGGCAATCAGCACGGCGAGAATGACAAAGGTCGGAATCAAATGGATCAGCAGTGCCAGGATTGTGTGCCAGACATCGTAACCCTCGCCGAAGACGTCCGCGGCAAAGATGCTGATGGACAGGGCAAAAAGGATGCACAAAATACGTGGCGTCCACAGTAGCAAGCGTGGCATGGTGTTGGTGATCATGGTCATCTCCTGATGTGGCGGTTGACTATCTGCGTAAGGATTGGTAAATGTTCTCGTGCAAGTAATGCAAGATGATACCAAAAGGCGCGGCCGCTGTCAAAGCGGCGTCGGTGGCTAACTGCTGATTCTCGCATGGATGGGGCAGTAACGTTGCTGGTGTGGCCAAGCCGGCATGGAGCGCAGCTGACTGAAATCCCGCTATAATAACGGGAGCTGCCGGCGTAGGGCGCGCAGACCGGTAGGGCGGTCAGGCCCTTGACCGCCGCGGTCGTCGCTGTGCCATTTTATCATCGGCGTGCGCGCGCATGCAGCCACGGCGGTCAGGGCCTGACCGCCCTACCTCACGCGCGCATGCAGCCACGGCGGTCAGGGCCTGACCGCCCTACCTCACGCGCGCATG
>JAPLST010000123.1 GCA_026398485.1 bacterium
CGTCGTTGCGCCATTGTAGCACCGGCGTGCGCACGCAGGCAACACAGGTAGGGCGGTCAGGCCCTTGACCGCCGCGGTCGTCGTTGCGCCATTGTAGCACCGGCGTGCGCACGCATGCAGCAACGGCGGTCAGGGCCTGACCGCCCTACCTCAGCCTCCGGCCACACACGCGCAGGACCCACAACAGATTTGGCCACGTCAGGTTTGCATTTTCCCCTCTATCGGAATTTCAGGAGACACCGCGTTGGATTGACGTGCGCCGCACAAGCTGGTATCATTATCGCAGCGGCGCTGCGTGATGTGCGCCGTGTCACCCCGATGGATGAAGGCCATGCTGAATCGCATTTTGATGGTGGTGCTTGCACTTGCCCTGCTGGCCGCGCTGTGCGGCATGTATGTCCGTCAGCAGCAACACCAGGCCCAGCGCGCGCGCGGCGACGCATTGCAGGCCATGGTTGATTACTCCACTGCCGGCACGGCGCGTGTGATAGCGCAGTGTGCCGCCTACCAGGCTGAAATCGCGACATTGCAGACGCAGCTCGCCGCCGCACAGCATCTGGTCATGACCCTCCCGCACATGACGAATTTGCTGGGGGCGCTGCCCGCGCCGGGCGCGGTGACGCCAGCCCCGGCCGTTCAGGCATCCGCCCACGCCATGAAACAATACATCGACAGTCTTGCAAAACTGATGGATTCGGATGACGCCCAGCAGCGCATGCGCCAGAACATCGAAAACGAGCGGGTGCAACCAATTTATGGCAGTTTTCTGGCCGACGCCATGCTGGCCGACAAAGACGAGGAACAGGTGCGCACCTTGCTGGTCCAGCGCTTCGTGCTCGAGTACGGGCCCAATCGCGAATTCCTGCGGACCGACCTCACGCCTGCCCAGCGTAAAGAGGCGCGCGCCGGCATCGAACGCGCCCGGGCCACTTTGGACGAGAGCATCAAGAGCATTGTCGGCAACAACACCTATGCCACCTATCTGCTCTATCGCGACACCGAGCGCGAACGGTTGATGGTGGCCGAGTTGAATAGCGAATTGGCCGTGGCCGGCATGCCTTTGTTGACCAAGACACAGCAAAAAACAGTGGTCGCGGTGATGAACACGGAACGCCTCAAGCTCGAGCACGCCGCAGACTATATTGACATGGAGTACGCCGGCCCGGAGCAGCTCACGCCGGCCAACATCGAAAAATTCATGAGCCAGTTGGGTGCGTATCATGCCGTCGTGCGGCAGCGGTCCGAGCCGGTGATCACACCCGAGCAGCGCGAGGTGTTGTTAAAGCAGCAGCGGCGCTACGAAGACGCGCTCAGTGCCCAAATCAAAATGCTGACCGAAATGTACGCCGCCGAACGCAAGCAGAAGGGCTGAAAGCGAAGGCCGAAGTTCAGGGTTTGGAGGAATTCGAATATCGAATATCCAATCCCGCCTTTGACGGGACTCCGAGCAGCAAGAAATATCCAATGATGATCCCGCCGCCGGCGGGACTCCAAGCAGAGTTCTAC
>JAPLST010000184.1:0-1776 GCA_026398485.1 bacterium
CAGTCCTGCACGACGGTGGTGCCCCGGTAAATATTGGTGCCCACCGGAAAGGTACCGGCGAGCAGGATGCCGGCGCCGTCGGGCACATCGCGGAACAGGCAGTGCTCCACGGTATTGTCGGTGCCGCCATAGATGCCGCAGGTGTTGGCAAAGAAGGGCGTCTGCGCGGTGCAGTGCGTGAAGAAGTTGTTGCCCGACGCATAGATGACGCCGCCCCCGCCCTCGTACACGGCGGGCCACATGGCAAACGAGTCATCACCGGTGTTGCGCGCGGTGCAGTTGGTCACAATGCAGCCGTCGCAACTCTTGCAGAGATTGATGCCGTCGGCAATCGTGTTGCGGAAGCGGCAGTCGCTGATAATCATCCCTTTCGAGTTGGTAATCCAGGCGCCGGTCTTGGTGTGTTCGACCCAGACACGCTTGATGCTGGAATTGACGCCAAACCATTCGCTGAACCCGTCGTTGGCATGACTGTCATTGCGATCCCGCAGCTTGCCGAGAATCGCGAAATCGGCAAAGTTGATGTTGCTGCCCATGCCGTTGAACCGCACCCGGCCGTTCTCGCTGAGATAGCTGACGGGACTGCCCACGAACGTCGTGTACCACATGCCCGCCCCTTGGATGGTCGTGCCCGGCGGGACATTGATATTGCCCGTCACCAGGTAGTTGCCGGGCGGAACCCAGACGACCCCGCCACCCGACAACGAATTTTTGATGGCGGCCGTGTCGTCGGCAATGCCGTTGCCGACCGCGCCATAGCTGAGCACCGAGCGCGAGCCCGCCGGCTGGGTCAGCGCCGGCGCGCTATTCTCCAAGTCAATCAAATCAATGGTGTAAAAGGCGGCCGTGTCATCCGCGTCAACCTGCAAGCGGACAAGATCGCCCGCGCTGATGGCCAAGCTCTTCACGCGCGCTTCATCATACATGTCGCGCGCCCGGCCGTCGCTGGGATTGTTGGAAAACGTGTACCAGCCGTAAAGCCACGAGTATTTCGAGGTGACCGGTATCTTCTGCACAAAGCCGCCGTTCAGATACAGGCTGATGGTGTAATCGGCCCCGGCCCCGTCCGCGGTGTCGGGCACGGAGCAGCGCACGACCAGCGTGTTGGCGGCCGCTTGCGCCGCAAACTGGATGAACTGCCCGGTGCCCGTCAGCTTGACGCATTGCCGGTTCGACGCTTCGCCCGCGAGCGAATTGGTGACCTCGGCATTCTTGTCTTTGGCGAGCGGGGGCGGGCCCAAAAGCACGCCGCCGCTGATGGCCATGGCTTCCGCCTCGTAGCTGGTCCATGGCACACTCGCGCCCGCCGCGGCGCCCGCCGCATGGTTGACGAGAGCCGCCGCCACAAGCAGCGCCACGAGGGCACACCGCCACAGGACTTGTACGATCTGCATGAGCATTATTCCAACAAAACTTGCGTATAAATGAATGCACCGTCATGCGCGCCACCCGCCGCGCAACCGGTTGCAATACTAAAGTG
Organism: bacterium; assembly: GCA_026398485.1. Taxonomy (GTDB): domain Bacteria; phylum Auribacterota; class UBA3054; order UBA3054; family JAPLST01; genus JAPLST01. Next base: position 1,481 of record JAPLST010000184.1, read on the forward strand.
TAGCAAATCCCCGCACGCCTGTCAAGGCAATCGCAGACCGTCCTGAAATGCCGCCATAGGGGAAAATGCGAACCTGACGTAACCAAATCTGTTGTGGGTTCTGCGCGGGCGTGGCCGGAGGGTGAGGTAGGGCGGTCAGGCCCTGACCGCCGTTGCTGCATGCGCGCACGCCGGTGCTACAATGGCGCAACGACGACTGCGGCGGTCAAGGGCCTGACCGCCCTACCTGTCAGCGCGCTCCACGCCGGCGGCTACCGTGGCAGGATCGCCGCAAGGGAATGCAGCTCCCGCTCTTA
>JAPLST010000184.1:1853-7478 GCA_026398485.1 bacterium
AGAGAATCAGGCGCGGCGCAGCCATGCGCCGCGCTTCTTTTTGGTTCCGCACTGACGCACCTATGTAATGTGGCCACGCCGCCCGGCGTGGATTCCGCCGCCGCCTCTGCCGCTGATTCGCGTTGCCGCAGACGCAAAGGCACGCGGTGTGACGCCCGATTGGGAAAGTTGGCTGGAAAACTGGGAAGCGGCGCACAGTCCGTCATTCAAGAAAGCGATGACGGCGGCGCGCGCTGACACACGCGAGCGCACTGCGGACGAGGTGTTTGCTGAACGGGGCTTGTAATGTGGGTGTTCAGCTTCAAGGCGCGTGCCGAACGCGAATTCGGGCGCCTGCCGCACGAGCTCCAGATGCGCATCGCGGCAAAAGTGCGCAAAAAGATCGCCATCTTGCGCGTCGCGCATCGGCGCGACGTCTATCGCTACTGCAGTGAGTGACCTTTCAAGTCCATGTCTACATTCTCGCGCCGCGCGAGAATGTAGCGCCGTAATGTGAAACTTCGCGCCAGGCACCCGGCCAATTATTTGACAGTTCAAAGCGGTTATGCTATAGTCTCTGTATGAATGCGATCTGCTTTGAGTGGGACGAGGCGAAGAACCGGCAGAACAAGCGCAAACACGGGGTGTCGTTCGAGGAAGCCGAAACAGTCTTTCTTGATGAGCAGGCCGTGCGATTCCACGATCCGGATCATTCGGCGGATGAGGATCGGTTTCTTATGCTCGGCATCAGTTTCCGGCTGCGCGTACTCGTCGTATGTCATTGCCACCGCGCCAGCGACACCGTCATCCGCATCATTTCTGCGCGCAAGGCCGACAAGCGAGAAGAGTCAGATTATTGGAACGCAAGGTGACCCCATGAGAGACCACTACGATTTCGGAAAAATGAAGTACGAACGGAACCCTTACGCCAAGGTGCTGAAACAGCCGATCACGATGCGCGTGGACAAGGCAACGGTGGCCTACTTCAAGTCCTTGGCCAGCGAACTTGGCATGCCCTACCAAAATCTCATTAACCTCTATCTACGCGACTGTGCCCTAAACCACAAGACGCTTGAACTGAAGTGGGCATCTTAAGCGGTCCGAACAAGGCACCGGTCGTTACGCCGGTACGCCGAAGGGCAGATGGGGTCGGCGCTATCCACTAGCAAAGAGGCGGATTGGGTCAGGCCTTTGCCACCGCGGTCGTGGATGGAAGTTCAGCGTCCCTTGCTGCCCGGTCCCAGAAACCTGCCAGCTAAAGGGCAGCGCGGGGCATTCCATGCTTAAATTGATGCGCATGCGCCGTTGGCGGGATCTGGCCGGTTTATTTTTCAAGCCGGGCGGCTTGGCCACACAGCCGCTGCCGTCTTTGTGGCCGTCCCGCCACACGGCGGGACCGCGGATGGTGTGCTTGTCCAAGCCGTGCGGCTTGGCCACACAGCAGTGCACTACCAAGGTGAAGGTGTTCCTTATATCGGAATTTCAGCGCGCGCGCCAACCGTTTGACATTGTATATCTAATTCGCTATACTATTGTATAACAATCGAGACCGCCCATGATCAATATTCACGAACAGTTTGCCAGCGTGAAAGACGCGCAAGCCAGCCTGACCCGCATTGTCAAACGCGCCCAAGAACAAGGCGCCTTCTGCCGCGTGATGCGCAATAACAAACCGATTGCAGCCTTGCTGCCCGACGACTTGTTTGAACAACTCCTGCCGCTGATTCGTGTTGCCGCAGACGCAAAGGCACGCGGTGTGACGCCCGATTGGGACAGTTGGCTGGAAAACTGGGAAGCGGCGCACAGTCCGGCGTTCAAGAAGGCAATGCAGGCGGCGCGTGCGGACACACGCGAACGCACTGCGGACGAGGTGTTTGCCGAACGGGGCGTGTAATGTGGGTGTTCAGCTTCAAGGCGCGTGCCGAACGAGAATTTGGGCGCCTGCCGCGCGAACTCCAGACGCGCATCGCGGCAAAAGTGCGCACGTGGATGAACCATGTGAATCCGCTTGAATGTGCCGAGCCGTTGTCCGGCCCCTTCAAGACGTTGTGGCGTTTTCGGGTCGGCGATTATCGGCTTATTGTCGAACCGGATGTTGCCCGCAAAAAGATCGTCATCCTGCGCGTCGCGCATCGGCGCGACGTCTATCGCTAATGCAGGGCGTGGCCTTGCAAGTCCGTGTCTACATTCTCGCGCCGCGCGAGAATGTAGCACCTTAATTTGAAGCTTCGCGCCAAGCACCCGTTCGGCAATCTGCGCTTTCTTCATTTTTGCTTCCGCAATATTGTTCGTAGCAATTTCAAGAGACTATTCTTGCTTTGTTTCCACGCACTTAAATCATTCAATAAATATCTACTGCATCCACTCTTGGATCCTATTCTACCCCCAGCTAAGGTGAATATAGCTTTCGCAATATCGTCTATCTCCATCTCGTCTGCATTATTATATTTCTCATCGCCAAGTTGATATAATAAGGCGTGAAGCGCTTCGTGCATATATGTTAATAAAACTGTTCCTGCAGTACAACGAGAGCAAACATCAATATCTATTCTGCCGGGATAGAAAAACCCATATGTGAACTTGTCGAAATCATAAGATGGTTGCTTTATCACAACCGTGAGTTCTTTTCTGTCAAAACAATCAGCGTCTCTAATGATGCCGTCAATACCAAATTCTCTTGCAATAAGGTGCCAGAGATCTCGATCTAATCCAAGGTTTGTATAGTTAAATATCTTCATGGCAGGCGTGGCAGGCGTTCACAACGTGACAGTCGTGTCCGGAATTCACCATTGACATACCTTGCCGTTTGTCCGGCGGCATTCGCCGGCGCTGGCCGCGGGGCGGGCGGTGCATCATTTGCTGATGCACCGCCGCGCCCGCGTCAGTCGAGTTCGTGGAAGAAATGCTCGATATGTTTGCTGCGCAGCGGCTGGCGCAGTTTCTTGAGCGCCTTCGATTCAATCTGGCGCACACGCTCACGCGTCACATTGAAGACTTTGCCGACTTCCTCGAGGGTCTTGGGCGGGCCATATTTGATGCCGAAGCGCAACATGATGACTTTGCGCTCGCGCGGGCTGAGCGTGTCGAGCACCATGTTGATCTGATCGCGCAGCAGGGAATAATTGGCCGTGCTGAGCGGGTTCTCGGCCGCCTTGTCCTCGATGAAATCGCCGAAGGTGCTGTCGTTGCCGTCGCCGACTGGCGTTTGCAGCGAGATCGGCTGCTGGGCTATTTTCAGGATGCCGTGGATTTTGTCGACCGTGGTTTCGATATCCTCGGCGATGTCCTCAGGCGAGGGCTCCATCCCGGTTTTCTGCACCAGCTTCTTGGACGACCGGCGCATCTTGTTGATCGTCTCGATCATGTGGACGGGGATGCGAATGGTGCGGGCATGGTCGGCGATGGCGCGCGTGATCGACTGGCGGATCCACCAGGTGGCATAGGTGGAGAACTTGAAGCCGCGGCGGTACTCGAATTTGTCGACGGCTTTCATCAAGCCGGCGTTGCCTTCCTGGATCAGGTCCAGAAAATCCATGCCGTGATTGATGTATTTCTTGGCGATGCTGACGACCAGGCGCAGGTTGGCCTCGACCATTTTGCTTTTTTCGGCCTTGGAGCTGGCGATCCAGCTGTTGAGATGGCGTACGTTGTGCTCGATCTCGCGGGCCGGCAGGCGGCACAGGCGTTCATGGGCCTTGAGCCGGACGGTTTCCTGCGCGACGCGTTTGGAAATGCCGCCGCGGCCGGAGGTCTGCAGGTCTTGCAGGTTGCGCGTGCTCTCGTGCGTTTCGGTGTGGAGCTTGATGCAGGTTTCCGCGAATTCCTCAATGACGGATTGCTTGAAAAACAATTGTTTGAGCAACTCGGTCAGGTGCTCATGGGCGCGCTCGATTTCCTTGTCGAGTTTCTGGCGGTCGCGGGCGTTCATGCCGCTGCGCTGGCTCTTGGCGTAGAGCTGGCGCAAGTGGCGGTCGGCGTCGCGAATCTGGCGGCGCAACGGCTTCATGTAGTGAATGTAGTGGTCGCGGCTGATCAGCTTGCGGCGCGCATCCTCGGAGACAATATGGTCGAAGCGCTCGGTGGCCAGGAGCAGTTTCTCGCACAGGTCGAGTGATTCCTTGGCGATATTGCCGAAGCGAAAGACATACAAGCGGATATGTTTTTCGGCCTTTTCAATTTGCTTGGAAATCTCGACTTCCTGGGCGCGGGTCAGGAGCGGCACGCGGCCCATCTGCTTCAGGTAGATTTTGACCGGGTCGTCGATATGCTCGCTCATCTGGAGTTGTTTCAACTCTTCGTCGAGCATTTCATCCTGGACTTCCTCGTCATCCTCGCTGATGGCTTCTTCCTCGACTTCCTCGTCACGGATGTCAATGTGTTTTTTCTTGAGGCCGTGCTGGACCGCCGTTTGAAACAGCTCCAGGTCATCCACCGGAATATTGTCGGGCAGCAGGTCGTTGAACTCCTCCCAGGTGAGGAAGCTCTTGGCTTTGCCCATGGCAATGCCTTTCTTGATGATGTGGTTGATGACGCGTTGCCGGATCGTATCGCTCATGGAGTAAGCATGGTAAAGGTTACGCGCGCCCGGCCGTGGCCGCGGCGCGCATAGATTCCAGATAACGTTCCACAATCACGGCCGCCTTGGCGAAGGCGAGCGCGCGATGGGACATGCGATTTTTAACACTGCTGGACAATTCTGCAAACGTCTTGCCGTAGTCGGTCTTGACGAACAGCGGATCATAGCCAAAGCCATTGGTGCCGCGCGGCTCGCTGCCGATTACGCCATGGCAGACGCCCTCGAACAGGCCGAGGACATTGTCGGGCAGGGCGACGGCGATGACGCAGACAAAGCGCGCGGCGCGCTGGTCGGGCGGGACGTCGCGCAAGGCGGCCAGCAATTTCAGGTTGTTTTCGGCATCGCGCGCGTGGGGCCCGGCATAGCGCGCGGAGCAGACACCCGGCGCGCCGTGCAAGGCATCCACTTCAAGGCCGGAATCGTCGCCAATGGTGAGGCCGCCGGTGAGGTTTGCGCCGGCCAGGGCTTTGATGCGCGCATTTTCGTGAAACGTGCGGCCGGTCTCCTCGATCAGCGGCGCAGCCGGGAAATCCGCGAGGCAGGCCAGGGTGATGTCTTTCACGCGCGGCAGGTGCTGGCGGAACAGGGCGCGCATTTCGCGCACCTTGCCCTGGTTGCGGGTGGCAATGACAATGGTCTGGTTGGCGTGGTCAGGCATGGGATTGCAGGCGTTCGCGCACGAGTGTGGCGCGCATCAGGTCGCGTTGTTCCGATGAAAGCGCGCGCCCGTAGAATTTCTGCAGGTGGGCGGGTTGGATGTCAATCAGCAATTCCGCAATGCAGCTGCGTTCAACCGTCTCGAAGACGTGCAGGTCAATGCCCATCAGCAACGTGGAGAGCAGGTCGGTGGCCTCGTCGCTTTTCAGGATTTCGGCATAGCGCAAGGTGCCGTAGGCGCGGCCGACGGCATTGCGCAACTGGTGCGGCTCGTTTTTCCGGAGGGCGTCGCGCAGCATGGTCTCATGCTCGATGACGCGGCTGATCAAGTGCATCAGTTGCTGGATGATGTCGCCTTCGGCGCGGCCGAGCGTGATTTGGTTCGAGATTTGGAACAGACTGCCGCGGGCGTC
>JAPLST010000330.1 GCA_026398485.1 bacterium
CCTGGCTGATGATGCGTTGATACCAGCGCCGCGCGCGGTCGGGGTTCTCATTCGGGCGGCGCAGATTCCACGTGGTGGCCATGCCATACCATGCCGCGACTTGCAGGGTGCTGGTGGGCGCCGCCATGCGGGCGAGCTGTTCAAAGGCCGCCAGCGCCTGGGTGTATTCGCCGGCGCGGTACATGTCCCAACCGCGCGCCAGCAGGGCGTCCGGGCCACGGGCCACGCGCGGCGCGCAGCCCAGCAGGACGAACACGCAGGCCAGTTGCGGCCAGCGTCGTTTGCGTGCGCGAGCGACAGGATGGAGCATCGCAAAAACGGGGGTTGGGGGCATTATCGTCGCGGCGCCAAGCGTGCGACGAGGCAGGCTGAGTATAGCAGAAGCGGCAGTGCCTGTCAAGGCAATCAACTAGTGTTGCTTCCCTGAAATTCCGCTATAAGAACGGGAGCCGCCAGCGTAGAGCGTGCAGATAGGTAGGGCGGTCAGGCCCTTGACCGCCGCAGTCGTCGTTGCGCCATTGTGTCACCGGCGTGCGCGCGCATGCAGCAACGGCGGTCAGGCCTGACCGCCCTACCTCAACCGCCGGCCACACACGCGCAGGATCCACAACAGATTTGGCTACGGCAAAAAAAAAGAAGGGCGCCCGAAGGCGCCCCTCTTAACAAACCTAACAGCAAGCCAGCTTACTTCTGCGGTGCCGGGAAGGCAGCTGCAGCCGTCGCACAAGCATCGCGCTCGAGGTAGATCGGCTTGACGCAGAACGGCAGGTAGCTGTTGCCTTCGTCGGGCAGCAAGCCGAGGCCGCCGAGGAACCGGCCAACCGCGTAGACAGTGCCCTTCACCGGGCCGATCACCAAACCGACGACGCTGTACTCATTGCAATCTTTGAAGAGCCAGTGCGTGACTTCGGTCGGAGAAACAACCATGTTCTCGACGCCGCGCTGCAAGCCTTTGGTCATCAAAGAACCGGTGTTGTTCGCCCACGCCGGAAAGCCTTCGGCGAGCGCGAGGCCAGCAACCAAACTTGCTGCCAGTGCTACTGCGATGATACGTTTCATACTATCTCCTAATTGTATCGTTACGTGTGATTGCTGCCGTTAAGCAACGGCACCGACAACCACTTGCCAAAACTATAGCATATTTAACATGAAAAAGCAAGAGGTGGCGTAATTTCGGGTGTCCGGCACCAACTAGGCGGACTGCGGAGCCCGCCCGGTCGCGCACGGCAGACAGGAACGGGACCGATTATGCCGGGGGCGTTCTGCTACTGCGGCGATGTTGCCGCCCGGTCGCGCAGCATGCGCGCGTGGGCCTGGCGAAACGTGCGCAGCCACTTGTCGAATGCCTGATTGCGGTCGATCGGCGCAAAGTAGTACGTGTAGATGGCCTGCATGGCCTGCGCGTCGAAGATGGGCAGGTGCGAGGGATCGCGCGCCATCAGGATGGTCTCGTACACCTCGCGGCCTTTGGGCGTGATGTCCTTGGTCGGAATGCCCATGTCAATGTTTTTCGGATAGCCCTTGATGCCGATGTCACGGTAGAAATTGATCGTGCCGAAGGTCGGCTCGGCCAGGCCCAGGTCGTATTCGCCGCGCGGCAAGTCGCTGTAGGCACACTTGAAAATCCAAATGGCGGTGCCCTCGTTCAAGCCGGAGATGCCCGGCGCGGCATGCTGCTGGCTGTTGAAAATGTGAAACAACTCATGGGTGATCGTGTTGCGCAAGACAATGGTGTCCTTCTTGTCAAGCATGCCGCTGCTGAGTGAAATATGGTCGCCGGCGGCATACGCGCCACTCGGCGCAGCATGCCTGCGAATCTGGGTGGTGGCGTAAAGTTCAAGATAAAAGCCGAGGTCCGGGCTGTCAGTGACCATGAGGGCGGCCTCGGTCACTTGCTGCTTTTCGGCCGGCGTGACGGTGGTATCCAGTGCGCAACTGACCAACTGCTGGCGTTGCGGCGGGGTGAGGGCGTGGAGTGCGGCATTGATGTTGCTCGCCGGCTGGGTCGCGCACCAGGCGGCGATGGCCGCGCGGCTGGCGTTGGTGAGCAGCAACGTGGGCGGCAGCGTGGGCGACGCGGCGGTCGCTCCCGCATTAGTTGTGGCGGCAGGGGTGCTGCAGGCGAGGGCGCAAACGACAAAAAATGTCGATTGCAGATGGCGCAATGGATTGATGGTCATCAGCAGGTGGTGGTGGGGGAGTGACGTGCGCGCAGGCACAAGATGATGAGCGCGGCACCAGCGAACAAGGCTGGTTCCGGCACGACAAGGAAGGGGTACGGCCAGAAGATGTGCTCGGTCGTGTTGCTGGCGGCGTCGCGCACGACAAAGCGGATGACCAGGCCGTTGACATTGCTGACGAGGTTGGCGGGCGGCGTCCACGCGGCCAGGCCGGCAGAGTTGTTGACATTGCTGGCAATCTGGGCGACTTCCTGGGTGGTCATGGCGTCCTGCGCGCTGATCCAGGTGATGACACAGCTGGTGCCATTGACCAGGTCGGTGATTTTGGCGGCGGACCAGGTGACGTTGCGGGCCATGTCGAAGAGCAGCAGCGCGCCATTGGTCGGGAAGGTCAAGGCGTCATCGGCGACATAGGGTGGCAGCGTGTCCGGCTCGATGGTGAAGGGGAACGCGGTGAAGATGCGATTGGTCTCGTTCATCGAGGTGTCGCGCGCGTCGATGCGCAGCGCGCAGAGGGTCGTGGTGGCGACGAGGCCCGGCGGAATGGTCCACGCGCGCGTGCCGCTGTTGCTGAAATTGGCGCCAATGACGGCCAGCTCGTTGGTCGTGCCGAACTCGAGCACGCTCATGCGCGTGATGGTGCAATTGACGCCATCGGCCTCATCGTTGATGCGATAGGCGATCCAGCGCGCGGTGACGGCCTGGCCGTTGAACAGGCGCGCGCCAGGATAGGGATTGAGCTGCGCCTCGCAGCCGATTTGCGGCGGGGTCGTGTCCTGGCGCACGCAGGTGACGGCTTGCGTGTCGGCCACGCCACCCGGCCCGCTGGCCGTGACGGTGTAAACATTGGTGCCTTTGGCGGGCGTGACGGAGCGCCGCCATGCGCCGTAGTAGTAGGTGGCGGCGCTGCCGTTGACCCGCACGGCGGTCGGCGTGGTCGTGCCGCTCATGACGACGGCGACATCAAAGCTGCTGCCGAGCGGCGTGAGATAGCCGTTGGTCGGCGTGATGCCGGCGATGCGGAAAGTGTTGTCAATCATGGCGACGCCGAGGGCATACGTGGCGGTCTGCACATTGCCGCGCCAGAACGCCAGGTTGAATTCCATGGCGTTGAGGAAGCCAAAGCCGGTCTGGGCGCCCTGCTCGACGCGCAGCATCAGGTCGCCGCGCGAGAGGCCATAGCCGTGGGTAATTCTCCCCGAGGTGCTGAACGGGCAGCGGCCAAGGGCGACGCGACCGTCGGCATCGGTTGCCAGCGTCAGGCTGGGTGCATTGGTGAATTTCTTGCCGTACCATGAGCCGGAGACGGATTGGGCCTGGTAGATTTTGACCGTGGCATTGGAGATCGGCTCACCCAGCGCGCCGCACACGGTGAGCACATTTTGGGTTGGCAGATTTTGGAGATAGACGCCGATGTTGCCGGGCGAATTGTAATTGCCGAGAATGGCGCGCCGGCCGGCAATCAAGTTCATGGCCGGCGCACTGTAGCGGTCGACCATGTCGTACGGGCCGGACATCAAGCCATAGCCCGGCCAGCAGAACGAGGTGGGAAAATAGACGGCGTCGGCCCAGGGGGGCAGGATCGGCAGATACGGCGTGCCGGAAATCCAGTTGCCATTGACTTGCACCGTGCAGTTGCTCCACCACGGCGGATTGGGCGGATTATAGGCCGGGTTTTCATGGTAATTAAAACCGTAGGTGTCAATCAAATAGCGGGCGTGACCAAGCTCGTGAATGAGCGAGCCCTCGAAATAAAAAGGCTTGTCATCATTGATCGTGGTATGATCGCTGTAAAACGAGAAATTGCTGGCGGCGGGCACGGGGAAGCCCCACTGCAGATCCACCGTCTGGTTGGTGTAATCGGGGTCGTTGCTCGCATAGCCACCGTTGAGCGGCAAGGCGCCGTCGGCAACAATGTTGATCTGGTCAAGACGGATACGGTCGAGCACGCCGGTGGGTGCCTCGGGATAGACTGCGCGTTGGAACATCTGGTTCCAGCGCACGACTTGGCGCTGGGCCCAATCCTCCCAACCATTGGCGCCGATGCCCAGATCCTTCTGGTATTGATGAAAATAGTTGTAGGTCGTGCGCTCGACCCAGAAGCCGACGCTGATGGCATCCGTGGCGAGATACACACGATTATTCAACTCGGAAAATTCGGGAATGATATTGTCGCTGTCGATGGCAAACGACAAAGAATGGCGATCGAACGTCCACGGCCAAGCCAGGTCAACACTGGTATGCGCATTGGTGGCCATGGTGACGACGCCGGTGGCGATGACGGCGCCGTCGAGTGACCAGGTGTAGGCCACATTGGTCTTGACGGTGTCAGACCAGTTCTTGACAAAGGCGCGCCAGATGATGACTTGGTCGTTGGTCGGCCAGCCGTCGCGCGTGGCGTTGGTGCTGCCCCACACATAGGGGATGCTGGGCAGGCGTTGAATCCAGCCGGCGTCGATATCGTTGTCATGCAGCGCGGCCATGCCGGTGGTGGTGAGCAGGATGGCGCACAAGCCCATGCGCAAGGCGGGGCGGGTGAGATCAGTCATGGTCGTGGCGGATAATCAATTGGTGGTTACGGTGCCGGCCGGTGCGGCGCGGTTAAGCAATGGTACAGGCATATTATAGCATACATTGCATTCTTTGTGGCCACGGCGCTCGCCGTGGGTGCTTTGTTTTGTCCAAGCCGGACGGGTCGCTATGCCGGCGCCGCACAGCAATACAGCAAAACTGCGGCATAGTGACGGACAGACATATATTTAGCTATATAGCATAACCGGGCGGCAAGGTCGGCCATCAACGCGCCCGACGTGATGGGCCGGCGGCGCGCGGCGGCCCCTGCTGCAAGAACGTCTGCATGTCGGCAAACATGACATCGTACAGCGGCAACTGGCCGGCGTGCTGGACGGCAATATGCAATGCCGCCAGTGTCGGCGCCAACACACAGGCAAGGGTGGGATTGCACAGCAGCAGTGCTTCAGGCACCGTGCCGGCGTGCAGGCATTGCTTCAAGAATGCCGCGGGCACGGCATGCCAGTCGGCGGATGGCTCCAGCAATTCAAAGCCGCAGATGTGGCCGGTGGCATGCTGCACACATGCCAGGAGTTGCGGAAAGCAGCCGGGCTCGTTGGCGTTGCCGATGACGACATGCATGATGCGGCAGTCGCACTCCCAGACCGCGAGTGTGCGCGCACAAGCCTGCCGCACTTGGTCGAGTAACGCGGGTGGTGGCGGCACGGGCGCAACCACCGGCGGGGCCGGTGGCGCCGGCGTGGCACGCACGCTGTCCTGCCAGGATATTTGGCCGGCATGCAGGCAGGGCACGCGGGTTAACAATTGCCCGCTTTCCAAGGACGGCAAGAGCGTGGCGTTGGCGCGAAAGCGGTGTGCCACATCCAGGGATTGCTCGATAATGTGCATGGAGAAACGCAGGTCTGCCGCCGTTGGCGCCGTCGCCGGCATGCCTGGGCGAAAGCGGCGGATAACCGGCCACGCATTGCGCCCGCGGTACGTCAGCCCGAGTTGCTTGAAGATCGGCTTTTGACAGGGCTCGACGCCGGCGCGGTCATCAAAGGACAGCATGAAGCAGTCCAGCTCTGTCATGAAGCTGTCCGGGAGCTCGGGGCCGCAGTCATTCATGCCGAGATAGCTGGCGAAGCCCTGCGGGCCCACAAAGGCGGAGATGCCCAGATGTTCGCCCATGCGGCCCAGCACGGTGCAATAGACGGTTTCGTCCGGCTGTTCGGGATTGCAGATGGCGAAGCAATCGAGGTCGTGCATCCACTGCCACGGCGCCGTCTCCTTGAGCTGTGCCATGGCGGCAAACAGGGCGCGCCACGCATCCAGCGTTGGCGGCACGGTGGTGGTAGTGGTCATTATTGCGCGCCCAAGTAGCGGCGTGCGGCGGCCACGCGCTCGATTGCGCGCACATAGGCGGCCGTGCGCAAGTCGAGCTGCAGCTCGGCCGCTGCGGTAATCAGGGCGCGTGTGTTTTCGTTCATCATCTTGTCGAGACGCGCCAGTGCCGTGGCTTCATCCCAATAATCTTCTTGGATATTTTGCAGCCACTCGAAGTAGGACACGATCACGCCGCCGGCATTCGCCAGAATATCCGGCAGAATGACCACGCCGCGATTGTGCAGGAGTTGGTGCGCGGCCGGCGTGGTCGGCCCATTGGCGCCCTCGGCGATGACGCGCGTGTCGAGTGTTTTCGCGATGGCATCGGTAATCGTGTTTTCGGTCGCGCACGGCAGGAAGACGTCGGACGGCAGGCGCAGCAGCGCCTCCGGCGCGAGGGTTGCCGGATACGCGGCGCGCACGCCGGCGCGCCCGTCGTGCTGCAAGCAGCGGGCGATGGCGGCGATATCAAGGCCGTCGGGATCATGCAACGCGCCGCCAAACAGGTGCGGGTCGGCCAGGCCGATGACGCGCGCGCCCAGTTGCTGCATGCGCAGCGCTGCGTACATGCCAACCTTGCCAAAGCCCTCGACCATGACGCGCATGCCGGCCGGTGCAATGACATTCGTGACGCAGGTTGCCAGCCCATAGCCGGTCGCTTCCGTGCGGCCATACGAGCCGAACAGTTCGACCGGTTTGCCGGTGACGATGCCGGGCACGGTACGGTCGTCGCACAATTCCGTGTAGCGTTTGAACATCCACGCCATGGTCTGGCTGTCGGTGCCCATGTCCGGCGCGGCAACATCCTTGTCCGGGCCGAGGACATCGGCGAAGGTGCGCATGTAGCCCTTGGCCAGGCGCTCTTTTTCCGTGCGCGACAAGGCTTGCGGATCAACCGCGACACCGCCTTTGGCGCCGCCGAACGGCACGCGCGCCAAGGCGCATTTCCAGGTCATGTTCGAGGCCAGAGCCACCACTTCATCGCGTGTCACGCCGGTGTCCCAGCGCAGGCCGCCCTTGTAAATCCCGATGTCGTTGTTGTGCTGCACGCGAAAGGCATGCAGGCAGCGCACGCTGCCGTCGTCCATTTGCAGGCTGATCTTGCGCTCGATCACGCTGTCCGGCTCGAGCAGGCGCTCCTCAATGCTCTGGCCGGGGAAATGGCGCGCCATGGCCAAATGCTCGATGGCCTGGCGCAAATAAAAGTTGACATTCTCAAGCAATGTGCCGCCGTGCGGCACATGCTGCCACGTCAGGTGCGGCAATGACGGTAACGATGCAGGTGTTGCGTTCATGCAGTTCATCCCCTGGTTAAATCAATGATGGTCGTGGCGCGCAGGGCCGGTTGCACTTTTGACCACCTATGGTAGCACAAGCGCCCGCGGCTGTCAAAGTCCCTTCTGCGGCCGCTTGCCAGGTTTGAGTTACGCGGGCAATGCAGGTGCAGCAAGGGCCTGAAATTCCAGTAAGGTTTTTGCGGTGCTGTAGTTGCCGGAATGTGGCCGCGGGGTGCGCCGCGCGTTGCCACATCCGCATTGATGTGCTACTTATAGCTTAAACCCGGTTGGGGTCATCCGTAAACCAATTGACAATGGTGGACAGGTACCAGCGGCAACGGCGAGTTGTTTGTGTACAAATACTAGGGGGCCGGCATTCGCGGAGCGAACTCATAATTCCGCCAGTTACAGTGCGGATACCAGTATTGCATTTTTCACGCAACGCCCGCAACCGATGATTACCTTATGTTTAAAAAGGACAAGGATTTCTGCACCCATGCGTATCCCATTCTGGAGTAAGGACGCTGCCGCATTACGCATGGTGCCGTGACCATGCGTCGCAAGTGCCAAAGGCAGTCCGCGTACAACACCGCGCCGACTGCCTTTTGTTTTTCTTATAGCGCAATTTTCAGAAAAAGCCCCTGAAATGCCGCAAAATGCCGCAATATATTTGCATATTCTGCCCGGTTATGATATACTCCATCACTGTTGTCTTGCGCCGTGGCGCAGGGCGAATCAATGCAAAACGTATTGCCAACATACTTGTTAACATCTTGCGGAGTGACTACATGAACACCCGTTGCATGCTCTTGTCCGTCATTTTCATCAGTGCCGTGGCGGCGCTATGTCATGCGGGCGCGATGCTGTATGTGGCGCCCAATGGCAGTCACACGTTTCCCTTTGCGACGTGGGCGAGCGCGGCGACGAACATTCAGATGGCGGTGGATGCGGCCTTGGATGGCGACACGGTCATCGTCAGCAATGGCGTGTACAGCGGCTATGGCGCGCAGCTCATCGGCAGCAATGTGGTGGCGATCAACAAGCTGATCACCATGACGAGTTATGGCGGCGCGGACGTGACGATCATTGATGGCGGTGGCGTGTATCGCTGCCTGTATGTGCGTGACGGCGTGCTGGTGCGCGGCTTCACGATGCAGAACGGGCGGGCGGACAGCGGTGGCGGCGTGTACTGCTACAATGGCGGCAATATTGAAAACTGCACGATCACGCGCTGCACGGCGACCTTGGGCAGCAGTGGTGGCGGCGGTGTGTATTTTGACCATGGCGGCCTGGTCACGAATTGCGTCTTGACCAGCAACGCGGCTGCCAATGGCGGCGGTGGTGGCGGCGCCTTTTTCAGTTACAGCAACGGCCGGCTGGTGAATTCGTACGTGGCATCCAACACGGCGCAATACGGCGGTGGCGCGGCCTGCGAGTACGGCGGCGATGTGCTGGGCTGCACGATCGTGTCGAACACGGCCAGTGACGCGGGCGGCGGCGTCAGTTGCAATGAATATGGCACGATCAGCCGCTGCTATATTGCCAATAATGCGGCGCATGGCTTGGTTAACAACTGGGGTGGCGGCGGCGTGCGCCTGCATCAGGGCGGGCTTGTGATCAGTTCGTTGATCGTCAGCAATATGGCGCGGCTGACGGGCGGCGGCGTGTTCGCGTTTGATGGCGGGCATGTCGAAAATTGCACCGTGGCGGCCAATGTCGCAACCAATATTGGCGGCATTTATTTTCAGGATTTGGGCGGCGTCTATGATTTGGAGGTCATCAACAGCATTGCCTATCTCAATGAGAATGGCAATAACAATGGCGGGCTGTATACCTACACCTGTACGATGCCCGGCCCGATGGGCGCCGGCAACATCACCAATGACCCGCAGTTTGTCGATGTGGCCAACAACAATTTCCATTTGCAGATGAACTCGCCGTGTGTGGATACCGGCACTAACCTGGCGGGGATGACACTGCAACGCGACCTGGACGGCAACCCGCGCATCATGTACGGCCGGGTCGACATGGGCGCCTACGA
>JAPLST010000224.1 GCA_026398485.1 bacterium
CTGGCTGCCTGCAACACAATATCCACACTGGTCACGTCGAGCGGCAGATCTTGCGCAACCACCGCAGCCTGAATCCAGGTGCCTTGGGCCGAGCCGGCGGTGATGAAATTGGTGGTGGCAATCGGCGTGGCGGGGAAATTCGAGTCGTATAAGGACAAGACCGCGCCGTTCCAGCCGGGCGAGACCACGGCGTTGGTCCAGATCAGCCCCCAGACCGAGGCGGTGACGGTTTGCCCGCCCAGCGCCGCGCTGGCATAGGTCTGGCGCGATTGGCCCCATTCACCCCAGCCGTTGCATTGCATGGCGGCGCTGCCGGTGCGCACATAACTGGGCGGCGTGGTGATGCGCCAGGATGCTTGGATATTGGTCCAGCCGGCCGCATAGCCGCCGGCGGCCAGATCGAAACCTGGATTCTGGAGCACATTCGCCGCGCGCACGCGGTCGGCACACAGGAGCGCCAGCAGGCCACACAAAACGAGGTGACAAAGCGTTGCTTTCATCGTAATTCCACGGTTGCTATTGAAAAATATCTATAGGCGCAGCGGGCGCGGGCACCGCTGTTATTGCATGCATTTGACCCGCAGGGCGGCCAGGATGCCCGGCACGATGATGCTGCCCAGCGGCAGCAGCGATGTTTCCGGGATCGGCACCGCCAGCGCGGCATCATCAAAATAAACCAAGCCGGCCGCACCCCCCTGCATTTGCAGCACGAAATCAACACTGTCCACCTGGGCCGGCAGGTTCGTCACGATCGTCGCCTTGACCCATTGGCCGGACGGCGTCGCGCTGGTGATGAACAGCGTACTGCCATACAGAGTGGTGGGCTGGTCGCTGTCGCGCAGCAGCAACGCGCCGCCCGCGCCAACCATGGTGAACCCCGGCGTCAAGCCCCAGACCGATGCCGTCACCGTCGCGCCGCCCAGCAAACCGTTGGCATAGGTTTGCACCAGGGTGTTCCATTCGCCCCAGCCGGGAAACATGACCGAGCGCACGCCGCTGTGGGCATAATTGCCGGAGAGCCAGATGTTGCCGGCGCCGGTGCTGTTCCAAATCCAATCAGCCGGCTTGCCGGCCGTGGCGCCCTCCAGCTCGAAGCCGCCGTTCAGCAGTCCGGTGCTGATTGAGCCGGCGTAGCCATTGGTACCGGTGCTGAAACTGCTCCAACCAAACGCATTCGAGGCCTTGAGCCAATAATAATACAGCCGGCCCGGCACGACGTTGGTGTCGTCAAAGAGCAGCAGCGACAGCGGCGGCGACAGCGCGGTGGCCGCACTGCTGGTGGGCTGCGCGCTGCGATACACTTGATAGCCGTCGGCGCCGACACTGGCCGGCCAGGCCACCCGGACGCGATCCACATAGGCGCCGGCACTGGCCGTCACGCTGGCCGGCGGCGCCGGTGCGTTGGTCATCTGCGGGAACACGGCCAGCGTGTCGAGCACAAGACTGCCGGCAAGGTTGGTCGGCGTGGTTAGCAGCAGATGCACGGTCAGGAACGTGGCCCCGGTGACGAGGCGTGGCTCATACGCCCACGTCAGTTGGCGCCAGCAATCGTCGGCCGGCACGGGCTGCGTGGCGCGCTCGTACCAATTGGTGGCGGGGCTCTCGAAGGCCAAGCCGAGCGCGATGGCCGGCGCATTGGTTGGGACGCGCGCCCAGACAGAGACGCGATTGGCCTGGCCCCACGGCGCGTCGTAGCGCGCATCGGTTTTCAGGGCGGCCCGCACAATACTGCTGGTGCTGCCGGCATAATTGATCTGCAGCGCGCCGCACCCGCGCAGGGCATTGGTCGTCACGCTCACCACGCACCGCGCGTCATTGGCTTGCCAGTCGTTCAGCCAGCCATTCCGGCCATAGACAAAGCCACCCACATCGCCCGCGTTCAGGCAATAGCGCGCGTTGTCGCTGACTTGCTGCAGGTACGCGTGGTAGTTCGTGCGCACCACACTATTGGCACTCACGCGCCAGTCGGTCCAGAGCATGCCGGTGCCGTGATCCTCAAACTTCGCCACGTCAAACCAGCCAATGGCCTTGATCCAGGGATAGCGAATGGGCAGACTCTCTGCCGCCGTCGTCGTCGCGCCGACATGGTACAACTGGTTGATCCAGCCGCCCTTGACCGCCGCGTCGCTGACGCCGCCCCAGGCTGCAATATAGGCGGCGCTCGTCTCCGGCAGCATCATCGGCTTGCTCTTGTTCTTGGCGAAGCGCGTGTAGAAGTTGTTCATGGAACCGTTAAAGCCGGTCAACAGCATGGTCACTTTGCGATCGTAGGGAATGGTGTTGTTGCCACTCAGCGGATAATCGTTGTCAACATGATACACCGAGCTGCCGACCCAGTCGACCACGTCGTCGCCCGGATAATACGGCCCATACGGATCGTCGGCACTGGTGAGCACGCCGTTGCCATCCGTGTCCATGGCCGCAAAATCATTGGAGGTGCCGTGATACTGGCTGGCCAGATAGCCGGCCAGATCTTTATTATAATAGGCAAACGGATAGCCCTGGTAATTGGCCACCGCCCAGACCATCGCGGCCCGCGGGCCCAGCGCGTGGATGGCGTTGGCCACGCGTGTGAAGGCATTGGTATAGCGCACCGGCTGGCCGCCATATGGATACCACGAGCCGTTCATTTCGTGCGCAAAACGCACGAAGACCGGCACGTCGCGGACCGTGATGTACTCATTCATTTTGGCGGCGAAGGCGGTGATGTCGGCATCACTGATGCCATCCGGATTGCCCCACGGCATGGGCGTGACCACCAAGGCACCCTGCACTGCGGCAATCTTGGCCACGGTCGCATCCAGATCGTTGTAATTCGGCGGCCAACCGGTGAAGACCACGAAAAAGGCATGGTCCACCCGCGTTGTCGCATTGAACGCCGCCGGCGCGAGGTCGCCCAAGTTGACGCCGGTCAGGATGCCGCGCGCCGGTTCGAGCGGCGCGGCGTGGGCAGCGAGCGTGACAAAACCCCATAGTATCAGGATTTTTCGCATGAGCTATTTCACCGTGCCGACCGAGTCGCGTTCCACCAAACGTACCGGCACGACCATCCGTACCACCGGCGCGCCGTGGTGCATCATTTCCAGAATGTGCTGGATGGCCAGGCGCACCATTTCCGCAATGGGCTGGGCAACGCTGGTCAATTGCGGCGTGGTGTGGCGGGCCACCATGAAATCATCAAAGCCAATCACGGAAATGTCGTGCGGGCAGCGCAGCCCCTGCGCCTGGAAGGCGCGCAGGGCGCCGCTGGCGATATCGTCATTGGCGCAAAAGATGGCGGTCGGCCGTTGCCGGTTGGTGCATAATTGCTGGGCGGCGTCAAACCCCGGGCTGGCCCCGTAGAGGCAGGGAACGAACCAGGCCTCGCGCAGCGGCAGCCCGGCCGCCTGCAGCACGGCGCGATAGCCGCGTTGCCGGTCGAGCGCGTTCTTCGAGTCGAGCGGGCCGGTCAGCATGCCCAGGTGGGTATGGCCGCGGGCGATGAAATGCTCGGCCGCCAGACGCCCGCCCTGCACATTGTCGGCATCGACACTCGTCAGGCCAAGGTCCTCGTAACTGCTAAACAGGATTGCCGGCAGTTTCTTGACGTGGGGCGGCACTTTGAAGTGATCCGCGGTCGAGAGCCCGACCGCGATAATGCCATCCACCGCCAGTTGCTGGTGCAGGCGCGAAAGGTCTTCGTGCCCCTCCGCCACCGAGAGGGCATGCACCTTCAGGTCCACATGCGAGGCCGCCAGATAATGCACGCTGTCCATCACTACCCGGCTGTAATACTCGTTCTCTGCAAATTGGGTGTTGGCTGGCAGCACGATCGCGATCGTGTCCGTCCCGCCGCAGCTGAGCGCGCGCGCAACCCGGTTGGGATGATAGCCCAGCTGGGCGGCAATCTGGGCAATATGCTTGCGGGTCTTGTCACTGATGCGGTGCTGGCGTTCCGGGTCCAAGGCGCGCGACACGGTCGACGCCGCCAGGTTAGCGGCGCGGGCAATGTCATAAATAGTTGTTTTTTTGGTCGTGGGTGTCATGGGCGCATGGTCAATTTTCTTACGAAACGCTTCAAGGTGTGCAACCGGTAGCACATTAATGTTACTATAGCATTTCCGCGTCCGCTTGTAAAGTGCCCGCGCACCCGCGCTTCCCCAGTTCCGGCGCTGCCAACACCGCAACAAAGGCAAACCCAGTAAACGCTCTCGGCGCTAACGAACACCCGGGTTGGGCGGGTGGATTTGCTGAGACCCCCACGATCCCGCCGTTGACGCATGCGCGTCAACTTAGCGAGTGTATCTGTCGTAGAAGCGGCTTCCAGCCGCTTACGTTGACGCGCATGCGCCGTTGACGGGATCGTGGGTGAATGAGATTGAGTAAACAGGCGCGCCAGCACCCTTTTCTCAATCTCTGCTTCCACCGATCCCGCCGCCGGCGTGGATCGGTGGGGAGCAACCACTCAAACAAACCGCTGGATCCGGGCGCTTCTCCGGCGCGATTTTGCATGCATGAATTGCGAAAATGAGCGGCTGCATGATGCGGACTACGCGGTGCCGGCTGGGAAGCACTGCGGCGTGCGCGCAAATGTGCGCTGCGCTTTAGTTACGCTTCCGCCTTGTAGCCCACACCGCGCACGTTCTTGATCAGCTCGCCGGCGTTGCCCATTTTCTCGCGCACGTTCTTGATGTGATAGGTGTTACCGTCCACGATAACGGCATCACC
Source organism: bacterium (assembly GCA_026398485.1). Lineage (GTDB taxonomy): Bacteria > Auribacterota > UBA3054 > UBA3054 > JAPLST01 > JAPLST01. The sequence goes on from JAPLST010000224.1 coordinate 4,708, forward strand.
CAGCCGCACGATCTTGCCGGTTTCCTGCGGGGCCACGTTGCGGCGCAGGACGGCTTTGACGCGCGCCACCAGTTCGCGCGGCGAAAACGGTTTGGTCACATAATCGTCCGCGCCCAGTTCCAAGCCGCGCACCTTGTCCGCCTCTTCACCCTTGGCCGTCAGCATGATCACGGGAATGTGGGCGTAGTTGCCGTCGGCTTTCAAGGCCCGGCAGATCTCATAACCGTCGGCATCGGGCAGCATCAAATCCAGAATGATCGCCTGCGGCATCTCGTCGCGCAAGGAGGCCATGAAGCTGGCCGCATCGTAATATTCCTGCACCGAGAAATTTTCCTTGCGCAAGTGCAGCGCCGCCAGTTCCGCAATGTCCTGTTCGTCATCCACCACTGCAATGCGCATGTTCATGTTGTGCTGCTCCGATCCGTTGCCGTTAGTATACCAATCACGCCGGATCCCGGCGCACGATAAGTGTAACCGGTTTGTGTGATGCGCGGGTAAGTGCCGTGCTAAGTGCGGGTGAAGATGTTCCCCGCTGTCGCCGACATTATGTACCTTATGTGGCGGAACGGCGCATGCGCCGTCAACTTTGATGTCATCAATTGTAGCCGCGGGCGCTGACCGCGGTTGCAGCAACCGCCCTCGGCGCGGGCGGCTACAAGGACACTGCACAGCAGCAACCGCCCTCGTGAGCAAGAGGCGCAAGTTCGGCGGACAACCCCCTGCGCCTTATCACGGCGCTGGCGTTCTTGCGGGGCTGTCAAGACTGGGCTGAGATCAGTGTAAGGTTCTGCACAAACATGCGCGCAACGGCCTCCCAGGAAAATGTCTGGGCATGGGCGCGGCAGACCGCCGCATCAAGGCGCAGCGCCCGCTCCACGGCGGTCGCAAGATCCTCGTCGAGCGCGCCCGCGCCCGAAGCGCCGATGACATCCAGCGGGCCCGGCACTGGGTACGCCGCCACCGGCACGCCGCAGGCCAGCGACTCCAGCATCACCAGGCCAAAGGTGTCGGTGCGGCTGGGAAAGACAAACACATCCGCCGCTGCATAATAGCGCGCCAGTTGCTCGCCGTGCTGCCTGCCGACAAAACGCACCTGCGGATATGCCTGCTGCAACTGGGCAGCTTGCGGCCCGCTGCCGACGACGTATTTGGTGCCGGGCGCCTTCAGGTCGAGAAAGGCGCGAATGTTCTTCTCAATGGCCACCCGGCCGGCATACAGCAGGATTGGCCGTGGCGCGTCCAGAAACTCTTTGGGATACAGGCGGAACAGTCCGGTATCCACACCACGCGTCCAGCGTTTCAGGTTGCCAAAGCGACGGGCCTCGAGTTCGCGTTGCAGGCTGGCGGTGGCCACCATGACGGCGTGGGCCGGGCGGTGAAACCAGCGCATGACGGCATACGACCAGCGCAGGGGCATGCGCAGGCGTGCATAGGCATACTCAGGCAGCTTGGTGGTGTACGACGTGGTAAACGGCCAGCGTCGTCGCACACACAGATTGCGTGCGGCCAAACCAAGCGTGGCTTCCGTCGCGACGTGAATGGCGTCGGGCTGGAACTCGTCGAGCAAACGCGCAACACCGGCGCGCGCCCCCAGCGCCAGGCGATATTCAGAATCAGTCGGACAGCGCATCGTGCGGAATTGATCGGGCGCAATCACCCGCACCGCGTGCCCCATGCGGCGCAATTCCGCCACCGTGCTGGCGTAGGTGCGGACGACCCCGTTGACTTGTGGTGCCCAGCAATCAATGACCAAGGCGATTTTCATAGCGTGCATCCGTGATGATGAGCACACCGCGCGGTGTGCGGGCATTCCGGCGCAGTATAGCAACTTCCGCAACGCTGCGCCCGCAGTTTTTGCATATTCACACAAGCCTAACCCGGCCTTGGTTGTTCCTTAGCTTTTGCACGTCATACTCATGGTGACTTGCCCAGCATGTTGATTCATTTAACGCGCGGAACATCTCATGGCCAAAGTTGATTTACATGTGCATTCGTGCTACTCGGATCATCCCTCGGAATGGTTTCTACAGCGTTTGGGCGCCAATGAAAGCTACACAGATCCCGAGACGGTGTATGCCGCCGCCAAGGCGCAGGGCATGGACTTCGTCACGCTCACGGACCACAACGACATTCGCGGCGCGCTGGCTTTGCGCGAGCGCCATCCCGACGACACGTTCATCAGTGTCGAAGCCACCTGCTATTTCCCCGAGGATGGCTGCAAAGTGCATGTCTTGGTGTATGACCTGGATCAGGCGGCCTTTGCGGAGCTCGAACGCATCCGCACCGACATTTACGCCGTGCGCGATTTTCTGGCGGCGCGCAATCTGGCGCACGCCGTCGCGCACGCAACCTATGCGGTCAATGACAAGTTGACCCGCGCACATCTCGAGAAACTAATCTTGCTGTTCAACGTGTTTGAGGGCATTAACGGCTGTCGCGCGCACGCCAGCAACGCAGGCTGGATGACTGTGCTGGGCGCGCTGACGCCGGCGCACCTTGCGGCGTTGCACCTGCGCCATGGCATTGCGCCCACCGGCTGCACGCCGTGGCGCAAGAGTTGCACCGCCGGCAGCGATGATCACGCCGGTCTTTTTATCGGCCACACGTGGACCGAGGCCGCAGCCGCCACGCCTGCGGCCTTTCTTGCCGCCGTGCGCGCCGGCCATAGCCAGCCGGCGGGGCGCCACAATGATTACCGCACATTGGCATTCGCGCTGTACAAAATCGCCTATGATTTCTCGCGCGCCCGCGGCAACAAGGGTTCAGGATCGCTGCTGACGCAGTTGACGGACATTATCTTTGGCCGCGGCTCACTCAGTCTGCGCAATCGGCTGCGCATGCAGAAGATTCGCGCATTCAGACAGCCCAACGAGCTCACGCTGCAAGCACATATTGTCGCCATGATTGACGCCGTGCAGGCCAACCGGCACCTGCCCATGGACGCCCGCTTTACCTTGGTGTATCGCAACATTGCCGGCGTGGTCGACACGTTTTTTGTTCTGTTTGCGTCCGTGCTGGAGCGCAGCCTCAAGGAAGGCGATGTCATCGGCATCGTCCAGAACATCGCCACATCGCTGCCCGGTATTTTTCTCTCGATCCCTTTCTTCTCGACCCTGCATCATATGTGCCAAGGCCGGCCGCTGCTGAACGAAATGCTGCACGAGTATCAGCCGGCGGCGGCGCAGACCGCCAAGCGGGTCTTGTGGTTCACCGACACCTTGACCGACATGAACGGCGTGGCCGTGATGTTGAACGCCATTGCGCACGCCGCCGACAACGTGCCGCACACCATCCGCATTGTCACGGCGGCGCCGCCCGGGCACGTGTCCGAGAAACATGTGCCCAACATGCTCACGCTGCCGTCCATGTATGAGTTTCCCCTGCCGCACTATGAAATGTATGCGGTGCGGGTGCCATCCCTGTTGCAATCGCTCGAACTGCTCTGCAATTTCGAGCCGGATGAAATTGTGATTTCAACACCCGGGCCGGTCGGCCTGCTGGGCTTGTTACTCGGGCGGCTCTTGAAGGTGAAGATCACCGGCATTTACCACTCCGATTTTGCCGCCCAAGCCGGAACAATCATTGACGATGACTCTTTGCTCATGCTGTGTGACAGCGCCACGCGCTGGTTTTTCACGGCGATGGACCAGGTCTACGTGCCAACCCACCGGTACATCAGCATGCTGGAGGCGCGCGGCTTTGACCGGCGGTGCTTGCGGCTGTTGCCGGCCGCCGTGGCCACCAACGTGTTTTACCCGCGCCACAGCGCGCGCCAGCGCGTGCAGGAACGCCACGCCGTGCCGGAGGGCGTCACGCTGGGCTATGTGGGCCGCCTGGCCCAGGACAAAAATCTGGCGTTTCTGGCCGAGGTGTATCTGGCGCTGGTGCAGCGCTGCCCGGCGGTCAATCTGTTGATCGTCGGTGAGGGACCCTATGGCGCGCCACTGCGGGAACAGCTTGCCGGCGCGCCGCGGGTGCGCTTCATCGGCGCCGTCACGCATGAGCAGTTGCCGGAAATCTATAGTGCCTGCGACTTCTTCCTGTTTCCCAGCATTACCGATACCTTTGGGATGGCCGTGCTCGAGGCCCAGGCCTGTGGCGTGCCCGCGCTGGTCTCGGACAAGGGCGGGCCGCAGGAAATTGTCGTGCATGGCGTGACCGGCGCGGTCGTGCCGGTGGATGCCGCGGAACGCTGGGTGCGGCAGCTTGAAGACTTCATCCGCATGCTGCACGACAGCCCTGCCGCGCACGTGGCCATGCGTGCGGAGGCGCGCCAACGCGCGCTGGCGTGCGGCTCGTGGGAAGCCGTCCTCGAAGAATTGTTCGGCCGGGCGCACCTGCCCAGCCCGCCGCACCCCGCAGGTACAGCGCCGGCAGCATGCATGGCGGATCACGCCATGACCTGATTCCAGAACTCCTGAAATAGCTTTCGCTAATGCCCTTGTTTTATGGGCATCTTGGCTTGTTGAAACACTGCCAGGGTGGGGATCCTAACCTGAAATGAATGATGAATGATGAGTGTCCAGCACGCAGCATGTACCACGTAATATTATTTTTGTTCTGCATTCATCACTCATCATTCATCACTCATCATTTCTGAAGTGATCGTGGGGGTCTGGCAGAAGAGATGATGAATATCCAATATCCAACACTCAATATCCAAGGGCGAAGTATCTGCGCAGAACTTTATCATTGGTTATTCCTTGTTGGATATTGGATATTCGCATTCTCTGAATCACTTTAGCGCGGTCGTGGGGGTCTCAGCGCACCCAACCGCAGCACATGCGCATACGTCATCCACGACCTGTTCTGACGAAATAAAGCGGACATTGTAAACACCCCTATGTCAGGAGTTCTGGACTCAGTTACGCTTCCACCTTGTAGCCCACGCCGCGCACGTTCTTGATCAGCTCGCCGGCCTTGCCCATTTTCTCGCGCACGTTCTTGATGTGCACATCCACCGTCCGGTCGATCACCGCTTTTTCGGTGCCCCACAAATGATCGAGAATCTTTTCGCGCGAGTAGACCCAGCCCGGGCGCTGGCACAGCAACTGCACAATGCGAAATTCCGTCGTGGTGGCATCAATCGGCTTGCCGTTGACCGTGATTTGATAGGTGTTGCCGTCCACGATAACGGCATCACCCAGCCGCACGATCTTGCCGGTTTCCTGCGGGGCCACGTTGCGGCGCAGGACGGCCTTGACGCGCGCC
>JAPLST010000295.1 GCA_026398485.1 bacterium
AAGATCACCACTACGCGCCAATAAAGTTAATCAGGGAATGCGAATATCCAATATCCAACAAGGAATAACCAATGATGATCCCGCCGCCGGGACTCCAAGCAGAGTTCTGCGCAGATATTTCGTCCTTGGATATTGAGTGTTCAATATTGGATATTCATTCTCGGTGGGGCGCCCGGTACCCGCATGCACCTGAATCCTGAACCCTGAACCCTGAACCCTGAACCCCGCCGTTGGCGGGACTCCAAGCAGCCCTGAAAACAGGCGGCTACAGGCCGGCGCAGTCCAGCAGGAAGGCCCATTCCGCGCTGGTCTGCGCGATGCGCTCGCTGAGCGTCACGGCGCCGCCATGGCCGGCCGCCTTGCGCTGCAGCAGTACAATCGGGCCGCCGCCGCATGTGGCCGCCTGCAGGCGCGCCGCCATCTTGCGCGCGTGCAACGGATCAACCCGCGCGTCATTTTCGCTGGCAATCAGCAATACCGGTGGATAGCGCACGCCGTCGGTGACGTGATGATAGGGCGAATAGCGTTGCAGCCAGGCAAACTGATCGGCCTGTGCTGCCGTGCCGTACTCCTCGTTCCAGATGTTCGCAATGCCAAACAAATGGTAGCGCAACATGTCGAGCAAGGGCACCGCGCACATCACGCCGGCGAACAAATCCGGACGCTGGACCACGGCTGCGCCGACGAGCAGGCCGCCGTTGCTGCCGCCGCTGATGACCAGCCGCCGCGGCGTCGTCCAGCGTTCGCGCACGAGCCACTCGGCCGCGCCAATGAAATCGTCAAAGACATTTTGTTTGTTCGCGCGCATGCCGGCTTGATGCCATGCTTCACCAAACTCGCCGCCGCCGCGCAAGCACGGAATGGCGACCATGCCGCCGGCCTCGAGCCAGACACCATACATGGTTGAAAAGTACGGCTGCATCGAGACATTAAAGCCGCCGTAGCCGGTCAGCAGCACCGCGTGCGAACCATCCGCCTGCGCGTCGCGCTTGCCCAGCAAAAACAGGGGCACGGCCGTGCCGTCTTTGGAATGATACCAGACTTGGGTGGACATGTACGGCGACATGTCGAATGGAATCGGTGTGTGATGCAGTTCGGTCAAGGCCGCGCGCGCAACGTCATAGGCATAGGTGGTCGGCAGGTGCGTGTAGCTGGTGAACGAGACCCAGACCTGTGGTTTCGACCAGAAACCCCAGACGTTGGCGGAGCCGATGCCGGGCAGCGGCAACTCGCGTTCGAACGTGCCGTCAGGGGCGAAAATGCGAATCAGGGAGCAGGCATTATGCAAATACACGGCAAACACTTTGCCGGCGCTGAAAGACACATTTTCGAGCGTGTCCGCGCCTTCGGGAATGAATGTCTGCCAATGTTCAATGCCCGGCTGCGCGATATCCGCGACCATGACGCGTTCGCGCGGCGCCTGCCAGTTGGTCTTGATGTAGATGCGGTCATTGACAACGGTGACGCTGAAGCGCGCATCAATATTGGTGACCACCGGCACGGGCGCATTCGTGCTGCCGACCGGCTTGACATACACATCCGTGCGATTGAACAATCCGCGCGAGAAGACGAGCCAGCGGCCGTCTTCGCTGACCGAGACGCCGTGCCAGTATTCCTTGGTGGTGTCGTCCCAGAAGACTTTCTGATCCTGTGCCGCGGGTGTGCCGAGGGTGTGGAACCAGGCGGTGTGCCAGTAATGCTCGGCACCGGCGGGGACAGTGCCTTTGCGTGGTTTGGCTGAATAAAAAAAGCCCGAGTTGTCGTGCAGCCAGGCGACGCCGTCTTGACGCCAACCTTGAAACGTGTCGGGCAGCAGGACGCGGTCGGCCAGGCGCAGGACATGCAGTTGCGCATCCTCGTCGCCGGCGCGCGCAACACCGTACACCAGATACGCGCCATCCGGCGAAGGCGCCGTGCTGTCGAGGGTTTCATGCGCGTCCCACGTGTTGGGATTGAGCAGAACCTCAGGAACCGCGCCGGTGTGCGCGGCGGTCATGTACATCCACTTTTCATCCGCGGCGTTTTTGCGCGAGAAGAACAGGCGCGGGCCGTCCAGCACGGGCATCGGCACGGTTTCGTCATCATAGCGCCAGAGGCGTTCGAGGCGTTGCGTCAACCATGCCTGCTGTGGCAGGGCATCCAGCACGCGACGTGTCAGCGCCTCCTGCTGCGCGACCCAGTTGGTGACGGCCGGCGCGGCGGCGTCTTCGAGCCAGCGATATGCATCGGTAATGGCGACGCCCTGCACCAGATCCGTGACGGGCACGCGCGGCGTGGGCGGGTACGTAATGGTGTTCGTGGTCATGTGACAGCCCGGCAATGTGACGAGAAGCGCGACGGCAGCCGCGGCGGCCAGCATGCGCGCCAGCGGCACGTGCGCAGCAATAGGACTGATAAGACTGATGGGACAGATAAGACTACCGTCGCGCGGCGTCATGCAATATCAAAGAGGTTGTCGAAGCGCGCGATGCAAAAGATTTTTTTCACTTCGGGCCGGCAATTAATGATGGAGAAATTGCCCTTGGGTAATTGTTTGGCCGACAACAAGCAAATGCGCAGGTAGGCGGAGACGACATAATCTACTTGGGCAAGGTCAAAGGCCACCTTGGCGTTCTGGTCTTCAGCCAGGGCGGCGGCAATGTCCGCGGCCACCGCGGTGGCCAGGTCGGTGCAGAGCGCGCTGGTGAGTTTGCCCTCAAAGTGGCGAATGTAGGTATGCGTATGGGGGTTGAATTCCAGGTGCGCCATGGCGTTTCCTTGGGTTGGGGATGGTCAAAAATTCTTGGTGTACTGCGCGCAGAGTGTGTCGGCATCGAGCGTTGCATCAAGAAACTTGCTCTGGTCAAATGCGTTCCATTCGGCATTGGGCCGGCGGCGGCATACTTTCTTGATGTTAAGCAGGTGGCGGGCCGAGATGTTTTCCGTGGTGCTGTTCTTCCCGCCGCTGCCGCAGCCGAGCGTGAAGCTGGTGCGCAGCGTGTTGAACAAGCCGCCGACGCCGCCTTGCGAGGACGGGGTGTTGACGACCACGCGACCGGAGTTCATCAGATCGCCGAACTCGCGGATGCGCGCGTCGTCGTTGGCGTAGATGGCGGCGGTGTGGCCGACGCCGCCGCGATAGTTGAGGCTGATGCAGCGGTTGCAGGCGGCCGCGTAATGCTCCTCGACATAAAACGCAAGGAGGGGGGCCAGCACTTCGCCGGAGAGCGGCTCGTCGGGCCCGACCTTGTCGAGCGGCAGCATGATGATGACCGTGTCCGGCGGCAGCTGCACGCCGGCGCGCCGGCCGATTTCCATGGCGGACTGGCCGACGATGTCGGCGTGCATGCCGCCGGTTTTCGGGTCAATGGCGACTGCCTCCAGTTTTTTGATTTCCGCGGGATTGGCGAAATAGCAGTGCTGCCGCTCGAACTCGGCCCGGGCGGCCGCATGGATGGCGCGCTCGACCACCACAGCCTGCTCGCTGGCGCAGACCGTGCCGTTGTCAAACGTTTTGGAGGAGATGATGCTTTCCACGGCGAAGGGCAGATCGGCCGACGGGTCAATCAAGACGGGCACATTGCCGGGCCCGACGCCGATGGCCGGGGTGCCGGAGCTGTAGGCCGCGGTAACCAGGCCGGTGCCGCCGGTAGCCAGAATCAGGGCCAGGCTCGGATGGGCCATAAAGGCGTGGGTCAACTCGCGCGAGCCGCCGGCGAGGAACTGGACGCAGTCTTCCGGCGCGCCGGCCGCCAGGGCCGCTTCATAGCAGATGCGGGCCGTCTCGCCCGAGCATTTGGCAGCCCGGCGATGCGGGCTGATGATCAGCGGATTGCGGGATTTGAGGCAGATGAGAATCTTGAAAATGACCGTGGAGGTCGGATTGGTCATCGGCGTGATCGCGAAAATCGGGCCGAGCGGCTGCGCGATCTCGGTGATGCCCAGCCGCTCATCATGGGCCAGCACGCCGACCGTTGTTTCATCGCAAATGTCGTTGTACACCAGCAGGGAGGCCACGACGTTTTTAATAACCTTGTGCTGCCAGACGCCGAGCTTGGTCTCCTCGGCCGCCATGGTGGCCAGGCTGATCCTGGCATTGAAGGCCGCCTGGAAGACCGCCTTGACAATGCGGTCGGTCGCCGCCTGGTCGAATTGATTGAATTCGGCCGCGGCCAATAACGCCTTGCCCATCATCGCGTCTGCTTGATCTTGCTCGGGTGTCATGCCGGGTGTTTCCTTGTGCGGCTGTTATATAAAATTCAGCGGGGACATTGTAGCATAGCCGGCAGGGGAAGTCAACGCAGAATTAAACGATGAACAATGAACGATGAACAATGAGAAATGGTACAATGAAAACCATGCAGCGCATGGCATTTATTGGGATTGAGATTGGCGGGACGAAAGTGCAGCTGGGCGCCGGCGGGGCGGATGGCGCGCTTGCGGCGCGCGCGCGCTTCGCGGTGGTTCGTGCGCACGGCGCGGCGGGCATTCGCGCGCAGATTTTAGAAGGCCTCCAAGTGGTGTGCGCGGGCCGGCGGATCGGCGCGATCGGCGTGGGATTTGGCGGGCCGGTCAACTGGCGCACGGGCGTGATCACCTGTTCGCATCATGTCAAGGGCTGGCATGGTTTTGACTTGCGCGGCTGGCTGCAGCGCGCGAGCGGCGTGCCGGTCGTGGTCGAGAACGACGCCAACACGGCGGCGCTGGCAGAGGCGTGCTGCGGCGCCGGGCGCGGCCATGATCCGGTGTTTTATGTGACGCTGGGCAGCGGGGTGGGCGGCGGGTTGGTGGTCGGTGGCGCGCTGTATCATGGTGCGCCGCCGGGTGAAACCGAGATCGGGCATGTGCGCTTGGATCGGCGCGGCACCATTGTCGAGCAACGCTGTTCGGGCTGGGCGATGGATCGGCGCATTCGCGCGCTGAGCCGGCGGCATCCAGGCAGTGTGCTGGCGCGGCTGACGCGCGGGCTGCACGGTGGCGAGGCGCGCCAGCTGGCCGCGGCATTGCGGGCGCGCGACGCCATGGCGCAGGCGTTGCTGGCGGCGTGGGCCGGGGAGCTTGCGTTGGGTTTGTCGCACGTGGTGCAGTTGCTGCATCCGGCGATGATTGTCCTGGGCGGCGGGTTGGCGCTGGTGGGCGCGCCGCTGCGCGCGGCGGTGGCGCAGGCACTGCCGCAATTTGTGATGCAAGCCTTGTTGCCGGCGCCGCGCATTGCGCTGGCGGCGCTGGGTGAAGATGTCGTGCCGGTCGGCGCCTTGTTGCTGGCGGCCGGTGCGTATGCAGATGCACGGAGATGCTCATGACGGATATGCAAGCATGGATTGCGCAGTACCTGGCGGGTGCGCAGCAGGCGTTGGCGGCACTGCCGCAGGAGACCTTGGCGCAGATCATTGAGGTGCTGCGCGCGGCCCATCGTGATGACCGGCAGGTTTTTGCGATGGGCAACGGCGGCAGCGCGGCGACGGCCCAGCATTTCATTTGCGACTTGGGCAAGGGTGCGTCGGACAAAATCGGCAAGCGCTTTCGCTGCATGTCGCTCAACGATAATGTTGCCTGGATGACGGCGATCGGCAACGATTATGCTTATGAAGACGTGTTCGTGCGGCAGCTGGAGAACTTTGCGCGGGCGGGCGACGTGGCCTTGACCATGAGTGTCAGCGGCAACTCGCCGAACTTGGTGAAAGCGTTCGGGTGGGCCAACGCGCACGGATTGACGACCATTGCGATTGTCGGCGGCCGGCGCGGCACACTGGCAACGCTGGCACAGCACGTGGTGGTGGTTGACGGGCAGCATTACGGCCAGGTCGAGGACGCGCACATGTGCGTGGCGCACATCCTGGCCTACGCGTTCATGGACAATCCCGAGATCGCGCGCTGAGGCGCGGCAGCGGTTTACTTTGCGCGGGGCAATCGCTACAATAGCAGCCGGCAAACCTTAGGTGGCCCCGCGCGCGACGCCGCAGTGGCCACGCCACAGATAACCAACGTTGGGAGATCCTGCAATGAGTACGGCGTGTGCAATGCTTGCCTTTGATCTTGGCGCGAGCAGTGGCCGCGCCATGCTTGGCCGCTTTGACGGCGCGACGTTGCAGCTCGAGGAAATGCATCGCTTCTGGAATGGGACCGTGAAGCTGCGCCGGCATTTGTATTGGGATGTGCCGCGCTTGTTCGACGAACTGCAGAACGGGTTGCACAAGGCGCGGGCCGCGCAGCCGATCACGTCATTCGGGATTGACACTTGGGGCGTGGACGGCGCGTTCATTGGCGCGCACGATGAGCTGCTGGGCTTGCCGTGGGGCTATCGCGATTTTTCCGTGGAAAACATGCAGGCCTGCACCGACGCCATCGGCGCGCGGAAATTGTACCGCATCACCGGCATTCAATTCATGCCGTTCAACACGATTTTCCAATTGTACCGGCACAAACAGCATCGCCATCCGCTGCTGAAAATGGCGGCGAGTTTTTTGTTTATGCCGGATTATCTGCGGTTTTTGTTCACCGGCGAGGCCCAGACGGAATACACGATAGCCTCGACCTCGCAACTGCTGGATGCCCGGACGCGCACATGGTGCGAGCCGCTCCTGCGCAAAGTCGGCGTCACGCCGGCGCAGATGGGCGCGCTGATCGAGCCGGGCACGGTCTGCGGCACCGCCGACGGGACGGATGTGCGCGCCGTGGCGGTGGCGGGGCACGACACAGCGTCGGCGGTGCTGGCGGTGCCGGCCGACCCGCGCGACGCGCAGTGGGCCTGGCTCAGCTCGGGCACCTGGTCGATCATGGGGATTGAGACGGCCGCGCCGATCATCAGCGAACAAGGGCGCGTGCTGAATTTCTCCAACGAAGGTGGCGCGGGCGGCACGATTCGCTATCTGAAAAACATCATGGGCTTGTGGCTGGCGCAGGAATGCCGGCGGCTGTGGTCGGCGCAGGGGCAGGAATACTCGTTTGGTGAGTTGACCGAACTGGCGGCGCGCGCGCCGGCGGGCGGGCCCACGGTCAGCGTCAACGACATGCGTTTTTATGCGCCGGCGAACATGCTTGAGGAATTGCGCGCGGCCTGCCGCGAGACGGGCCAGCGTGCGCCGGAGAGCGCGGGCGAAGTGTACCGCTGCATTTTGGAGAGTCTGGCGAAGGCCTACGCGGCGGTGCTGCACGAATTGCGCGCGCTGACGGGCATTGCGTTCACGCGGCTGCACGTGGTCGGCGGCGGCGCGCAGAACGCCCTGCTCAATCAGCTGACCGCGGACGCCTGCGGCATCCCGGTGATTGCCGGGCCGGTCGAGGCGACGGCGCTGGGCAACCTGCTGATGCAACTGGTGGCGTGCGGCGCGCTTGGCTCGGTGGCCGAGGGGCGCGCGCTGGTGCGGGCGTCCTTCCCGACGGAAGAATACCAACCACGGCGGGATGCATGAAGCACATCGTTGAAGCCGACTTGACGCGGCATGCAGACTTGGGCGACGACCGGCAAAGAAAAGCCACGATGAACTGGTTTATCGATGCAGCGCCGCTGTTGGCCCAAGAGATCGTGGAGCACATGACCAGTGATGACCGCGATAGCGTGGCGGCGATGCAGGTGATCCTCATCCTGTGCAGCCTCATGCGCGCGGCGGGGATTGAGCCGCAACCGATTCGCGATGACCTGTGGCGTCAGTGCTGGGATGCCAACATGAACTATCTCACCGCGCTCTCGTTCCGGTCGATGGAGGCCAAGGACATGCAGGCGTTTCATCGGGCGTATCATCAACCAATTCTGTTGACGTGCCTCATCATGCAGTCCCAGCCGTTGCGCCACACCGCGCACGGCATGTGGTTGTATCTTGTGATGAAAACGCTGTTTGATGCCATGGAACTGGCCGACAGTCTGGGCGTGCGCCAGCCGGGCATGGTGTTTGTGCCGGCCGACCTGGATAGCACGCACACGCCGGTGTGCGCTACCGCGGGTCACTAAGTCGCGGGCCATGCGCGGCGCGCGGCGCCGGATCCGGGGACCCGCGGGTGCGCTTGCCCTCTGGCAACATACTTACTATACTATAAGGAATATATAAAAAGGTGCGACAATACGTGACTGGTTTTGTTTTGGAAACAATACATGGAGATACCGTTGCTACATCCGCAAGACGATACCCCGCATGATGCCTGTGGTGTGTTTGGCATTTATGGCCATGCGCGCGCGGCCGAGGCTGTTTTTTTTGGCTTGTTTGCACTGCAGCATCGCGGGCAGGAAAGCGCCGGCATCTGCGTCGCGGGCGAACACGGGCTGGCCGGCCACACCGGCATGGGGCTGGCCAGCGAGGTGCTGACGCCGGCGGTGGTCAACCGGCTTGACGGCGCGGCCGCGATCGGGCATGTGCGCTATTCGACGACGGGTTCGAGCAACCTGAAAAATGCGCAGCCGTTGATCGTGGACTATGCCCGCGGGCAACTGGCGGTGGCGCACAACGGCAACTTGGTGAATGCCTACTCGCTGCGCAAGGAGCTTGAAGCGGGCGGCTCGATATTCCAGACGACGACCGACAGTGAAATCGTCATTCATTTGATGGCGCGGCCGTTGAATGCGCCCCTGGATGAAGTGTTGGTGAGTGTGTTCCGGCGGGTGCGCGGCGCGTTCAGCATCGTGCTGCTGACGCCCGACGCGCTGATTGGCGTGCGCGATCCGCACGGCTTTCGGCCGCTGTCACTGGGGCGCCTGGACGATGCCTATGTGCTGGCATCCGAGACCAGCGCGTTCGACTTGACCGGCGCGACGTTTGTGCGCGATGTGGCGCCGGGCGAAATCGTGATCATTACCAGCGACGGCATCCAGTCGCTGCGCTACGGCACGGACGCCACGCCCTCGCTGTGCATCTTTGAGTATGTCTATTTCGCGCGGCCGGACAGCCGCATTGACGGGCGCACCTGCCATGTGGTGCGCAAGGCGCTGGGCCGGCAATTGGCCAAGGAATATCCGGTCGAGGCCGATATTGTCGTGGCGGTGCCGGACTCGGGCAATTCCGCCGCGCTGGGCTATTCCGAGCAGAGCGGCATCCCGCTCGACATCGGCTACATCCGCAATCATTACGTCGGGCGCACCTTCATTTCACCGTGCCAGGTGGATCGCGACATGAAAGTGCGCGTGAAGCTGAACGTGGTGCCGGACGTGGTGCGCGGCAAGCGCGTGGTGATTGTGGATGACTCGATCGTGCGCGGCACGACCACCTTTTCGCGCGTGTCGGAATTGAAGAAGGCCGGCGCCAAGGAAGTGCATGTGCGGATTGGCTGCCCGCCGCTGCGTTTTCCGTGTTTTTACGGGATTGATTTTCACAGCCATGATCAACTGATTGCGGCGCGCCACACGATTGCCGAGATTCAGCAGTTTCTGTGCGCCGATTCGCTGGGGTACTTGAGCTTGGAGGGCATGTTGGCGGCGTGCGGCGGCGGCCCGGGCTTCTGCTGCGCCTGCTTCACAGGTGCGTACCCGGTGGCGATCGAGGAGCAGGTCAACAAGACGATGATGGAGCGCGCCCACAAGATCATCCAGAAAGATGTGCCCGCCAGCGTTGCCAGTGCCGAGCTGGGGCACGGGCCGGCGGATGCGCCGGCGGCAACCGAGGCCAAGCCGGCGCGCCAGAAGCGCGCCGCAAAAGCCAAGGCGAAAGCCGCCGCGCCGGCAGCAGCAGCAGATCCGACGGATCGGACGGATCGGACGGATCCGGCAAGTCCGGCAGTAGCGGCGTCGGCGGCCGCGGCGGCCGCTGCTGCGGATGAGCTCTTCACACTGCAATGAGGTGAGATGATGAACGAACTGCTGCACAACATCGTGGTAATCTGGTTTCTTTTGGGTGCGGTCTTGGTGGCGGCCGAATTTTTCGTGCCGGGCATTTTGCTGGTGTTCTTCGGCGCGAGTGCGTGGGCCGTGGCGGCGTTGGCGGCGTTTGTGCCGTACGTCCACGACCGGCTTGCGCTGCAGATTGGGATTTGGGCGGTGCTGTCGCTGGTGCTGCTGTTTTCGCTGCGGCGCTGGCTGACGGCGCAATTGACGGGCTTCACCTCGCAACAGGATGACTTGTCAAAACCGGTGCAGGAATGCGTCGGGCAGCGGGTGGAGGTGGCCGAGACGATCGTGCCGGGGCGCGCCGGCCGGGTGAAATGGAAAGGCACGCAATGGAAAGCCGAGGCGGACCGGCAGATCGACGCCGGCGCGATGGCGGAGATCATCGAGCAGAAAAATCTGGTGCTGAAAGTTAAATAAGACCTATAGGACCTATATGACCTATGTGCAATTGGGACGGAGCGGGGTGAAAGTCAGCCGGCTATGCTTGGGCACGATGAATTTCGGGCCGCAGACGAGTGAGGCGGACAGCTTTGCGATCATGGATCACGCGCTCGACCTGGGACTCAACTTTTACGACACGGCCGACGTGTATGGCTGGCAGAAAGGCGAGGGCGTGACCGAGCAGATCGTCGGGCGCTGGTTTGCGCAGGGCGGCGGGCGGCGTGACAAGGTCGTGCTGGCGACAAAAGTCTACGGTGACATGGGCGATTGGCCGAACCAGTCGAAATTGTCGGCGCTGCACCTGCGCGCGGCGTGTGACGCCAGTTTGCGTCGTTTGCAGACGGATCACATTGATTTGTACCAGATGCATCACATTGACCGGGCGACGCCGTGGGATGAAATTTGGCAGGCGCTGGACGTGCTGGTGCAGCAGGGCAAAATCGTGTATTGCGGCAGCAGCAATTTTGCGGGATGGCACCTTGCGCAGGCCCAAGCCGCGGCGCGCGCGCGCCATTTTCTCGGGCTGATTTCGGAGCAAAGTTTATATAACTTGGCGGCGCGGCAGGTTGAACTGGAAGTGCTGCCGGCATGTCAGGCGTATGGCCTTGGTGTGCTACCGTGGAGCCCCTTGGCGGGCGGGCTGCTGGGTGGTGCGCTGGCGAAGGCGGCGGCCGGGCGGCGCAGCAGCGCACAGGTGCAGGAACGCATCGTGCAGCAGCGCGACAAACTGCAGCGCTATGAAACACTATGCAAGGAATTAGGCGTGGCGCCGGCAGTGGTGGCCCTGGCGTGGCTGCTGCACCAGCAGGCCGTGACGGCGCCGATTATCGGCCCGCGCACACTGGCACAATTGGAAGAGAGCTTGCCGGCCCTGACGCTGGCGCTGGATGCGCCCACGCTGAAAGCGCTGGACGAGATCTGGCCGGGGCCGGGCGGGCCGGCGCCGGAAGCGTACGCGTGGTAGGTCGGACGAGTCGGACGGATCAGCCTTGCCGAACGGATCGCGCGGCCAGCAAAGCGCCCAGCAGCGCGAGTAGCAAAACCGGCTCGGGCACGACCGTGAGGGTCGCCGGCACATTCACCGTGCCGCCTTCGGAATAGAGCGTGACGGCGCCGGCGTAGATGCCGGTGCTGACACCGTGGCTGTCGAACGCGACCGCCAGATTTGTCGCTGCAAAAGGCAGGACACTGCCAGCGGCGCCGTCGAGTTGCAACCATTCATAGCCGCGGCCGATCGCGATCACCAGGTTGCTGCGCACATAGCTGGTGTTATACGCTATTTGTGCATATTTCGTGCGGTTGTCGCCTTGCCAGCCGATAGTGGCGCTGGTCAGCGTGCCATTCATCCCGAGATACTGGTAGCGGATCGTGCCGTTGGCGTTGAGAATCACTTGGAAGGTCATGGTGCTGGCCGCTTCGCCATAGCGCTGGACGCCGACATAGGACACGACGGTTTTGTCGGCAAACGATTTGAAATAGATAGTGCCGCCTGCGGCAGGATTGAGGTCGTCCCAGAAAGGCGCGAGAAATTCCAGCGGCGCCGTGTTGGCGGGCAGCGTGGTATTCGACACCGGCACGTTGCTGATGGAGTGCAAGGCGATGCCGCCATTGGCGCCAATCCACAGGCCGGAGAGCGACTGGCTGTAAAATGGAAAGACATGCGCCAGCGACAACCGTTCCGAAGTCTGATCGTCCCCGAGCGCAACGACCTGGCCGTTGGTGCGGATATCGATCCAGGCGAAGGGGGGGCAGTCGGGCGCATCGCTGTCAACCCAGCGGTAGGTGCCGGCGTTATCAAAGCCTTGCGTGAGGGAAAAATTATTGCTAGGGCTGAGGGTATAGGCGAGGGTGCCGAAGCCGGCGTTGGAGACGGTCAGGATTTCAACCCAGCGGTCGTCTTGCGGCAATTGCAGGTTGAACGCGGCGGGCACGCAGACGGGCACAGGTTTGCCGAGTTCGAGGACCAGGCCGGCCACGTCGGGCGGGCAGGTGAGGTTCAGCACGGCGGAGGCCGCGTAGCCATCCGCGTCGGCCCAGACCGTGTAGGCGCGCGGTTCAAGGCCGGTGACGAGAAATGCGCCCGTGGCGTTGACGGGCGTGGCGTGCGTGCTGCTGTCCTGCCAATACACCCACGCGTTGGTGATGGCCGTTTGATCGGCGATATCGCGGGCAAGGCCGGCGAAGGCATAGCGCAAAGTGACGGCCAGCGTGAATGGATTGGAGACGACCGTGCCGTCGTCGGCCACGCAGGCAAGCATGAACGCGAGCGGTGCGCCATTGGTCGCGCCGGGCGCAATGGTGAACGTAAACGGGACGTCATTTGAGAACGCGACGCCGGGCGCGACCGTGCCAAAATCATGGGTATTGTCAAGCATGGCCACAAACGGGCTGGCGCACGCCAGCGTCCCGAAAAGATTGGTCAAGGCAGTGGCGCGGCCATTGAACAGCAGGGCGTGCAGGGCAATTGTCTCGCCGGGTTCAATGAAGCCGTCGTTGTCGCCGTTGGGCGGCGGATCGGTGACGCGCTGCCCGGTGACGATCAGGCCTGATTCGACATAGGTACCGAGCTGGAGCGCGTCGAGATACCAGCCTTCATGCACGACCGAGCTGTCGGACGAGAACAGGAAGCGCAGCTGGAGGATGCCGGGCGTGAAACCCGTCAGTGGCAGGAGGACATCGCGGACATAATTTGAGCCGCTGAAAGGTGGGCGCAGGTCATGCCACCGTGCGCCGCGATTGGTCGAGACTTGGACGGCGCAAAAATCATAGGAAAGTTCCGTGCTGATGAATTCGCGCAGGCGCAGCGAGGCCGAGGCGGTCGTGACCGTGATGGCGACACTGACAAGGGCGGATGAAATGCTGTTGTCGTAAACGCCGGCCGCATCTTTGCCGCAATACCACGAGCGCGTGCCGGCCAGCGGGCGGCGCGCGGATTGATGCCAGGTGCCGGTGGAGGCCCAAGCAAGAGGTTCACCGAGTTCGGCCGTGCTTTGCCAAATCGGCATGAAAAGTTTGGTGGTGAACGAGAACAGCTGACCCGCGTTGTCATTGGTCGCGGTGTTGCCGAAGACGTCCTGGGCGGAGAGGAAAAAGGAATAGGTGGCGCCGGCGGACAGGTTGGTGAGCGTGACGCTGTGGGCGGTGGCCGGCGATGCGCCGCCGAGATAGCGCGGCGGATCAAGCAGGTGCAAGTTGCCGCGGGCGGCTTCATCGGTCTGCCAGACAATGGTGGCCGAGGTGTCGGTGACATTGGTCACGACCACGCCGGTGATGACCGGCGCGGCGAGGTCAATCACCGCGGTGGCCGTATTGGTGATGGCGACGCCGCCCATGCCGTTGTCGGCGTCCACGTAGGTGACCGTGATCGTCGCGGCATTTTCAACGCTGAGCAGGCCGTCGGCGGCGGGCGGCGCGTTGGTAAGGATAATCGCGCCCAGGAACAAGCCGGGCGACGTTTGGGTGACGATGACGGATTCGCCGGCCGGTTCGCGCGTGCTGCGGACGAGCAAGGTGCAGGTGGCTTGATTGGTGAGATCCC
>JAPLST010000011.1:0-1768 GCA_026398485.1 bacterium
AGCATCCGCGGCGTGCCCCGCGGCCACATTCCGGCGGCAACTGCAGCACTACATAATGTACCGGTGCATGCATCCCAAACCTTCATGGCTGAAATTCCGAGAGCCCTGAAATTCCGACATAAGAACGGGAGCCGCATTCCTTTGCGGCGATCCTGCCACGGGAACCGCCAGCGCATAGCGCGCATGCAGGTAGGGCGGTCAGGCCCTTGACCGCCGCGGTCGTCGTTGCGCCATTGTAGCGCCGGCGTGCGCGCGCAGGCAGCCACGGCGGTCAGGGCCTGACCGCCCTACCTCAGCACGCGCAGAACCCACAACAGATTTGGTTGCGTCAGGTTCGCATTTTCCCCTATGGCGGAATTTCAAGGGGGCCCATGCCGCTTGACAAACGGCCCTGCTTTCGCATAGCATACCATGATGAACAGCTCCACTAAACCCGATGCTCAGGATGGTGTCATGAACCGGATTATGCTGCGCTGCGGCGCGCTCTGCGCGGTTTTGTTCGCCCTTGCCGTGGCGGCCGGCCTGCGGGCCGAAGTGGTCGAAGTGACGATTTTCCACACGACCGACCTGCATGGCAACTTCGCGCCCGTGACGGATTACGAGGGCCACGCCGGCGTCGGCGGCACTGCAGGGCACGCTGATGAACTACCAGACGCGCGGCCATGCGATGATTGATTGCCTGAACGCGCTCGCGTGCGCCGCGTGGAACCTTGGCAATCACGAATTTGATTGGGGCGTCGCGCTGCTGGGTGAAAACATCGCGTGCTTCAGCAATGCGGTGTTGAGCGCGAATTGCCACTGGAGCGGCGCCGCGCCGTCGCCGTTTGCCCGCGTCCAGCCGTTCATCATTCGCGAGCTGGGCGGCATGCGCATCGCCTTTGTCGGCGTAACCCATCCGAAAATCCCGTTCTGGTCGCGCAACGTGCTGCTGCAGGACACGGTCATCGAATCGCCGCTGACGGCCTTGCTGCGCGTCATGCCGCAGGTGCGCGCCGCCAAGCCCGACGCGATCGTGCTCATGGCCCACATGGGCTCGCAGAACGGCGCCAGCATGATTGAGGAACCCTTGCAGGAAATCCTGCGGATGTTCCCCGATATCGACGTGGTGATCGGCGGGCATACGCACCAGGCAGTGCCGTCGCTGCTGCTGGGGCGCACGCTGTTCGCCGAGGCGGCCTATTATGGCACGACCCTGGGTGAGATCCGCCTGAGCTTTGACCGCGAGACGCGCGCCGTCCTGCAAGCCCGGTCTGTGCTGGTGCCGATCGGGCCGCGCGTGCGTCCGTCAAGCCTGGTGCGCGCCATCACGCGCGACGCCCGCGCGCAGGCGGCCGCCGTCGCCACGCAGCAACTCTGCCGCATCGTCGGCAAACTCGGCGGCACACCGAGTACCAGTGCCGAATCACCGGAACAAACCTTGATGTGCGCCGCCATCGCGCGCGCCGTCAACGCCGACGTCGTCTTCCACGGCGCGTTCGAGAGCGCCGCGGTGATCAGCAATCGCATCATGACCATGGCCGACTTGTTTCAGCTGGTGCCCTATGAAAATCGGATTGCCGTGGGCATGCTGACGCCGCGCCAGATCGCCACCACGCTGGATGCGCTGCTGGATTGGTGGGCTTCGCCGAATTTTGCCTTTCCGTATGGCTTGACTGTCAAGGCTGATGTCGAAGGGCCGGCCGGCGAGCGGGTTATCGCGCTGCACGACGCGCGCGGCAAAGCGCTGGACGAGACCAACCGCTACCGGGTCGCCTTCAACAATTACATA
>JAPLST010000011.1:1884-6691 GCA_026398485.1 bacterium
ACCCGCGACGCCGTCGCCCAATTTCTGCGCGCGCAAGGCGTCTACACGCCCGTGGTGGTGCGCACCATCGTGAAACAATCCGTGCCCGCGCCCGTGCTGGCGGTGATTACGCCCACGACACCCTTGCGGCCCGGCGCGCTGCGCTTGGTCGAGTTTGCCTACATGCATCCCGGCAATCGCTGGGAGGAGCAGGCCAGCGAATGGTTTGCCGTGAAAAACTGCGGCGACGCGCCGGAGAATATGAAGGGCTATGTCATCACCGATTGCGACGAAGGCGGCGCGTTTCGGATCACCAAAGACCTGGTTCTTGCGCCGCAGGAAGTGCTGGTGTTTTGCCACACGATTGCGCGCTTCCGAAAATATGCATACGCGCAGAATCCGTATCTGCGGCTGTTTGAATATGGGCCCCTGGCCGGCCGCCTGAATTTCGGCAATCGCGGCGATGAACTGGTGCTGGTGGATCCGCAGGGCAACTGCGCCGATCAGGTGGTCTACGGCCAACGCACCGCGCGCTGGAAAACCTGGCCGGCCGAGAGCAAGGCGCCTAATCACAAAGTCGGCCAGAGCCTGGTCAAACGCGCCGGCGGCTGGGAAGTGCAGGACAAACCGCTCAGCGACTGGTAGGCGCGGGAAGAATGGAAGAATGGATGGTTGGAAGGATGGATGGTTGTCGGAAACTGCAAACTGCAAACTGCAAACTGAAAACTGCAAACTGCAAACTGAAAACTGCTGCAAGCGGCGTGCTGGATCCGCCCACGGCATAATTCATCCAAGTAGGGCAGGCTACCCCGCCTGCCATCTCCGTTCCTCGCCACGGCCATCCATATAATTTAGCCAGCCCAGTCGCAAGGCCATGCGCTACCGCATTGGCAGGCTGGGTAGCCTGCCCTGCCTCAGATGCATAACCACTGATTTTTGTATAATATACGCTTTGCGCTGCGGCGCGCACGTTCGCGCCCGGCGTTTTTTCATCACCCGGAGTTATCCATGGCCTTGACCCCTGAATGGCGCCGCCGCATCGAGCAATGGTGCAGCACCCTCAAAACCTTGACGTACGAGCCGCTTGAGACCATCAGCTTCAGCGGCACCCTCACCCGCGAACAGCTCGAGCCCGCGTCCGTGCCCGCCAGCCAATTCAAGCCGATGCCGGCCGGCACACGCTGGGGCGCGCAGTGGGAGTATTGCTGGTTCAAAGGCGGCGTGACGCTGCCGGCCGCCGCGCGCGGCCAGCGCATCGTGCTGCATGCCGACGTCGGCGCCGAATCCGTCGTGCTGGTCAACGGCGAAGAGGCCGGCGCAATCGACGGCCAGCACAAGCACATCACCCTGACCACCAAGGGCGTGCCCGGCACTGCCTATGCCTTCTTGATCGAAGGCTATGCCGGCCACGGCGCGATGGCCTGCGGTGACGGCCCCGTGCCGGACGGCGTGCAGACCGTGCCGCTGCCGCCCGCCAAGCAACGCACGGTCGGCGTCAGCACCGTCGGCATCTGGTATGAGGATGTCTACCAAGCCTGGATGGACGCGACCACCTTGCTGCAAGTGCGCGACCACATGGATCAAAATTCACTGCGCGTTTCGCAGATTGACGAGGGCTTGCGCGAGTTCACCCGGCAGGTTGACCTCGAGCTGCCGCGCGCGGCCATGCTCGCCACCGTGCGGGCCGGGCGCGCCGTCCTGCAGCCGCTGCTGGCCTGCGCCAATGGCGCGAGCGCGCCACTGATGTATTGCGTCGGCCACTCGCACATCGACGTCGCCTGGCTCTGGCCCTTGCCCGAGACCGAGCGCAAATGCCGGCGCACGTTCGCCACGCAACTGGCCTTGATGCAGGAATATCCCGAATACATTTTCCTGCAAAGCCAGGCGCACCTGTACCAGATGGTCAAGACGCTTTATCCGGCATTGTATGCGCGGATCAAGCGCGCGGCCCGGCGCGGCCAGTGGGCGCCGGACGGCGGCATGTGGGTCGAGCCCGACACGAATTTGGCGGGCGGCGAAAGTTTGATCCGCCAGTTTATGCACGGCAAGCGGTTTTTCAAGGAAGAGTTCGGCATTGAGAGCGAATTGATGTGGCTGCCGGATGTGTTCGGCTACTCCGGCGCGCTGCCGCAGATCATGGCGGGCTGCGCCATCAAATACTTTTCCACCCAGAAAATCTTCTGGGCCTACAACGGCGGCGACCCCTTTCCCTACAACACCTTCTGGTGGGAGGGCATTGACGGCTCGCGCATTCTGGCGCACATCCACAACGACTACAATGCGCGCACCGAGCCGCGCGACCTGATCCAGCGCTGGAACGAGCGCGTGCAGAAAGACGGCATTGTCAGCCGCCTGTATCCGTTTGGCTATGGCGACGGCGGCGGCGGGCCGTTGCGCGACCACCTTGAATTTCTGCGGCGCTGCCGCAATCTCGAGGGCGTGCCGCGCACCAAACAATGCGCGCCGGTCGAGTTTTTCAAGGATGAAGAAGATCGCCGCGCACCGCTGCCCACCTATGTCGGCGAACTGTATTTCCAGGCGCACCGCGGCACGTACACTTCGCAGGCCGCCGTCAAGAAAGGCAATCGCCAAAGTGAAATCGCGCTGCGCGAGGCCGAGCTGTGGGGCGCCATCGCCCAGGCGCAAACCCCGTTCACGTATCCGCTGGCGCAGGCAGATGC
Organism: bacterium; assembly: GCA_026398485.1. Lineage (GTDB taxonomy): Bacteria > Auribacterota > UBA3054 > UBA3054 > JAPLST01 > JAPLST01. The sequence continues at coordinate 4,545 of JAPLST010000011.1, forward strand.
CTTGTGGAAGCTGACTTTGCTGAATCAATTCCACGATATTCTGCCGGGCTCATCCATTGCGCGCGTCTACGCCGACGCCGCGCAGCACCATGCGCAGGTGCTGGCCGATGCCGGCACCATGGCCAGCGCCGCGCGCGCCGCGCTGGCGCCCGCCGCGCCAAACGCACTGACCGTCTTCAACGCCCTGTCGTGGGAGCGCAGCGCGCTGGTCGCGCTGCCGGCGGCGTGCCGCGGCGCGCAGGACGCCCAGGCAAATCCCCTGCCGGTGCAGACCATTGCGGACACAACCTATGCACGCGTGCCGGCCGTACCGGCCTGCGGCTGGACCACCATCCGCGCCGCCGCGCCGGCCACGATCGCGAACGAGTTGCAGGTGTCGGCAACCCTGCTGGAGAACGCGCACCTGTGCATCCGCCTCAATCGCGCCGGTGAACTGGTCAGTATCTTTGACAAAGCCGCGCAACGCGAGTTGGCGGCCGCGCCCTGCAATCGTTTCCTTTTGTACAAAGATGTGCCGGTCTGTTTCGATGCCTGGGACATTGACAGCTCATACAAAGATATGCCGGTCGAGATCGGCGGCGCGGCCAAGATCACGGTCGTGGCCAGCGGCCCGCTGCTCGGCATGCTGCGCGTGCAGCGCGCGTTCAGCGGTTCGACCGTCACGCAGGACATCAGTCTGCGCGCGGACAGCCGCCAGGTTGATTTCAAGACGACCGTTGACTGGCACGAAAAGCACAAGCTGCTCAAAGTCAGTTTTCCGGTGACGGTGCGCAGCGGCGAGGCGTTGCACGAAATTCAATTCGGGCATGTGCGCCGGCCGACGCACGCCTCGCGCCCGTTTGACGCCGACCGCTTCGAGGTCTGCAATCACAAGTGGACGGCGCTGGCCGAGGAAGCCTATGGCGTCGCCATCCTGAACGACTGCAAGTACGGCGTGAATGTCGCGCGCAGCACGATCAACCTGACGCTGCTGAAAGCGGCCCAGGCGCCGGACATGGCCGCCGATCAAGGCCGGCACGAGTTCACCTACAGCTTCTATTGCTGGCAGGGCAGCTTGTTCGAGAGCGGGGTGGTGCGCGCGGCCTATGAATTGAACGTGCCGGTCACCGTGCAGGCCGGCGCGGCCGAGACCACGTCGGTCTTCAACATCGACGCGCCCAACATCATCATTGAGACGGTCAAGCCGGCCGAGGACGGTTCGGGCAACCTTGTCGTGCGCCTGTACGAGTGCCTGCGCAGCGCCACGCAATGCTGTCTCCGCACGACAGTACCGGTTGATGATGTGCAGGCAGCGACCATGCTGGAAACGCCGCTGAAGAAAGTGGCCATCCGGCAAGGCAGCATGAAATTACGCTTCCGCCCGTTTGAGATCAAGACCTTGGTAATTTCTTCGCGGCGAAGAAATTAATAATTATTGCGAGGGGGCTTCTTCGAAGCGGTTTTTCTCGACGTTCTTGCGCACCTGTTCGGGTGTGAAGACATGGCCGTTCATCGCCAGGTAGACGCCGGGCGGCAATAGTTGCACGGCCGCCGCGGCAAAACCGATGTTGAACTCCGCGTCGCTCGACTTGAAGCGCGCCGGCTGCATGGCGCCGGTCAACACAATCGTCTTGGCCGGAATGTCGCGCAACGCGCCGGCGGTGGCGATCATCGTGTCGGTGCCGTGAGTGATGACAATGTGCTGGTGCGGGTCGGCGAGGATCGTGGCGCGGATGAGCTGGCGGTCCGCGTCGGTCAGGTCGAGACTGTCCTTGCGGATCAACGAGACGACATCGTAGGTAAACGTGACACCGGCTTCCTCAAGCAGGTCAATGACGCCGGGCGCGCCGATGTGGTAATCGTTTTTGCGATCGAAGTAGATTTTATCGATCGTGCCGCCCGTGGCGTAGATGCGGATATGGACAGGTGTGCAAGGCATAAGTTCGGGTTGCAAGGTTAGCACTGCGCGGCAAGTATACTAAAACGGCGGAGTCGGCGCAAGGTCCGGGCGGGGGTGGGAGTAGTATCCAGTATCCAGTATCTAGTATTCAGTATCTAGTATTCAGTATCTAGTATTCAGTATCCAGTATTCAGTATTCAGTATTCAGTATTCAGTATTCAGTTTCCAGTGTTCAGTTTTCAACTTGACCTTCCGCCGCGGGCGTGCA
>JAPLST010000275.1 GCA_026398485.1 bacterium
AGAATGGAAGAATGGAAGAATGGAAGAACGGACGGATGGATGAGGGGATGAGGGGCGACTGCATGCCTCATCTTCAAATTCGTTTGGCAAACGAATTTACTACTGGGTCACGGCAATGCTGTTGTTCTTGAAACGCTTGGTGCTATGGCTGGCCGCTATTGCGGTGGCCTTGTTTTGGAGCAGTTTTCTTGTTCTGGCATTTACGGCAAGCGTTGGGCAGGTCCGCCAAGCCACCACCACGACACGGTCGGCCGTGCATTTTCTTGGCCTGCTTATCTGCCTCGTGGTGGTGCCGCTCGGTGCGTATCTTATGGCGCGCTGGTGGAGCACGCGCGCCAATGCCGGAAAGACCCGCGCGTTGCGCTTCTGCTTGGCCGTCTTGTCGGCCGCGCCCGCCCTTTACTATGGCTTGTGTTTGCGCCGTGTGCCGGAGCCATTTCCAATAACAGTGGTGCTCTGCATTCCGTTGGGCCTTCTCTGGGCATTTGTGCTGATTGCATTTTTGTGTCGCGTACACAATGTCGACCGGCATGCATACTGGCGCGCCGCACTGCTCCTGGGCATCAACCTTTGGCTGGTGCCGTATCTGCTCAAGGACGAACCGGCACGCCCGCCGAAATACACCTGGGCTGATATTCCCACGCCGACCAATGCCGTTGACAGTGATGCTGTTTTCAGCCAACTGGCGCACAGTCCGGCGCGCGCCCAACTGCCACGCGGCACGTACTTTACGCGCGACTATCAAGCTACTAACTATGCAGCGCAAATTGAAGATGCATGGCGCAGCAGCGCCGATATACATGCCGCCGTTGCCCTGCTCAATACCTTTGACGGCCCGGCATATGCCCGCACCAACAGTTTCAATTACAAATCGGATTCCGCGGAACAATGCCGGAAAATTGTGCAGCTCTACACATGGTATGCGCAACTGATGGCAATGCAGGGTTACCAAGGCGAGTCTGTCGCGGCGCTGGTGAAGGTGCATACATTGACGCGCAAACATCTGCGCTGGAGCCGCACGGTCTGGGACAAATTGACTTGGATTTCAGCAGCAAACATGATTGGGCAGACCGCCTATCTGGTCGCACGGCAAGAGACCATGCCCGATCAAGAGTTGGAAAAATTGCAGGCGGCCTTCACCCCGTTCGAGCCGTGGGAAGTCTCGATGAATTGGCCGATCATCGGCGAGCAGTTGCAGGCACAAGATCGTCTCATGAAATCCACGCAAGCGTTGCCGGCGGTCATGCGCCACGTGGCGTCGTTGTACCTTAACCGCAATGCGACACTGCATGCGTTGGAGCAACGGATTGGTGAGCTGATAGCCGCGACCGACCGCGCGCCTGCTTCGCTGCCCACGCTGCCGCCGCGCACACAGCCGCGAGGCTTTTGCATCAAGAATCCGATTGGCCGCCTCATGAACAGAGCGGCTAACTATGGATTTCTATTGCAGCAGGGCGACCAGCTCAAAATCCACCGCGACTTGTTGGCCATCTATCTGGGCTTTCGTCTGCGTCAACCGCCAAGCATCGGGAACTATCTCGAGCCGGGCGAGTACCCCATCGATGAAAAAACCGGCCTGCCGTTCAGCCCCGGCTTTGACGGCAAGGCCGGCACGCGCGATGATATCTGTCTTGAGAAAGACCCGCGCTGAGAGGATTCCGAAACCCTCCTGCCGCGTGCGTTCATTTCTGCCCGTAGCCGACGCACGGCGTGCGGCGCGCAGCACATCACGCGGAACCCCGTTAAATTCTCGCGGGCGCGAGAATTTATGGTTGCAGAGGTGCAGCGGCGTGCAGCACATCGCGCGGAACGCCGTTCCGCGGCTACATCACAGGCACAGCAGCGGTCGGTCTCTCTGCCCGTAGCCGACGCACGGCGTGCGGCGCGCAGCACATCGCGGTTCCGCGGCTTCCGCTTGTTGCTGCAAAGAGCGTGAGCGACCTCCGTGCCGGCAGCAATCTTAGGCACCAGCCAGCTAAGGCACCGCCAGTCCCGCCAGCGGCGTGGATCGCGCCAGCGGCGTGGATCGCGATTCTCCCGCAGCATTCGCCGCACGGAGGCGGCTCGTCAAATCTTGAGGTCAGTCAAACCGTGTCGCGGTGCCGGCCGGGCAGCGCTTGGTCACGCCATTGATGCAGACGCACAGGGCGCGGTCGGGTGTCACTTCAACATAACTCTTGTGCACCGCCAGCGCAACGCGCGCGCCATGCCACATCACCGAGCAGCACACCGCCCGCCACGCGGCGGGCAGGCGCGGCGTCAGTGTCAGTGTCTCGGTCAGATACGCAGGCTGCAAGCCGAGAAAACCAAACATGACACATTGCCACAGCGCGCCGGCATTGGCGGCGTGAATGCCTTCCGCCGCAGTGAATGTGTCGGGCATGAAATCAATGGCGCGCGCACGTTTGAAATAGTCCCACGCCTTGCGCTGGTCGCCCAAGCGCGCGGCAATCATCGCATGGGTTGAGACTGACAACGACGAGTCGTGCGTCGTGCAGGGTTCGTAGAAATCAAGCGCGGCCCGCACCTGCTCGTCGGTGAAGCGCGTGCAAAATAATTGCATCATCATCAACACATCGGCTTGTTTCAGCGCGCGCACACGGTACAGCCGTTCCTGCGAAACTTGGGTGCCAAAACATTTTGAGCGATCACGCCAGAATTTCTTGAAGTCGACCGGCGCTTTGTTCTCGAAATCGGTGGATTGCAGATAGAGCTTGCGTTTGGCATCGTACGGCACGAGGATATTCTTTGCCAGCGTGCGCCATGCGCGCACTTCGGCCGGCGCGACGCGCAGCTTTTTCATTACGGCAGCCAAGGCTGCGTTGCCGCAGGCATCGTTGACAATTTCCGCAGCGACCGCGAGCACTTCGCGCGCAAGATAATTCGTGTAGGCGTTGTCGTCCGCGGCGTGCATGTACTCATCCGGGCCCATCACGCACAAAATGTGCGCATGCGGCGAGCCGGGCAGATACTCCACGCGCGTCACCCAATAGCGCGCAACCTCAATGATGATTTCGGCCGCACGCGCCGCCAGATATTGCGTGTCGCCCGTGGCACAGACATAATGCCACTGGCCGAGCGCGACGTCGGACGAAATATGCACCTCGTGGTCGCCGTATTGAAAACTCGGGCAATTCTCGTTGCCCTGCATGTCCGACTCCCAGGGATAGCGCGCGCCGCAGTAGCCCTCGGCCGCCGCCCGCTGCCGCGCACCCGCCAGGGTCACATGGCGGAACTCGGCCAACGGTCGCGCCAGCTCCGGCAGTGCGTACACAAAAAACGGCGCGACGAACATTTCAGTGTCCCAGAAGATGCGGCCCCAGTAGGCATCACCGCAGTTCATTTTCGGATCAATGCCGGCGTGCGGCGTGCGCGGATTGGCACGCACCAAATGGTACATTGCGCCGCGCAACGCCAGTTGGGTGGCCGCATCGCCGTCAATCTGCACATCCATGCGCGACCACAAGGCCGCCCACGCCAGGCGTTGTTCAAGATACAGCGGTGCATCCCCGGCGCGCAGCGCCTTGGCCAGTGCTTCTTGAGCAATGCGTGACGGCTGCGGCCCGTCCAGCGTGGTGGCAATGGCAATGTGCTTGGTGCAGACCAGTGGCGCGCCAGCCGTGACGCGCGCAGTCGCGGACAAATGCACGGCGCGCGCACCGGTCCGCACCTGCCAGCGCGGCAGACCTTGCAGTTGCGCAAGGACGACCGCATCCTTGCCGCCGTGCGTGCGCACCTGCATGCTCAGTGCGCCGTGGGGTGTGCCCGCCGGCGTGCAGGTCTGCCAATGGTCATAGCCGTTGGTGCGCACATCGCCATCCAGAAATGGTGTCAGTCGCACGGTCGCCGCGCCCCGCACAGCCTCGATTGCAAATTGCTGCCAGGCAATGTGGCGCTGCACCAGATGCACATACATATGTATGCCAACACGTAACACCACGCCGCGCGCAAGCTGCCATTCGAAGGTGCGATGCACTACGCCGTCGCGCAAGTCCAGCCAATACGCGAACGCGCGCACCGTGCTGCGCTCCATGTCCAAGCGTTCGCCGTTGGCCTCAATCACACAGCCCAGTGGAAACGGCAGATTGACCATCTCCTCGTTCAACAGCGGATGCCGGTCGGTGAAGCCCGGCACGTATGTCCCCCATTTGCTTTTCGCCGGCTTGAATTTTTCGAGCGTGACATTGCCAGGCATGCGCATATACGTGACATTCTGCGGGTCATCCGCCAAGCCCTCCGGCAGCGCCGCGCGCAGGTTCAAAGAGCCCGAGCCGATGGCAAACAACGACTCGAAATGTTTGTTGTGCTGCTCCTGAAAGTGCGGCGCGCACAACGACCAGCCGGCTTCCGGCACGCTGGCACTGAATACATTGCCCGGTTTGACAACGAGTTGTTTCATTACGCGAAATCCTTTTATTCGTATTGTTATCCGCGTGCCGCGACCCAGCGCGAGAAGCGCGCGACGGCCTCGTGCAGCGCCTCGAGCGATGTGGCAAACGAAATGCGCACATGCGCGTCAGCGCCAAACGCATTGCCGGGAATGACCGCGATATTGGCTTCGTCCAGCAGGCGCAGGGCCAGCTCGTCCGAGCCAAGGCCCAGCGCGGCAATGTTGGGAAACACATAGAACGCGCCGTCCGGATTGAGGCAGCGCACGCCCGTGATTTTGTTCAGCGCCGCGACCAGGTATGCGCGGCGCTCGTCGAAGGCGGCGCGCATCGTCTGCACGCAGGCCTGGTCGCCGGTCAGCGCGGCGATCGCGCCATATTGCGCAAACGAGGTCGTGCCGGTCGTTGATTGATCCTGCAGGTTCTGCTGGGCACTCGCGCTGGCCTTGTCCGGGCAGCCAACATAACCAAGCCGCCAGCCGGTCATGCTGTACGTCTTGGAAAACCCATTGACCGTGAAGGTACGCGCATACAGCTCCGGCGCGACCGCCGCCATGCTGGCGTGCGTGAATCCGCCGTAGACCAGCGGCTCGTAGATTTCATCGGACACAATGGCGACCTGCGGATGCCGCACGAGCACGTCCGCCAGCGCGCGCAAGGTGGCCGCGTCATAGCCCATGCCGGTCGGATTTGACGGACTGTTGATGACCACCGCGCGCGTCCGCGGCGTGATCGCCGCCGCGAGCTGGGCCGGCGTCATGCGAAAATTGTCCGCCTCCGTGGTCTGCACCAGCACGCTGGTGCCGCCGCCCAACGTCACAAATTCAGGATAACTGACCCAGTACGGGCTGGGGATGATCACTTCATCGCCCGGCTCGAGGATCACTTGGAAAATATTGTACAAGGCGTGTTTCGCGCCGCAACTGACAATGATCTGCGCCGGCGTGTAGGTCAGGTTGTTGTCGCGCGCGAACTTTGCGCAGATCGCCTCGCGCAGCACCGGTATGCCGCTCGACGGCGTGTATTTGGTCTGCCCGGCGCGCAGGGCCTTGATGGCGGCCTCCTTGATATGCTCGGGCGTGTCGAAGTCCGGTTCACCGGCAGCCAGCGAAATGACGTTGATGCCCTGCGCATTCAATTCGCGGGCGCGCATGGTGATGCCAATCGTGGCGGAAGGCTTGACGGCGGAGATGCGGGCGTTGAGTTTCATGGGGTGCCAATAAACGATGAACAATAAACGATGAACAACCTGTTATCCAAGTGCAAGGCGCTGCGTGCCGGCTTTCAGCGCGGTGGTGCGGCCCTTCCAGACAAACGTGCCGGTGACACCGCGCGGTAGCACGATCTCGGCGCGCTTTTTGGGTATGTCGAGCGCAACGCGAATGGCGCCGCGCGGATGCGGCATGCACCCCGCCAGTTGTGTCAAGTGGCACGGCTGCGGCGCGATGCGCACGGTCTTGAAACCGGGCGATGCCGGCGTAATGCCCAGCAACTTTGTGTAAAAATGGTACAGCGGATGCGCGCCCCAGGCGTGGCAGTCGGAGCGGCACGGTTCGGGCGACTCGGGCAAAGTCTTGAAGCCCTGCGCCGGCAACGCATCCCACAATTTCAATCGTTCGAAGAACGAGGACATGGCATTCAGGCGCGGCAGCGCCTCCAGCAGATAGTGGCTGAAATAAATCGAGGCCTGGTCGAGCCCGTTGTCGCGCAGCAATGCCGCGCGGATGCTGCGCCGCTGCGCTGTGTCACACGCGCCCGCCAGCACTGCCAGGCACTGCATTTGTTCGCCGAAATGCGCGCGGCCCTCGTCATAGGCAAACAGCCCGCGGCGCGCTTGCCAGAATTTCGTTTTCACGGCCGCGCGCACCGCCCGCGCCCGCTGCGTGCAGATGCGCGCCATGGCCGGCGTGCCCACGGCCGTCTCCAGCGCGGCCGCCGCCTGCAGCGCCAGCACATATTGCAGATTGACCATGCCATCGGCACCCTCACCGACACCCGGCGCAACGCCATGCTGCCATGTGGCCACCCAGTCGACATAATTCCACCAGGGCACGTTGCGCAGCAGATTGTCGTTGCCGCGATAACGCTCGAAGCCGTCCAGCACGGCATGCACGCCCGGCAGCAGCACCGCGACAAAGGCCGGATCGTCGCGCCACATCAGGTAATCATGCACCATGCAAATCCACCACAATGAAAAGGGCGGAATGATCTGCAAAATCGCCGACGGGTAACGCGACTGGGTGAAGCCCTCCGGCAGGCGCGACCAGTCAAACATGCGCAGCGCCTTGCGCGGCAGGCGGTCGTCGTGCGAGAGCACATACGTCACCAGTGCCTCGAGGCGCGTGTCACCCACATACATGAGTTGCTCGTAATACGGGCAGTCCATGTAGGTTTCGTGCATGCACATTTGCAGCGCGCGCTGCATCAGCGGCATGACGCGCGCGCAGACGGGGTCGGACGCGTGGAGCGTGTGGGTCACCGCGAGCGGATAGCCCGTCTCCTGCCAGGCCAGTGCGGCAATTGTCAGCGGCGCGTGGCCGGTTTCAATCAGCACATGCACATAGCGCGCGGCGCGCCACCACAGCAGATCGAAGGTCAGATCCCGGCCGTCCGGATAGAAGGTGTCGCCATCGCCGTGCCAAACTTTGCCCTCAATTTCGTTGCGGTTGCCCTTCTGGCTCTGGTGCGGATCCTCGTACAATGACTCGGCCCACGCCAGGCGCACCACGCTGCCACTGCCGCCGCTGGTCTGCACGTGCGGATAGACGCAGCGATACTCGTCGAAATCCAGCAGCAGGCGCACGCAGGTGTTGGCCGGAATGAGCCATGGCGCGCGCTGCTCAAGTAACTGTGTCACGGCTGCCGCCACGGCCGCATCATGGCGCGCTGCGCAGACGGGCTGGGCCGCTGCGTCAGCATGCGCCAGCATTTCGGCATGCCGCACACGGGCGCCGCCAATCGGCGTCACGCGCATGTCCGGCAAGGTTGCCGGCAGCAGCAGCCAATGATTACCGATGCCACCCGTGGCCGGCATCCACGGCAGGTCGTCGAGGTGGGTCAAATCGGTTGGCAGGGCCGCGCCGGTGATGAACGTGCGCGCCTGTGCACCCCACATAATGGGCGAGCGTTCAAAGCGATAGGCATCCACCGGGCACACCTCCCACGCGGCCGTGCCGGTGGACAGTAGCGCATCAGCCGCGCCCTCGGCATACAACAAAAAGCCGCCGCGACAGGTCATTTGTGCGAACGGGCCCATGCCGTCGAGCCACCAGCAGCGCGCCACGATGGTGTGCGTACCGGCCGGCAGGATAAGATCGTACGAATGCACAAACCAGTGCGCCACGTCGCCGCGCTCCGGCCCGCGCGCGCACAAGGCGCCATCAATAAAGAGTTCGAAGCGCTGGTCGGCGGTGATGTGGATGCGGGTGGTCAGCGGCGCAGCCAGCGTGAGCTGCCGGCGGAACAGCAGCACGCGCGGGTCCTTGCCGTGGGAGGCCGGATGCCAAATCCACTGGGCATGCGGCGCGCCATACTCGCCCCACGGCGATTGCCGCCGGCGAAAGTCGGGCGTGGTCAGCAGCACTTTCTCGATCTGGATAGCGCGGTTCTTCATACTAAAAAACTATACTGAATCGCGGGGCGAAACGCAAGCTCGGTAGGGCGCCAGAAGCTTGAATGCGATTGAGACCCCCACGACCTTGCGTCGTGGGTGAATGAGATTGAGTAAAAAAAGGCCACTGCTGTTTTTCCCAATCTCTGCGTCCACCGAGACAAGCTCGGTGGGGCGCCAGAGGCTTGAATGCGCCTGAGACCCCCACGACCAGTCCAATAAAGTGATTCGAGGGATGCGAATATCCAATATTCAACAAGGAATAACCAATGATGATCCCGCCGCTGGCGGGACTCCAAGCAGAGTTCCGCGCAGATAATTCGCACTTGGAGATTGAGTGTTGGATATTGGATATTCATCATCTCTTCTGCCAAACCCCCACGATTCCGCCGGGGCGCAGCACCACCTGCCCACCGCCGGATCTGCCCGGCGTTGCTGCGGCGTTGCTGCGCTTGCGGCGCGGCGGTGACTATGCTACAATATCCACGGTAAATTCATTTAACCCCTTGAATGCGCTCATGACTGATTTCAACCCGCAGAATCCTGATCAAGACCCGGCCGGCGAGGCCATCCCGGCCACCGCAACCGAGCCGACCGCCCCGCCCGACAAGAACCGCGACTTCTATCGCCCGTTTACCTTCTTTCTGCTGGCCGTGCTGGGCGTCCTGCTGGTCTTCTTCAACTATCGCTATCCGCTGCTGCGCACTTGGGACAGTTGGGGCAGTGAGCACGGGTACAATGCGAATGGCCTGTACATTTTTCTCGGCGCCTGCCTGTTGATTTTCATGCTGCGCAAGCAGCTGCGCGCGCTGCCCAAGCGGATCAATTACTACGGGCTGGTGCTGGTCGTCGCCGCGCTGCTCTGGTCACTGGCGTTCAAGCGCGGCGACATCAACGCCATGCAGACGATCGGCTTGGTCGGCCTGCTCTGGGCGCTGTGCCTCTATTTGGGCGGCTGGTTGCTGGCCAAGGCCATGATGTTCCCGCTCTTTTTGAGTTTATTTTCGGTGCAATGGGGGCTGGCCAGCAGCACAATTTCGCTGAAAATGCGGATTCTCTCGACCAAACTCGCCTGTGACTTCATCAATCTGACCGGCAACCTGTTTGGCGTGACGGTCTTGCGCCAAGGCACGAATGTCTCGATGGTCGACATGCCCGAGCTGCAATTCGACGTGGCCGCCGCCTGCAGCGGCTTGCAGTCGTTGATCATGACGACCGTGCTGTGCCTGTTGCTGGCCTACCTGATGCTGCGCACCTGGTGGAAGCGCGTCATCATGCTGGCGCTGATCCCGCCGGTGGCCATCCTCAACAATTCGATGCGCATCGTGCTGATCGCCTACAGCGGCAAATTCTTCACCTGGCTCGAGCACGTGTTCCACTTGGCGAATGGCTGGGGCAGCAAGGTCATGGTCGATTTTCATGTGTATCCGGGCATGATTGTCTACATGCTGGGCTTCGGCATCATCTGGCTGGCGGCCCATTATCTCGAGCGCCTGCCCGGCGTCGAGCGCGCTGAATGGCTCGAGCGCAAGGCCGCCAAGCATGCAAAAAAGGCGGCGCCGACCGCAGACACGTCAGACCCGCCCGACTTGCCCGCGCCGGACTATTCCTACTACGGCCACCTCTGGAAACATGTCCTGCTCGTGCTGGTGCTGGTCTTTACCATGTACCATCTTGGCAACTATGCCAAGCGCAACATCAGCTACGCCAAAGGCCTGCCGACCGCCAATGATTTCCTGGCGCTGACCTCCGGCAAGGCCTTGCTGCAGCCGCTCCATTATGTGACCGCGTTCCCCACCCGGGTTGGCGGGCGCGTGCGGGTCGAAATGCCCGTCTCCGATGAGGAACTGACCCAGCTGCCCAAGGACACGGCCTATTATCGCGGCCTGTTTGTCGCCAGCAACCTGTACGAACAGTATGTGCGCGCGGCCTCGTCCCTGCTGACCGACAACTTTGGCAGCAACATCAGCGAGCAGCTTGTCGCGCAACGCTTGCTGGCCGCGCTGCCAGATGCCACGTTGTCCACGACCGAAGTCGCCCACCTTGTGCAGCAGGTCCTGGTCATGCGCGCCTCAATGCCGCGCTGGCTGCAGGCCGGCAGTGCGCCGCAACAAGTAATGCAAGTCGCCGTCGGGCATCTGCTCGCGAACATTGCCAACATCAACCGCCATCCCGGCGATATTATGCTGGCGGTCGTCCAAAATGAAACCGACCAGCACTCGATTCACACGCCCGAGGCCTGCTATCCCGGCCAAGGCTGGACGATTGACGACGCCGTCCCCACCTCGATTGTCCTGGATGGCCGCACCACCAGCGTCGCGCGCATGGAAGTCGGCTTCAAGCAGGCGGACATCCAGGAATGTGTCGTGTATTGGTACCAGCGCGAATGGCCGGCCGGCCACGTGTATGCCACCAGCGACTTTTTCTGGCTGCCGTTCAAAACCGCCTTTAACTTGATCTTCCGCGGCCGCAGCGACCGCTGGTCCTTCGTGCGCTTCTCTACCGCCCGCGCCGCCGGCGAACGCAGCGACGACCCTTATGCCCGCCTGCTGGCCTTCATCAAGGACGTCGAACCGGCGTTGACCTACACCCGCTGAGCATGGTCCGCATCGTGCGCCGCATCCTCGCCCACCTCCAGCACCTGTGGCTGCGCCTGCAGCAGCGCCTGCAGCCGTTGCCCCACTTTGTCGCCAAAAACTGGGCGTGGCGCCTGGTCTCGATCGTGCTGGCCATCATCGTCTGGGCCTATGTCCAAATCACGACCAGCACGACCGTGATCCTGAGCGTGCCGCTGGATGCGATCAAAGTCGGCGAGCAATTTCAAGCCCAAGCCTTCACCACCAATGGCGAGCCGCTGTCCCTCCTGCACGTGGCCGTCCAATGCGCCTATCGCGACAAGGACAAATTGCGCGACAGCGACTATGCCGCCGAAATTGACCTGCGCGATGAAGCCGAAAACATCATTCCCTCGTATGCGCTCAAAGCCGGCGAGCAAGTTGTCTATCGCGGCCCGGAACGCTATCAGAAATTGAGCACGGTGCAGGCCATCGTGCCCGACCGCATTCGCATCACGATTGATCGCACCATCCAGAAAAACGTGCCGGTCGAGCCGCTGCTCGTCGGCGAGCCGCGCGACGGCTATCAAGTCAGCAGCGTCGCGGCCAACCCGGCGGCGGTAATGGTGAAAGGCCCGGCGCGCGTCATGGCCACCCTGCAGTCCGTGCAGACCGAGGTGATCGACATCACCGACCTGAGCAAGCCGCTGGTCAAGAATAATGTGCGCATCGTGGCCACCAACCTGCCGGTGATCATCGTCGAGAAAACGCCGCTCGAAGTGCGCATCGGCATCAACACCAAGCCGGTCGAGCGCACCCTGCGCAGCATCCCGGTCGCCGCCTTGGGCCGCCCGCGCTATGCCGCCGGCGTGCAATTCGCGCCCGCCAATGTGGATCTCATTGTGCAAGGCACGCGCGACTTGGTCAGCCTGATTGACCCGCGCAGCGTGCTGGTCTTCGTCGATGTGCGCGACGTCACCAGCAGCGGCTTTCGCATGCCCGTCCAAGCAATTTCACCGGCCAATTGCAATGTTATTTCAGTGCTGCCGCAGGTGGTTAGCGTGACCCTCAAGGAGCAATGACATGCCCGCCGAATCCGCGCCCGCCGTTGCCGCCACACCGGCCGCCGAGTTCCGCCCGCCCGCGCCGTCATCCATGGAGCTGCTGCAGGAATTCGAAGAGCGCTACCGCCGCGAAGCCGGCGATGTGCGCAGCCTTAGTTGCCAAATGCAGGAGCTGCTGGCCGTCACCGAGAAAATCCTCGACGAACTCGACCAGCGCTCGTGCTGGAAACGCTTCTGGCAATGGCTGATCGGCTACAGCGCCGCGCTGGAACAACGCCAGAACCGGACCCAGATGCGGATGCAGCAGATGAGCGTGCTGATGACCGCCGCCATTGCGCGCCAGAATCGGATCGTGATCGAAGGCTTGCGCGTCGCACTCGAAAAACTGCAGCGCATCGAGGATGACACTCGCCAGCTGCGCGCCGCCGTCCAGCGCATTGAAAACCGCTCGCTCTTCCACCGCTCAGGCTGGGAACCGCTGCTGCGCCCGTTCCGCCGCATCTGGGCCTGGCTGAAACAATCCGTTCATAGTTCATAGTTCATAGTTCATAGTTCATCGTTCATCGTTCATCGTTCATCGTTCATCGTTCATCACTCATCGTTCTTGATCGCGCCACTGATTATCCTCGGGCCGACGGCCACCGGCAAGTCGCAGCTCGCGCTTGACCTCGCCCGCCGCGGCAAGGCCGAGATCATTTCACTCGACTCAATGCAAATCTATCGCGGCTTGGACATTGGCACGGCCAAGCCAAACGCGGCCGAACAGGCCTGTGTGCCGCATCATCTGATTGACTGTTGCGCGCTGGACGAGCCGTCCGACGCAGCCCGATTTCTGGAGCGCGTGCGCGCCGCCGAGCTGGCCATCGCGGCGCGCGGCGCGCGGCCCATTCTGGTCGGCGGCACCGCCATGTACATCAAGGCGCTGGTGGACGGCCTGTGCGACGCGCCGTCGCGCCAGCCGGTCGTGCGCGAGCAATTGACCATGGTGGCCCAGCAACACGGCAGCGTCTATCTGCACCAGCAACTGCAGCACGTGGATGCGCCGTCCGCCGCGCGCATTCACCCGCACGACCTGCGCCGGATCGTGCGCGCCTTGGAAGTCCATGCCGTCACCGGCACGCCCCTCTCGGCCCGGCAAGGCCAATGGGCCGCGCCGGCCGCGTCGCCGTATCGGCTGCTGGGTTTGACGCTCGAGCGTGAGGAATTGTACCGCCGGATCGAGGCGCGCGTCGACGCCATGCTCGCCGCCGGCCTGCTGGATGAAGTGCGCCGCCTGCGCGCGGCCGGCCTCGAGCACAATCGCACGGCCAGCCAGGCAATCGGCTACAAGGAGCTGCTCGCGCATCTGCGCGGTGAATATAGTCTGGCCGCCGCCGTCAAACTGGTCAAGCAGGCAACCCGCCGCTTTGCCAAACATCAAATGACCTGGTTCCGCAAAGACCCGCGCATCCGCTGGTACGACGTGGTCCGCTATGCCGACACCGCCCAGCTGGCGGCGCATATTTTGTCAGACCTGTCCGATTCGTCCGACCCACAGCCGGAGCACACGCCATGACCCGCTTTGGCGTCTCGCTCGAACCGGGCTTGCTGGCGCGCGTGGATGCCTTTGTCCACGAGGCCCGCCATCGCAACCGCTCAGCCGCCTTGCGCGAGATCATTCGCGACCATTTGGTGGCGCGCAGCTGGAATGAAAGTGCCGGCCCGATCGCCGCCGTCGTCAGCATGGTGTATCACAATCGGGCGCGCCGTGTCACCGCCGCGCTGCAGGCCGTGCTGACGCGCCAGCGCGCCTATGTCGTCGGCGACACCAGCTATTATGTGCACGACCAGTATACCGTGCGCGTCTTGATTTTACACGGCATGGCGCCGCATGTGCGCGCCGTCGCCGATGCCTTGCTTGGTTGTAAAGGAGTAGTTCACGGCAGTGCGACGCCGCTCATGCCCGGCCCGCCCTGCAATTAATTCACGTCCGTACCACAGGAGCCCTGTCATGCACATCGTCATACGCCACTTGCTGTTGCTTGCGTTCATCACCACATGCGGCTGGTGCGCCGAGCGCGCCTTGTGGATTCCGCCCTCGGAAGACATGGTCGGCACCGGCACCACCACGGCCGTGGCCAACGGCATCAACGACTGGCACATTCAAGTGCAGAGCGACACACCGGCGGCATGGCGCGTGCGCGGCGGCCTGTGGTATTCAATGGTCGATCTCGGTCAATGGCACTTTCCCCATGACAAAGGCTTTAATGTCTGGAATTCAGATGTGGCGGTCAAACAATCAGGTTCACAAGTTGACCTGTACTTTGATCCATTGCTGGCATGGCCCGGCGATATTTTTGAAGTGGAAGCCGTGTTGCCGGACAGCAAGATGCTGACCTGGAAAGTGCTCGGCGACGGCGCGCAATGGCTGCCGGGCGCAACCTGGCTCGGCCAGGGCGCAACCGACCGGCTTGGCAAGAAAAGCGCCGAAAGCGATGGCATCCGCGATTGGCAGATCAAAATCAGCCATCCGTTCGCCGAGGTCGCACCGGCGCGCGTGGATGTCTGGCTGCCCTACTCGCCGGTCGGCAATCGCCTCAGCCGCGCCGGCTGCTTTGACTACTGGAGCACGGACGCCGGCTATGCCCCGGCGCCGGCACTGGCCGAGGCGCGCGACGGCGGGCTGATCGTCAACATCAATCCGGTGCTGGCCACCGGCGGTGACGAATTCTTCGTGCGCCTGGTCAAACCGGACAAGTCGTGGGCGCTCTGGAAAGTGATCGGCATGGGCAGCGAATGGGAAAGCGGCGGTGAGTGGTTTGGCCAGGACGACCAGGATTATGTCGGCATGTTTGAAAGCGACAAAGCCAACGGCGTGCGCGATTGGCACTTGCGCGTGGCCTCGCCGCAATTGGCCGGTGCGGTGCGCTGGGTTGTGCGCGGCGCGAAATGCGTCTGGGAATCGGTCGAGGCCGGCAAGAAAAAGACTGACTTCACCACCCGCGCGCTGCACCCGCGCATGCAAGGCGCCGGCGCCGACCTGTATTTCGAGCCGGCCATGGAGCGCGCCGGTGATATCTTCTACGTCTCGGCCGTGCTGGCCAATGGCGCGGTCCTGAATTGGGGCGTGATGAGCTTGCAGCAATTGCGCGCCGAAAAGGTCACCTGGCGCGGCCAGCAGACCGCGTCGGACATCGGCATGCGCCCCGCGCCCACCATGGATATGAAGCCCTGGCAGATTGACCTCCAGCACGAGAAGCTGGCGGGCATGCAGCCGTATCGCTGGCGGATCACCAACGGCGGCAAAACGTGGCTGTTCCCGCGCGAAACCGACGAGGACATCAAGACGACCGAACCACTGACCGTGCAGCAAGCCCAAAACGGCGCGCCGGCTTCGTTGTTCCTGCAACCATTTTTGGTGAAACCCGGCACCGAGTTCGACGTCGAGGCCTTCTTGCCGGACGGCACCTTGCTGCAATGGACTGCGCTGGCGGATGGCGCCGAATGGGCGCGTGCCGCCGAATGGCGCGACAGCGACGGCATCGACATGGTCGGCCTTTCCGTCAAGGCGGGCGTCGATCAACAGCCCGATTGGGTGCTCGGCCTGATGGACGAAAAACTTGCGCAACAAGCCACGCGCATCACCGTTGAGGGCTGCAATTGGCGCTGGCAATGGCCGGACAATGAAACGCTCTCGCCGATTGCCGTGGATCACGCCGGCACGCGCGCCACCCTGCACATCACTCCCGTACCCGGCAAGAAAGACGACACCGGCGTGCTGACAATCACGGCCGTGTTGCAGGACGGCACCGTGCGCTACTGGCAGGCCATCCGCCCGCGCGTCGAGCAGAACTGAACCCGTGCTGCCACGGATGGAGGCGCAGCTTCCCTTGCCGCAGTTGCAGTCAAAATGTGGCCATCCCGCCACTTGGCGGGATCGTGGAAGATGCTGCATTCCATGTCGGGCACTGCTGCACCGCCGGCGCACCGGCGACTTTAAAAACCCATGCGCCGCGCATGGGTTATAACCTCACCTTTTTCCCGAGCGCACGAGCATGAGCGACCTGATGCAACCAACCTGTTTTGCGGAGTTACTGAACTGGATGGCACGCGAACACCGCCGGCATTCCAGTGTCTTTGGCGTGCCGGCCGCAATGTTTCACACACCCACTGCCACCGCCACGCCACCCCTGCCGTTCGGTCCTGCTGCCGGGCCGCACACGCAATTGGCGCAAAACATCGTGGCCGCGTTTGTCTGCGGCGCGCGTTTTTTCGAATTGAAAACCGTGCAGATTCTGGATGACTTGCACATCGCCAAGCCATGCATCGAGGCGCAGGACGAGGGCTACAACACCGAATGGTCGAGTGAATTAAGCGTCCCGGCCGCCGCCGATGAATACCTCAAGGCATGGGTCGCGCTGCATGTGCTGGCCTGCCATCTGGGTCTGTGGACCGACGCAATCCGGCCGTTTGTTTTCAACATGAGCGTGGGCTACAATCTTGAGGGCCTCAAGTCGGCCAAGGTGGATGCCTTCATTGAGACGCTGAAAAACGCCCGGCACGACGAACGCTTTGCGGCGTATTGCGCGCTGGCCATGGATTGCGCGCGCAATCCATTGTACACGCCGGCGTTGGCCCGGCACGCCATCGTCGCGCAAGTCGCGCCGTCGGTCACGCTCTCGACCATGCACGGCTGCCCGCCGCGCGACATTGAAAACATCTGCCGCTATCTGCTGCAGGACAAGCAGCTCGACGTGTATGTCAAACTCAATCCGACCTTGCTCGGCTATGAAACCGTCCGTGACATTTTCCGGCAATGCGGCTTTGGCGCGCTGGCCTTGCAGCCGGCGTCGTTCGAGCATGACATGCAATATGCCGACGCCGTGCCGATGGTTCAGCGTTTGCAGGCCTTTGCCCGCGAGCATGGCCGGCAGTTTGGCGTGAAATTGTCGAATACCTTGGCGGTGCGCAACACGCGCGGCGTGCTGCCCGGCGAGGAAATGTATTTGTCCGGCCGCGCGCTGTATCCCTTGACCGTGCGGCTGGCGGCGCAGCTGGCGCGTGTTTTTGATGGTCGGTTGCCGATCTCATTTTCCGGCGGCGCCCACCTGGGCAATCTGGTTGAGCTGGTCTGCGCCGGCGCACAGCCTGTCACGCTGGCCACGGATTTGCTTAAGCCGGGCGGCTATTATCGTCTGACGCAAATGGCCGCGGCGCTCGAGGCGGCGCGACCGCGCTGGCAAACACGCGAGCGCGTGGACGCTGCCGCCCTCGAGCAACTGGCCGAGGCGGCGCTGTCCGACGCGGCTTATCAAAAATCAAGTCGCGGCTTCGACGCCGTGCAGGTGCCGCGCGCACTGCCCTTGTTTGATTGTTACACCGCGCCGTGCCGGTCCGCCTGCCCGATTGAGCAGGACGTGCCGGAATATGCGCGCTTAGTGCGGGCGCGGCGTTATGCCGAGGCGCTCGCCGTGATTTATGAGAAAAATCCGCTGCCGAATATCACCGGCCATATTTGCGACCACGCCTGCATGAGCAACTGCACGCGCGGCGATTACGAGGCGCCGGTCGAGATTCGCGATCTGAAACGCATTGCCGCCACGCGCGGCTTTGACAAGTTCGCGCAACACGTGCGGCAGCAGCGCAATGCGGCGCTGCCACGCGTGGCCATCATCGGCGCCGGTCCGTGCGGTCTGGCCACCGCCGCGTTTCTGGCGCGCGCCGGTTTCAATGTGCAAATATTTGAAAAAGCACCGGCAGCCGGCGGTGTTGTGCAGAATGCCATTCCAAACTTCCGCCTGCCGCAAGCCGCGATTGACCACGATCTCGATCTCCTCAGTCGCATGGGCGTCACCATTCAGCGCAACGTGCAGGACGAACTGCAAGTCGCGCGCTTGCAGCAAGAAGGTTTTGCCTATGTGGTGCTGGCAATCGGGGCCGGCTGTTCGCGCGCCCTGCCACTCACGGGCGACAATCCGCGCGTGATCCACGCGCTCGAGTTCCTCTGGCACTGCCGCGGCAATGCCAGCGGGTTCGAAGTTGGTCGGCGTGTCGCCGTGGTCGGCGGCGGCAATTCCGCGATGGACAGCGCGCGCGCGGCAGTCCGTATGCCGGGCGTCGAGTCGGTCTATTTGTTGTATCGCCGCACCATCGCGGAGATGCCGGCTGATCGCGAAGAATTCGACAATGCCGTCGGCGACGGGGTCATTGTCAAAGAACTGCGTCTGCCGGTGCAGTTTTCCAAAGACGGGCGGCTGCGCTGCCAAGTGATGGCCTTGGGCGCGCCGGATGCGAGCGGCCGCCGCGCACCCGTGGCGGTGCCGGATCAATTTGAGGAGTTGGCCATTGACAGTGTCATTGCCGCCATTGGTGAAACCGTGGACGTCGAATATCTGCGGCGCAATGGCGTGGCTCTCGACGCGCGCGAACGCCTCGTGGTCAATTCCGCCACCGGCGAGACCAGCCTGCCGCGCGTGTACATTGGCGGCGACGCGCTGCACGGGCCGGCGACGGTCGTCCGCGCCATTGCCGACGCGCGCATGATCGCCGACAATATTGTGCAAGCCACTGGCGCCCGTGTGCCGATACTAGTCGCGGCCGCGCCGGCGCATGACCAGGATGCCCTCGTGCGCGACGTGCTGCACGCCAAACGCATTCTGCACGCGACGCACGACGAGGACGGCGTTCAGGAAGCCAAGCGCTGCCTGTTGTGCGACATGGTCTGTGACAAATGCGTCGAGGTCTGTCCCAATCGCGCAAATATCGCTGTGCGCGTGCAGCACTCGCAATTCAAGAACCGCGCCCAGATTGTGCATCTGGACGGCTGGTGCAATGAGTGTGGCAACTGTGCGACGTTCTGCCCGTATGACGGCGCGCCCTATAAAGACAAATTCACCGTGTTCTGGTCGGACGCCGCATTCGAGGCCAGCACCGCCAACGGCTGTTTATTGAAACCCAATGAGGCTGGCGTCGTCCGCTTGCGCGTCGCCAACGTTGTTTATGACACGCGCAGTAATGGCGACGGCCAGTGGCATTGCGCTTCAGCCGCGCCGGCCGACGCGGCCGTGTCGGCTGCACTGGCACTGCTGAACACGCTCATGCGCGAGTATCCGTATCTGGCGTAGTTCTGTACTGTAAGCGGGCGCGGTCATGCGCTCCCGCAGCCCGCCTTCGTTGAGAAAATCCTGCTCCAAACGGCGGATTTGCTGATCCAACAGGTAGTTGGTTTGATGGATCAGGCAGATAGCAATATTGGCCACCACTTCGGCCGAGCGCGTTTCCACAAATTCGCGATAGGTCTCATAGGTCACATGGGACTTATTGCCAAGCTTGCGAACAAAGCGCGCCTCCTTCGAATCTTTTGCCCATAACCGAAGGCCACGCACGCGCAAAAAGTCGCGGAAATCCATCAATAGTTCTTCCAAGCTGGCGCGGGCCACGTTGG
Source organism: bacterium (assembly GCA_026398485.1). Lineage (GTDB taxonomy): Bacteria > Auribacterota > UBA3054 > UBA3054 > JAPLST01 > JAPLST01. The sequence goes on from JAPLST010000275.1 coordinate 19,041, forward strand.
TCAACTTGATCTCCATTTCCTTGGAGGTGCCGGATGCCTTGCTGCCTTCCACAATGTTTTGTTTCCCAGAGCGGGCCGCCTGTATCATTTGGTCAATGGTACGGTCACCTCTGGCCAGAAAGTTGTGACTAAAATAAAAAGTGATGTCATAGACCACTTCCGATTTCTGATACGACAGCAGCGCTTGGTAATGGCCGTGCGGCGGAATAAATCCTGGTTTCTCTGGTGTACTCATGGGAATATGTCCTGTTGGTCTTATACGTCCTATTGCTTCTCCACCTTCTGCAGCTCCATTGCCCGGTTTTGTTGCAGATCCGCCGTGGCAAACGCCACGCTATCGGTCGGAAGATAGATGTTCAGCCACTCATGCACGGTATCCATTTCCAACATGCCGCTGGTCATGGCACACTCAAGGACGTGCCCGCCACCCGAATGATCATCGGCCAGAAAATGCACATGGTAGCCCGGTATGTTCACGCCTTTCACAAAGGCCGGGGCGCGAAAGCCAAGTAATGCGCCATGCACGTTCGTCAGCGTAAAGACGGCCTGGTTCTTGGTCACTTCGAGCAAGGGCTGATACGGTTTTTTCTGGGCCGGCACGCTGCGCACCCGCACCTGGCTGAATTCCCCGCGCACGATGACTGCACAAAACTTATTCTGCTGGGGAACAAGGGCATCGATTTTGGCTTCCAGCGCAGTGAGATTCATGGGCGTTGTGAGCACTTCCCGGTGATCGGCGACAAAGGTCGTGACGCATGCGAACGGCGTCCGTTCGGTCAGCGCCGGCTGGTATAGTTTCCCGTCGGCGCGCGCTTGGTAAAAGGTGCCGTCCAGCAATATCATTTCGCCGTCAAGTGCCGCGA
>JAPLST010000169.1 GCA_026398485.1 bacterium
CCAATCCCGATTATGTTGATAATTACCTGGATCTGGGTTACCTGTTCTGCACGCGCGCGGATGCCGAGGAAACCGGCTTGCTGCTGGATTGCCTGGCGGCGCGCTATCCGTCGAACGCCTTGCCGCGCCGGGTCATGCAGGCTTGGCGCGCGGTCGAGTTGTATCACGTCAGTATTCGCCCGTATGTGGTGGAGTAACACTATGATAAGATGGCACAAGACCCGGCCCGGGCGCGCATGCTGGTTGGCGCTGCTGGTGCTGTGGGGTGGGGCGCGGTCCGCGCCGGCGGATTTTTCAACCCTGTCGGCGGTGATGCAGCGCAGCTTGGCGTGGCTGACACCGGTGCCGTTCGACTACGCGGCCAGCGCGGATGTGCTGCAGCGCATGGACCCGGTGCTGCAGACAATGCTGCGGCTGGTGGCCCGCGACGATGTCCTGGTGGTGATGCGCAAGGATGGCGCGTACACCGTCTTTCTGGTGGCCGGCAACAACACCCTTGTGCCGCTCTTGGCGCCCATGGCAGAACAGCCGGCACGCTTTGCGCAACTGCGCGCGAAACATCAGCGGGTCTGGGTCATGCTGGTCGACCCGCGCGGCGATTGGCAGATGCAGCCGCCGGAGCTGTTCGCGCCCCAGCTGGCCGCGGAGTATGTCACCATTCCACTCACGTTTCCGGTCTATTGCTCGATCAAAGAAGGGGTCAAGGGCACGACCAACTATTTTATAGCGCAGGCCGCCCTGCTGGAACAAGTGCGGCGCGTCAGCGAAGCCGGGCTGAGCCCGAAGTTTTACATGGAATTGGGCCAGATCTACCGCCGCTACGGCGACGTCACCAATGCTTTGCAAACCTATGAAAGCGGCGCACTGCGCTTCCCCGACGATCCGTATCTGCAGCGCCGCACCGCCGAACTGTATTTCAGTGATTACCATGACTATGCCCGCGCCATTGACTTCAACAAGAAGGCCAACATGGTGCATCTGAGCACCTTTGGCATCCCCATGTATGAAGCCCTGTTCAATTCGGCCATGGCCTATGAACGGCGCGGCGAACCGGCCAAGGCCAAAGTGCAATACCAGGATATTCTGGCCTTGCTCAACGAATCGCCCGATCCACTCTGGGAATCGCGCACCCGCCGCTATTTTGGCGGCCTCTTGCTGGCCATCGGCCACACCAACGAGGCGCTGCTCCATTTTCAACTGGACACGCGCGCGACCGTGCAATCACCGGCTTATTCGTTCAATATGGTACTCGATCTCAGCGCCGCCACCCGGCAGCCGCAATTGTATGCCGACACGGCCCGCATGTATTTCTATATGTGTGGCACCAATGATGCCCGCGCCTTGGTGCGCTATGCGGAGGTCGTGCATGCCGCCCGCGTCACGGCGGAGACGCGCGCGGTCGTGACCACGGCCAAGCAATGGATGACGCGCAATCCGGCCTTGAGCACCCAGTTGCGCGGCACCCCGGCCTGGTGGCGCAGCTGGACCAACATTGCCATCCAAACCGGGCTTTCGCCGATACCATAACCATGGGACTCGGCCGGACACTCTATTCGTGGTATGGGCTGCGGCGCCTGCGCTGGCACGGTGTGCGTGGCGGCGCGGCCCTGCGCTTGTTCGGCATGCCGCTGGTGACCCGCGCCCCGGGCAGTACGATTCACTTGGGGCGCCGCGTGGCGCTCTGCTCGAGCGCGCGCTGGAACCCGGTCGGCGTCAATCACCCGGTCATTCTGCGCACGCTCTTTGCCGACGCCGAAATCAGCATTGACGATGAGTGTGGCTTGAGCGGCGCCACCGTCTGCGCCGCGCGCTCAGTGCGCATTGGGCGCGCATGCCTGATCGGCGCCAATGTGGTTATCACGGATTACGATTTTCATGCGGTGGCGCCGGCGCGGCGGCGGGCCGTCACGGCGCGGGACGCAATCGGGTGTGCCCCGGTGGTGATTGAAGACAATGTCTGGATCGGTATGAATACGATCGTCTTGAAAGGCGTGCGGATCGGGCGCAACAGCGTCATTGCAGCCGGCAGCATCGTCACGCATTCCATACCGGAAAATTGTGTGGCGGGCGGGAATCCTGCGCGC
>JAPLST010000268.1:0-26551 GCA_026398485.1 bacterium
CCAACGAACTCGGATTCACATAGAGTTTGGTGACATCATTGCCGTCTGTGAACGCCATGTTCAGAACCATCAGATAGGCGTCCCCGAGCGTGCGCGAGATGCCGGTCGAGACCAGCGTGTTGCCCGCGTTGGTACCTTTGCCCTCAAGCGCCCACTGGCCACTGCTGACGCGCAATTTCACAAACGGCCGTGGGGCATTGTCTTCGCGAGCATACCAGCCATATTCACCCGAGTTCAAACTGATATTGTAGTCGCTGCCGGCGTTATTGCGCGCCAGGAAGCTGATCCAAATATTCGCGCCATCCGCGCCAATAAAAGCCCCGACGGGTTCGTTGGAGATTCTCTTGATTACACTGGTTAGCGAGGGCGCGCCGCTGTTGGGATCCCATTCGTTGCCCGTATTAAACTGCCGGCCCGATGCTGTCCAAGCGCTGCCGCCCGAAGCGAAGCTGCCATTGGTGAGCAAAATCTGGGTCGGCGTGTTATAGCCCAGTGGCGGCTCATTGGTGATGAGGTATCCAGCTTGGGGTGGGGATTGCACTTCGTAGCCTGTTCTCCATGCCAAACCATTGGTCTCGGCATTCAGCGCGCCGGTCGCGCCGCCCTCAAGCGTGACGGCATAGTCGTCAAACGCAATGATGCCGCACCATGCCGGGCCGGCCAGCAAACCGACTATGGCAGTTGCCAACAGTGTGACTTTGATCTTGTTCATGCTGCGCTCCTGTAGACTTGGTTGATTGAGTTTGGTTAGCATGCGCCACAGGGTGCCTGCCAATGGCGCGGTTATGTTATGGGAACACTATACCACACGACTCGGGCAAAAGTAAATAGCAAAATCCGACCGGAAACAGCGGGTTTGTTGGTTGGACCGGCCATTTTGCATGCCGTTTTCCGACATGGGTAATTTCCCGCGCCGCGCGGGAAATTAAGGGGGCGGCCATCCAAGCCGGCGCGGCGGTTGCAGCGCTTTTCGCCACAAAAACACGAAAGCCGCGCATTTAGCCACAGACGCACGCAGATGCTCGCAGACTGCTTATGAGCAAAATTGCTTTTGATCTTTTGTGTGTCTGCCGCAGCATCGGTGAGCATCGGCGGGCATCTGTGGCCCATCCCCCGTACGCCACGCGCACCGCGCGGGGCATGCCGCCGCCGGCGCTGCCCTGACCCATCCTTCCAGCTTTCCCGTTCAATTCAGCGGGTCTTCCAGGCGCGCAGGCGATAGGCCTTGGGCGTCACGCCGGCGACGTGCTTGAAGGTGCGCGTGAAGGTGTGGGCATCTTCGTACCCGACTTGTTCGGCGACCTCGTGCACTTTCCAGGGTGTCTTGCACAGCATTTCCGCGGCGACGCGCATGCGCAACTTGACCAGCCATTCGTGCGCGTGCAATCCGAGATGCTTGATGAACAAGCGATTGAGGTAGTCGGGCGAGGTGTGCACCACGCGCGCGAGCTGGGCGACCTTGAGCGGCTCATGCAGATGGTCGAGCACATGCTGTACGACCGCTTCGATCTGCCGCGCGATTTGCTGGCGATCCTCATGGCGCCGGACGGCGCGGCCCAGCAGGATAATGAGTTCATAGGCGGCCAGCGACGCGCGCTGCATGGCGTCCGCCGGCGCATCGCGCAGGGCGCTGATGATGCGCTCCATCAGGGCCTGCACGTGGGGCGTGGTTGCGGGCGTCAGGCGCACGCGCGAGACTTTTTGCAGGCCGGTGAGTTCGAGCGCGCGGTGATGCACCTCGGCCACGATGTCAAACACCAGAAACAGTTTGCGGAAGGGCTCCGGCGAACAGGCGCGGTAGACATGGCGCTCGTGCGGATGCAAGACGAAGACATCGCCAGGCTGCAACGCAAAGTGCTTGCGGCCGACCACCAGCTCGCCCTGGCCGTGCGTGACCAGCTCAACCGAAAAGGTGTGCGAGTTGCGGCGGATAAACTGGTCGCCCGACTGCCATGTGGAACGGCCGGCCATCAGCACTTCAAAGAGCAGGTCGGGGTCGGGCACGAGGGCGTTGCTGTTGTAGATCTCGTCCGGCGTATCGGCCGGGCCTTGGCCCGCCGCGCTGGGTATGAAAACGCCGGCCTTGCATGCGTCCGGGAAATAGACATCCGGATGCAGCACCACCTGGTCGTGGGCATGGAACAGGCGCGTGATCACCGCCGCCGGCCGCTCAAGCAGATCGGAAGAAAAGCTCATGCAGATATTGTAGCAAAACGCGCTGTTGCATGTTAATTTTTTTCGCAACGAAACAAATTAAGGTGCAGCATCCAGCAGTCGTTATGTATCCTTTTGATCACCGAATACCGATTACTGAATACCGAACACCCTTGCCAGCCTGCGTGTCTGCGTGGCTTTGTGAGAGGCAATGCTGCGGCGGCATGCCCCGCACGGAGCGCGGGGCGTACGGGGGATTGGCCACAGATGTCCGCCGATGCTCACCGATGCTGCGGCAGACACACAACAGATCAAAAGCGATTTTGTTCATCTGCAATCTGCGAGCATCTGCGTGCGTCTGTGGCTAAATGCGCGGCAGAAGTTTGCAGTTTGCAGCATCCAGCAGTCGTTGCGCCCGGCTGACCGTCGGGGACTTGCGGGTCGGAATGCATGCAGGGCAAGGGCGGATTGCACCAGCAGCGCTGGCAGTGCGACCACGCGGTTACGCCGCGGCGCGCGCCAGCGCGCCGGCTCATTATCCGTGGCGGTGAAGTGCTTAACGTTTGTCAGCGTGAAACGGTGCGCCGAAGGCATTGGTGCGCACAAAGACGTCAAGCACATGGGGCGTGGCCAAGGCGCGATAGCGGTGGGGCCGGCGGAAGGCATTGCCCCACAGGGTGGTGGCGCGGAATGCGCGCACCTGTGCCAGCGGCACATCCACAAAGAGGATGTCCTCAGCGGCGCCGGCACACGCCAGTTGCGTGCCGTCCACCATGTACGCCACGGAACGTCCGCCGCACATCGGCGCGGGATAATTGGCCATCGCCATCACCATTGCATTCTCGACCGCGCGCGTTTGGAATTGCGCCAGCCGAATGTCGTCCAACAGGCATGCGTTTGGCACGATGACCAGTTCCGCTTCCTTGAGCATGAGCAGGCGCGCGGTCTCGGGAAACTCGCGGTCGAAGCAGATCATGGCGCCGACCTGGACCGGCCCCGCGTGCGTGTCCAGTGGCGCGGCATAGACGTCCTCGCCCGGCGTGGTGGCGGCCTCGAACGCGGCAAAATCGCAAGTGTGCATCTTGGCGTACGTGAACACATCGGTGCCATGCCGGTCTATCAGGGTGACGGCGTTGCGGGGCGCGCCCGGCCATTGTTCCAAGTAGGTCACGGCGATCGCCATGTCCAGTTCGCGCGCCAAGCTGCGGAAACGATTGACAAAGGTGCTGTCGCGCGCAACGGCCTGTGCCTGCCACTGCGTTTTCACATTATAATCTTGCGTGAAGAAGCCGGCATAGCCGATGTTCCACATTTCGGGCATGACCGCGAGATCGGCGCCAGCTGCGGCGGCGCGGCGGCAAAATGCCGCGGCCGTCACGCCATTGGCCGCTTGATTCGTCCCGTGCGCGGCCATCTGCAGCAAGGCGATGCGCACGGTGCCGTTGGTCGCGTGCGCCCGCACGGCCGGCACTGCACCAGCAGCACTGGCCCCGGGCAGCATGGTCAAACCTATGGCCAGCAGAGCTGCTGTCACACGCTGTAGTGTCATTCTGCAACCAGCGTGCCCAGCCGTTGCATCTCGGCCGTGGCGTCTTTGCCCTCGACAAACGCCAGCACGCCTTGCACGCGCACCGTTTCACCCGGCTGGCAGTCGGGAAATTGCGGATCGGAATGGAGGCAGGGCAAGGGCGGATTGCACCAGCAGCGCTGGCAGTGCGACCAGGCGGTGATGATCCAGTGCGTGCCATCGGCGGATTGTGCCGCCACCACCGGCGGCCGCACCACTTTGTTGCTGTTGGTCTGGCGGTCGAAGCCGGCCGCGCCGCGCAGCATGACGCAGTTCTGCACGCGCAGGCCAGTCAGCGGCGCGGCCGTGCCGTTGCGCAGCCAGAGTTCCATGTGCACCTCGTTCGTTCCCGGCGTGACGCGCGCGCCGAACGCAACGCCATTGGGCAGCGTGCGTTCGCTGGTGAGGGTGCCATCCGCGTTGCGCTGCCATTCCAAGCGCGGCAGCGGGATGCCCTGCGCGGCCCAGACGGACTTGACATTTGCATCCTCGTGCGCCAGATAGAGCAGTTCCAGATTTGAAAAAATGGCTTCGGGCACATCGACGACCACGTAACTGGCATCGTCCCACGGGGTGAAGACGCTGATCTTCGTCTCGCGCTGCGGCATGACGGCGCCCTCGAAGAAGCCGGCGCGCGGATGCCGCCCGCCGGGATAGGGCAAGACGCGCAGGGGCGCGCCGGCTGCGCGTGGTGCGGGCGCCTTGCCCATCAGGCCGAATCGGCGCAGCGCGGCGACCGCCTCGTCCGGCGTCAGCCCGGTGGCCATGCTGATTTCATCGGGCGTGAAGCGGTGATACACCGCCATGTTTTCCAGCCAATAGCGCAGTTCGGCTTCGTCGGTTGGCGTGCGGAACTCGGTCAACTGGCGGGCCACCTGCGTGCGCAGCCAGGCCGGTGTTTCGTAGATGTTGCCCCACACACAGGGCGCGCCAAACATCTCCGGCGTCAGCGTGGCGGTGAGCAATTCCGTCTTGAACAATTTTGCCTCGGCCAGCGGCGTGCCTTGCGGATTGAGGATAAAACTGTCGCCATAGCCAATCTGGCCGGGCCGGTCGGACTTGACATTGTTGGCGCGCGCCACCGCCAATTGCAATTGGCACGCCAGGCCGATGTGGCAGTTGCGCACCCAGCGGCGATGGTCATCGGCGGCGAAGTCGACGATCTCGTTGTTGTGTGGCGTGAACAAAAGTTGCGCGCCTTGCAACTTGGCGGCCAAGGCGGGGAAGGGATAGGACGTGTCGGCGCAGATGTTCACGGCAAAGCGGATGCCGTGCGCCTCATAGACCGGCACGGTTTTGCCGGGTGCAAAGCCGAGGCTGTCGCGGTCGCCGGGCGTCAGCATGATCTTGTCATAGATGCCCAGCAGCGCGCCGTGCTGAATGACCAGCACCGAGTTGAACAATTGTGTGCCGGCCACGCGTGCCAAGCCGACCAGCACGACCATGTCGTGCGCGGCCGACTCGGCGATGAAGGCCTGCAGCGCCGGGTCGTCGAGCGGGCGCGCGCCGCGCTGCACCGCCGCGCGGCTCTCGTAGCCCGACAGGAATGTTTCGGGGAAGGCGATGAAATGGCTGCCGCGCGTCTGCGCCTCGCCGACCACGGCGCGCACGGTCGCCAGATTTGTGCTGAAATCACCTTCCTGACATGCGCCTTGATAGATCGAAATGACCACCGGCTGGTTCATGGGTTTTCTTCCACTCGTTTGGGTTGAAGCCACAGTTCCTGTGGCAAATGATAGCATGGGCGCCACGGCCGCCATCGTTAGGCAGAGCATGGCTCCCGCGTTCTTTTGCAGTGCGCTTACTGGCATGTGATCACCATGAGTGCATACGGCGGCGCGGTCACTTCCAGTGTTGGCGCGCCCGCCAGTGTTTGCGTGCGGTCATTGCGCCGGATGGCGTCCGGCTGTTGCACGGTATTGTGGGCCGTCAACGAGGCGGCGTTTACTTCGCTGATGGCCGCCGTGGTGAACGTGCGTCCTGCGGCGCTGAGATTGCAGGCCAGTGGCACGGCACTGGCGCGGTAATTCAGCACCACGATCACCAGCCGGCGGCGTTCCATGTCCCACGCGGCCTGGCAGACGACATCGGCGGCGGACGGCGTCACCGTGATGCCCAGCGGCCAGGCCGCGCCACAGGCCGACAGCAACTCGAACACGCGGCCGGCGGCGCTCAAGAACACGCCTTCTTTGGGGCATTCCAAAACGTTTTGTCCCCAGGTATTGGCAAAATTATTGAAATTAGCCCAGGCAAATTCGCCGCCCAAACGCTGGAACATCAGCAGCGTGTTGGCGGCATTCATGGCATAGCGCCAGCGAATCTGGCGGTTCTGCATGGTGTTCTCGGGCGACTGGGGTTGGATGTTGTACGCATCAGGCTTGGCCGGCACGTCGCTCATTTGGGCCAGCCACTCGGTGTTGCAGAGTTTGACGGCGGTGCCGTGGGCGCGGTTGTATTCACTTAAGATGGCGAGATCGGCGCGCAATCCTTCGTCAGTCGTGTCGCGATCGGTGACGTAATCAATATCTTTGCCGGCGATGGCCAGCATTTCGCGCAGGCAGGCGTGATACGGGCCATAGCCCACCATCACGGTCTTGACGCGCGGGTCAACCGCTTTCATGGCGCGCGAGAATACGACGCAGCGCGCGGCATATTCACGCGGGCCAAACTTGCGGTACGTCTCATTGTCGAGTTCCCACACGGTGACGTCGAGGGGTGCCGCGCTGCCATCACGGGCGCGCAATGCACCCAGCGAATTTGTCGCCGGCGCGTTGCAGTAGGCCACCCAGTCAGCCGCGTCCTGGGCTGTGCCGGTCATCATGTTGACGCACATGAACGGCAGTGCATTCACCAACTGGCAGAATTGGATATATTTGAGCGTGCCAACGTCATTCTCATTCAGACCGCCCCAGAAGATGCTGGGCTTGGGATGTCGATCCTGGTGCAGGCCAATGCCATCGCGCCAGTTGTAGAACGACGCGAAGCAGCCGCCCGGCCAGCGCACTATGCGCGGCTGCACTTGTTGCGCCCGGGCCACGGCCTCTTTGCGCCAGCCTTTGATGTTCGTCGCCGGCATCAATGAGCAATCATCCAGGTTGAGATGCGCGCGGGGCGGAATCCACAGACTGAGCACTGCCCGGCCCGTGTAGGTAGGGTTCAACAGTTCGCAGGCAAACGGCTGGTACTCGCTGGTGACCTTATGGATGGTGTGCGTGACGAGTGGTGTTTGCCAATCGCCTTCGCGATAGAGTCGCAGTTCGACATCAATCACACAGTCATGGGTGCCCATGTCCCACATTTCTTTTGGCGTGCGCAAATCGGCGCGGAACTGATAGCGCTCGCCGGCGCGCAGCCACAGGCCGTTCTGGGCGACGGCCGCCCAGTGATCGGTGCTTTCGTTATTAAGCCAGCCGCCCCACATGCCGCGCCGAAACGCGGTTGCCTCGACCGTTTGCCAGTGCGCCTGGGGATTGCCCGGCGCCAGATACCACGGCGGCTCTTCATAGCCCGAGTGCCACCAATCCTCGCTGGCCAAGTCGCTCTGCGGCGTGCGCTGCAGCCAGTGCCAATGAATGCCCGTGTAGGGTTTGACCGGCTCGAAGCTGCGATTGAACAGCATCTCGGCCCAGAGCCCTTCAACTTGCCGGCCAAAACCGAGCTCGATAAAATGGCCGTAGATCAGCGGGCTGACCGGCGTCGCAACGAGTTCATTGCTGGTAATCGTGACGGCAATGTTTGGCATGGCAGTGCTGGCGGTGAACGTGATCAGCAGCAAGATGCAGAAAGTGCGCATCGGGACTAGCGTGGTGCGGGTGAAGCCGGCGCAGCGTCCAGGAAGCGGGCCAGCCCGAACAATTGTTTGGGATTGTCGATGAACACCCAGGTGGCGATTTCCTCGGCGCGGGCGGGCGAGAGCGAGCCGTCGCTTACTTTCTGCGCCAGGGCCGCCGCCACGTTTTGGCGCGCCAGCAGTTGATGCCCATAAATGCCGTCGACAAAGCAGTAATCGCCGCCGAACGCGCTGATCTTGTTGGCCGGCACGGCGTCGAGCCATTCGACCAGCGCGCGCCGCGCCGCCTCCGGACTGACAATATGGCCCCAGCACATGTCGATAAACACATTGCGGAAATTTTTGGCCAGGTTGCCGACTTCCATCACATACGGATAGCCCATGTGGAACAGGTCGAAGCGCGCATTGCGATATTCCAAAAACAAATTGGTCAGCAAGGTCGGATTCGAATCGTAAATCACATTGCCGTTGCCTTCCTGCAAGCCGGTGTGAATCTGGTACACCAATTTATGGTCATCCGCGACGCGGCAGGTGAAGTGCATCATCCAATCGCTGAGCGCCTTGGCGGCTTTGCGCGGCGGGCGCCAGTCCGGCAGATTACAGTCGGCGAAGAATTCATTGAAGGCGCGTTCGGCATCGGCATAGGTCACCTTGTCAAAGCGCAAACTGCGGTGATAGGCCAGGCTGCACTTGAGACAGACCACGCGCGTCTGCCCGTTGAGATATTTTTCCATCTGGCGGCGGACGGCGTCCATCCAATCGTTCAAGGTGTGGATTTCCACGCCCACCTCGGCGCCCAACGCGCGCATCTGGCTGTAATGCGCCGGGGAAGTGAAGTTCTCGGTGTGCATGTTGTAGACCAGCAGGTCATCTGTTTCGCGATAGGGGACGGGCATGGTGTCGCGAATGATCAGCGCCACTTTTGATTTTTCGCGCAGCACCACGCGCGCATGCCCCGGCTGCGTGTGCGCGGCTTTGAAGGCCTCGTTCAGTCGCTCGATCGTGCCGGCGTTGATCGCGGCGATGCCGTACAAATCGCGCGCCGCCAATGCGAGCGAGCGCCCATAGCCCGTGCTTTCGGCCGCGTGCCAGTACGGCGCGGCAATGCGCCAGCGCTCGGTAATGCTGCGCTGCGGATCGCGCACGGCTTGCAGCTCGCTCTCGCTCATCCCGGCCGAGATCAAGTCGCACGAAAAATAATGCTGCAGCCATTCGGCCAGCACGTCCAGGCCCCACGGCCGCTCGTCCGCCGGCACCAAGTGCTCGTGCGTGTCAATGATCGTCAACGCGTTAATGTGGTCCAGTAATTTTGTGTATGCGCTCATGCAGCTCTCCTTTGTGCATGGTTATTCACGTTGGGTCTCGCAGTCTGGCCTTCCGCCCAAGGGAGCCATATGCTGGAAAGTGGGAGCGGCCTCCGCGCCGCGCATCTGCCGCTGCAGCATTCGCCGGGTGGAATCGCCGCCGCTGGCGGGATCCGCGCCATGGCGGGACTCCAAGCAGCCCTCTCCCACCTTGAAGCGCAGCATCTTGTTCTACCGTTGCGGCCCGGCTGACGACGTGCCCAACCGCTGCTTTTGTTCTGTTGCCAAGGTGGTGGCCAACGTTTCATAGATGCCCCGCACGCGGGTGATGCGCGCTTGCATCTCGGCCTGCTGCTCGGCCGGCCAGCGGCTCCAGAAATCCAGTGATTGCGGGTTCGCGGCGCGCAGGCGCACGCACTCGGCCACCGCTGCTTCAAGGTCATCCAGCACGGCCAATTGTTTTTTCAACAAGCGTGCGGCCTCGGCCACATTCCAGAAGCGGAAGCCATCGCGCACCACGTACACCGGCGATGTGTGCGCCTCGGAGCCATTGCGGCCAAAGGCGTGCGCTGCCAGCCAGAAACCGTAGCCGCTGTCCACATCAAGCTCCAGCGCAAGTTCATCCTGCGCATCATTGGTCACGGACACTTGCGCGATGACGTTGCCCAGTTGCACCAGGCGCAGCCCGGCCGGGGCCGAAAAGCCGCGCAGACCATAGGCTTTCACCCGGACATGCATCGGCCGGTTCGTCGTCACGCCAATTGTGCTGCCGGGCAACCTGCCGTCGACGCGCAGTTCGAGCATCGGCCCGGTGCTGACAAACGTAGTGCCGCGCTTGATTGCGTCGAAATAGCGGTCCGGCGTCCACGGCGCGTTGGTGCCGCAGTAGGCGTACATGCGCACGCAGCCCAGCATGCTGCCGTAGGGCGTGTCGCTGCCGGCGCTGCAGGTCATGGGAAAGCCAAGGTTGAGCATGTCGTAGATCAAGGTCGTGCCCAGCCGGTTCTGCAGCATGCTGTTGAAATCGACAATGCCCATCGGGGTGAACAGGGCGACTTCGCGCTCGACCATCAGGGCTTGCTCGCCGACATGCGTGTGGCCGTACAGGCCGCCCTGCTTGTGAATTTCATTGGCCCACCAATCGTGCAAAGTGTAGTGTTGCAGGCTGCGCACGCGCGCGGCCAGATTCAGGCCGATGGCGTGGCCCAGGAGGCCGCGCGGGTCTTCAATGCCCGGCACCAGCCAGTGGTCGCCGCGCTGCACGCGGAAATCCCGGCCGAAGCCGCGCTGCGGATAAAAGCTGCGCATCCACGAGCCCATCTCGAGAATATTGCCGACATGAATATCGGCGGCGCACGTCGCGGTGATCAGCCGGGCGGCATCGTCGCTGCTCATCAAGCGCGCGTGAATGTGTTCGTCACCGGAAATCCAGCCGCGGGCCGGCATGTCCACCCAGCGCTGCAATGGATAGGTGACGCGTGTCCATGCGCCGGAACGAATGCTGAACGTCGCCTGCCGCGGCGCGTATTCCAAGCCGTGCAACAGGCGTACCTCCCAGTCGCCCTCGGGCAGCGCCATCTCAAACGGGCCGGGCACAACCCAGTAATAACCGGCCCAGCCGCCGGGCATGTAGATTGGCAGGCCGCGTCCCGGGCCGGCCGGCGGCAAGGGCGCCACGTCATTCATCAACGGGCGCAGGTTCACGGCATTCGGCGGCTCCCACAGCCGCTGGCCGCGCGCACTGGTCAACCGCATCAGCACCGGCGTGGGCTGGCCTGTTTCGTCATTGACCGTGATGCCCGCATTGCCAAATGGTGTTGACAACCAGCGCAGGCTGGACCACAAATAGGGTTGCTTCTCGCCGTGGTTGCGGAATGCCAGATGCGTCAAGGTTTCACCGGGTGACACCTGCTGCAATTTCAAGAGCAGATAGGTCGTGGCATTCGAATAGATGTCCACCGCATGTTTTTCGGCGCCGCCCGGAAACTCAATGGCCGTGTCATATTCCGCCTGCATATCCACGTCTTGGACGCTGCAATGCACCGCGCCCGTGCCGGTGATGACTTTTAACACGAGCAGGTTAAACTGCTGATCCAGCGCGATGGGCGTCATCATGTCGCGCACCGGCGCGCCCGGGCGGAAATCCAGGGTGATCAGATCTGGCAGCGACTCGAGCAAGGCAATGACATTTGTTTCGAGGCGCCAGCGATAGAAATTGGTCAATGCCGGATCCGCGTCGGGAATGACGTTGCCGCTGATCTGGTCGATGAAGAGCAGATTCTGCCCGATGGCATCGAGGCGGACGAGTTGCGCCGCGTCCAGGCGCAGGCGCAGGTGCTCGTGCAGTGCGCGGCCCAGCTCGAGCGAGCCGGGGATGGGCGGTTGCATCGCGCGCGCATCCGCGACCGTGGGCGCGGGCAGATGCACGCCGTGGGCAAATAATTGTGGCGTCACAAGCCCGAACACAATCCATGCGGCCAGAGATTGGCGCGTGGTCATAATTTTTCCGCGAGGGCGGTGATCTCGTCAAACTTGCGTTCGACCAGCAAGGCGCCATAAGGATGGAGCGCACCCGCGCCAATGTTGCGCCAGCCGGCCCAAATTAACTTTTCGGACGCGGCCAAGGTGAGCTGGCGGCTGAGCAGTGCCGCTTCGGCATCGGCAAAACGCCGGCAGGTGTCCGCGTCCCAGGTCGGCATTTGGCGCGCCAAGTCGGCCAGGCGTGTGATGATCACTTCCGCGATGCGTTTACCGTCCGCGGCGGTTGCCTCGCGCGGGTCGCGCCCGCCCACGCCCTTGTGCGGCGGCTCGCCCAACTGGCTTTGGTCGACACTGTCCGGCGCCAAGTGCAGCATCAATGATGTCTCGCCCCAGCCGGCGTGGTCGCCGATATAGCCGGCATCGAGCGCCAGGAAATATTCCGGAATGCCCAGAATCGGCACGCCCAGCAGGCGCGTCATGCGCACGGCCGTCTCGCGCACGACGACTTGCTGCACCGCGCCGTAATGCCCGGTCAGAAAAATCATCGCGCGAAAGCCCTGGCGCACCGCCTCCCAGCACAACCGTTCGAGCCAGCCGCGCACCAGCACGGTTTGAAAGGTGTCTTCCGGTTCGATCACAAATGTGTACGGCTGGTCCAAGCCACCCATGCCGCCGAACAGGGGCGGGGCAACGAGGCCGCCGCCGCGCTGTGCCGCTGCGATGCACAGCAGGTGTGCTTTGACAGCGTCCAACCCGACCACATTGTGCAGGCCGTGCCATTCAATGGTGCCCAGTGGCTGCAACAAGGTGGGGCAAGCGGCCTGTGCTGCTTCGATTGCGCGCGGCCGCAGCCATTCCAGCCGCACTTCGTTTTTGGTTGCATTCATGTAGCGCTCCTTATTTCTGCTCTTTCGCAGGATAGCTGAACGGCTTGATGTTGGGATAGGCCTCCCATGGTTTCCACTGCGCGACGAGCGGCGCGTATACTTCCGGGCGGCGCTGGTGCAGCATGCGGTTGTTCACCCGTTGCGTGCGCAGCGCGGCCAAATCGAGATTGGCCACAATCATGGTCTCGTCGCCCAGCTTCGGCGCCACCGCGTCGAGTTTCCAGCCCGGGTACGCACAGATCACCGAGCCGCAGCCAACCGATTGATTCACGCCCACCACATGGGTGCAGGTCATGAAGCTGGCCGCCTGCACAATGTGCGGCTCGATCATGCCGCCGCGCGCATTGACCCACACCAGCACTTCCGCGCCGCGCAGCGACGGCATCATGAAACTTTCAAAAAAATAGCCGTCGTAACAGGTGAGCAGGCCGATCCGCCCAAAATCCAGATCGACCACGCCGTTCTCCTCGCCCAGCACCATCGTGTTTTCGCCGCGCTCGCCCGGCTCGGGTGGCCAGCAATACGGCGAGCCCGCGCCAAGCGCCGCGTGCATCTTGCGGTGTGTGCCCGCAATCACGCCGGCACGGCTGATTACCAACACCGTGTTGGCATACGTGCCCGACGCGGGCGGATGCTGAATCGGCTTGCCCGGCAGATACTCCCAGCCACCGACGATCACGTTAATGTTGTTGCTCTTGGCCACGCCGCACAATTTGTCGGTCAGCGCGTCCGGCAGGTGAAACGGGCCCAGCAGATATTCGGGCAAGACCACCAAATCGGCCTTTTCGGCGGCGGCGCGTTGGATCCACGGCAGCAGTGCGTCGACCGTGTCCTGGCCGGGCTTCAGCGTTTCCGGCTTGATCTGCATTTGGGCCACGGCCACGCGCACGCTGTCTTTCGATTGTGCGAGCGGCGGGACAGACGGTTCACCGGCCTGCGCTTGCCGGCGAAATGTTTCCTGGTCGCGGCGATAGCGCGCCACTAATGCCGCCGGATCGTTGGTCATGCAATACATGCGGCCGCGCCAGGTGAAGGACTTGCCCGGCGGGATTTCCGGACTGCTACCCATGCCGGTGTGCAAACACGGATTGCCGCAATTGCTCATCAGGTATTGCGGCTCGACGCTCCAGGTATAGCCGAGCAAATGGGCGCGGTCGCGCGTGACCGCCGCCATCAGATTGTCGCTGACCGTCTGGTCGATGCACCACAACATCGGGCTGTCCAGCGCCGGTTTGGGCGTGGTGCGCGTCATGACCAGCCACGGTGTGCGCCCCATTTGCGCCGGCGTTGGCGTGGTTTTATCCAGGGCAGTGAAGGTTCCGTTGAGCATGGCATACAGCGACGAAATGTTGTTCTTGTCGTTCAACTCGGGACAGTCATTCAGCGCCAGGCAGCAGTTGGGCTCGACATAGGCAATGCTCTGCGTGGCTTGATTGACAATGGTGAATTCGAGCTGCACTTCATCGCCGACCGGTGTTGCCGACGCGATCAGCCGCAGGCCCTCGGGCGTCGTGAAATCATACCAGATGCGCCCGCTGGCCTCGTCCTTCTGCCATTGCGGATACGCGCGCCATTCGTGCAGCGGGGGAATATCCGCCATGTAATGATCGAGATAATGATAGCCCCAGGTGGACTTCAGCACTTCCGGGAAACGCAACTCGACCGGCCCGCTCATCCACGGCGCCTGCACGTGAAAGCGAACGCGGTTCAAATCCTGGCCGGCGCGCATGCCGGCCTGGCGCATGATCGGCGTTGTCACCGGCACGGGAGTGAGCTGGATTGCAGTGTGGGTGCTGACCGGCAGCAAGCGTTGGTACGCCGCGATGCCGGCGCGCACGTGCGCGACTGCTTCCTGGCGTTGCGCATCATTTTGGAACCGGCCGTTTTTCTCAAGATCGTTGGCGTGGATGGTCATGCGGTTGATCCATTCCTGGGCGGCGGCGGGCAGGATGCGCGGCTTGCCGTCGACGTTAATATAGATAGCGCTGGTATGCGCCGCGTTGGGCGCATATAGCACATTAAAGATATTGGTCGGCGAGCAGCGCGCGACGAACCAGCGGCTTTCGCCCGCCGGCATGGTCAGGGTCAGTTCAGCGGTGCGCGCGGTGGTGTTGGTCGCCGCCAGCACGCGGCCGTTCGAGACGATCTCGACCGTGCCCAGCGAATGGCGCGACAGGGCGCGTGCGGTGATGCGCAACGGCGTCGCCGCGCCCACATTCAGCACATCACCGATGTCGTGCCCGTTGACGTCCAGCAGCAGCAGCGGCCCGCTGGTCGTGAAGGTGCGGTTCGAGCGGATGCCGTCAATCCAGCCTTGGTACAGGGCCGGGCCGACGTTTTTCACATAGGTGCGCACGCCGCCGGTGATGCGCGCCGGATGATCGCTGCCGTTGCCCAAACCAATCTGCACGCCGCAATCGAGAAAGCGATAATAATCGTCGGGCTCCAGTTGGTCGAGCGCGTCCGACAATCCTTGAATCACATTCACCGGCACATCATTGTTGCGACCCAAGCCGTGCGCCTCCGTCACGATGCCGCCTTGCGCGTGCGCCGCGCGGAAAACACCGGCGTTGAGCGG
This sequence comes from bacterium, assembly GCA_026398485.1. Taxonomy (GTDB): domain Bacteria; phylum Auribacterota; class UBA3054; order UBA3054; family JAPLST01; genus JAPLST01. Next base: position 14,762 of record JAPLST010000268.1, read on the forward strand.
ATAATCCCAGTGCGGCGCCACATTGATGGTGCCGGTGGCGATCGGCTCAATGATATTCGTGATGTTTAATAAATTGATGTGGCCGTAATATTCCTCGTTGCGATATTCCTCGCCCATTTGGATGTGCCAGTCATTGTCGCAATAGCCCGGCGCCGGCCCCATCGGGAACTGGGTTGGCGCGATGAAATAGTGCGTGCCGGTCGGGTTGGACAAGGGATGGTTTTCGCCAATCTGCTGCTTCAAGGTAAGGTTGTTGATCACGCGCAGGTCTTCCGCGCGCTGCACCATGGCCAGCAGCGGCATGGCTTCATTTTCATACCAATTGTTCTTGGCCCAGTGCACATGCGTGTCGCCGCTGACCCAGCCGCGGGCGCGCATGTCAATCATGCGGCGCGGCGCCAGCGTCACGTCGCCCACGGCGCCCGGCGCCAGCATGACATTGGTGGACACCGGCAAGTGTTCGTAGCCGCGTTCCATGGTGACGGTCGTCCGCCCCGGCGGCACGGCGATTTCAAACTGGCCATCGGTGTAGAAAAACGGCACGGTCTGGCTGACCGCCTTGCCGGCAAACACAAATTGCAGCACGGGTTTGTTGAGGAACGTGTCGTTGGTGCCGTACGGCAGCCCGTAGCGCAGCTGCCCGGCGCCGTCGCGCACATACACCCGGCCTGGCACTGGTGCGCCGGTCGCGTCGTCGCGCAACGTGCCCTTGATCCGCGCCGGCGCAACCAGGTCCAGGGGCATATCGAGTTGGCGCTGTGCCGGCTGGTCGATGCGCGCGATGTTGAGTGTAAGGGCCGGCGCGGTGGCGCTGTCCACGCGCACGCACAGCCACAGGCAGCGCACTTCGCCCGCGTCGATCCAGACGGGCGCCTTGCTGGCGGTTGTCACGCCGGGCGCGGTCACCGAGAATTGGCCGGCGCAGGCCATGGCATTGGATACTTCCACGAGCACGACATACGGCACGCCGCGCGCGAAGGTGAACGGGTTAGTGCCGTCGCCGCGCTGCACGCCGGTGGTATTCCATGCGACAAGCACCGCGGGATGCTGGCGGCGGACACCGGCGTAGAGGGCGGCGGTATTGCGCAACAAGGCGGCGGACAGGGCGGGATCGGGTGCGGCTGGCGCAGCTTGGCACTGGGTAAAGAGGGCCCAGGCCTGGTCAATCATTGGCTGCTGCAATGGGGTGGGCGCCACAAAGACCAGCTCGCACAACAAATCGCAGTAATCCTGCGTGGCGCGGCGCGCGGCATCCGTGGATGCCGCCGGCGCCACGGCGTGCCACAGGAGCAGCGTGCCGAGCGTGAGTGTGCGTGTGACAGCTTGGAGACGCCACCGTGCGGCGTTGGGGTGCGAAGCATTCCTTGCGTTGTGCATGGCCACCTGCGGGCAGTGGGTTGGGTGCGCATGGCAAATCCGCCTGCACAACCGCACGCACACCGCTTGCGCGCACGGCTGGCGGGTCGCCAGGCCGGACGCGAGTAGTATAGCATATTTTGTATTTTTGTGCCACATTTGGCGCACGGCCTGTAATTTGTTTTGCGGCAAAATAAATTATGATGCGGCGCTGCCAATCTGCGGCATCGGCGTAATCTGCGGACAATAATCTGCGGCGGCGCGGCATTATTACAAGGAGTAAATGAGGCAAGGAGCAGGCGGCAGTTGCTGGTTGGTTGCAGAACAGAAAAATGTTGATTGTGGCTTCTCTTTTACTCCTTTACTCTTTGTTAATTTCTTTTGCAGTGCTGCAGCCGATCCGGCGATCGGCGTTCCCGGGGTAATCAGCGCGGCGGCGGATTTTTCGCGCGGCGGGTGTGGCCGTCCGGCCCGACGATGGGCAGCGGGCGCGGCTGCTTGCGCGCATAGGCGATGGGCGACATGCCCATGATCGCCTTGAACTGGCGCGAGAAGTAGGCGCTGTCATCGAAGCCGGCCTGCATGGCGGCGTCCGAGACGCGCAGCGCGCCTTGCAGCAGCTCGGCGGACTTCTCGATGCGCAACCGCAGCAGGTATTCCAGCGGCGCGCAGCCGGTGGTCTGCTTGAACGCGCGGTGAAACGTGCGGCGGGTCATGTCGGCGCGGCGGGCCATGTCATCAATGGAAATCCGGTCGACATAGCCATGCTCGAACAAATTGATGACCGAGGCGATCTTGAACAGCTGGCGCGAGTGCGGCGAGCCGGAGTGGGCATAACAGCGGCTGATTTCGGCCACCATGATGCGGAAGAAACTCTCGATGATGGCGGTGCTGGAGGGGGCGCGGTCGTTGATCTCGGCATGCATCAGCCGCACCAGCGTCAGGACATATTCGAGTTCATGCGAATCCAGATGCAGCTTGCCTTTGAAGCGCTGGTTCTTGCGATAGCGCGGCTCGATGAAGAATAATTCGTTGAAGCCGGGCCAGCCTTGCAGTTCGGTCGCGATCTGCTCCAGACGCTCGCGGTGGAAGAGAATGTCGGTGTAGCGAAAGCGCTCGCAGTCGTAATACCCATGGGTCTGCATGCCGCTAACCACGAAGGCATCGCCGCGGATCAGCGGGTAGCGGTCGCCGTCAACCACATGCAAGGCCGAGCCGCCCGTGACAATCACGACTTCGTTGAAATCCTCATGGTGGTGCATCGGGCTCGGTGTCTTGTCGAGTTCGCGCGGAAAGACGGCGTACGCGCCGCGAAATCCCGTGCCTTCAGTCGTCAGATGGTCAAGTCGGCGTGGCATAATAGTACAAATACTGGCATAATTGTTATAGACAAAGCCGCCCCATGTATGCTATCATACGCCCATGGTGGCACAATGACGCCTTGCCTCACGTATTGTAACAATTACCGCCCGGGCATGCAACTGACCGGTGGTTGAAGGAAATTCTTACTCATGCACGCACACCTCCGCTTCCTCCGCCACGCATTGTGCAGCACGCTGGTCATGCTTGGCTTGCTGAGTGGCGCCGCCTTCGCCGCCGACAGCGTCTTGCTGGGCAACAACAGTTTTGAACGACCCGCCAACACGGGTGCGGGCTACGTGCTGCCGAGTGGCTGGAGCATTGCCGGCTCCGGCGGCGTGACGCGCAGCACCTTGATCGCCGACAATGGCGCCCTGCCCGACCAGCTGCAGCTTTTGGCGCTGCATCCGTCCGCCTCGGTCTATCGCACGAGCAATCCGCTGGCACCGGCCAATCCGCTGCGGAAATACCGGCTGCAGGCATGGCTCAATGTCCGCAATGCCTTCGGCCCGGGCGGCACCAATCTGTGCAATGTGGGCATGGACTTCGCGGGCGAGCGGCTGGAGACATTCTATGGTCTCACGCCGGTGGGCGGCGGCAATCCTTATTATTGCGTGACCGTGCCTTTCGTCCCGTTGACCAGTGACGGGCCCGTTGCCATCACGAGCTTGGGTGGCATCACGGACGGTGGCGGCCCGGAGCTGGCGCGCGTGCTGCTGGTTGACGCGGTGTGCATGGATCAGCGCGGCGACAACAATGTCGTGCTGCAGAATCCGGGCTTTGAGGCCTGCGGCCGCGGCCGCCAATTCGGCGCCGCGGAACTGCTCGCCGGCTGGCGCGCCACCGGCACGTTCGGCGCGGACGACGCCGGCGCCGGCCCGCTGTTTATTCCCAGCAACGACTGCTGGGTCGCCGGGTTTGTCAAGGGCGCCGGCTCGCTCAGCCAGACGATCAACGGCTTGATGAGCGGGTCTGATTATTTGGTCTCCTTCATGGTCAATGCCTCCGGCACGGTGAACAACTTCACGGTGCAGATGGGCGCGAGCACGCTGTGCAGCATCCCCACGCTGACCCCGCGCCTGGCATGGTATCGCACGTCGCTGTATTTCACCGCCAGCGCGGGCGCGCTGGACTTGGTGTTCGCCGCGGCGGGCACGCCGGCCGGCAGCGCCTTCCTCATTGATAATGTGGCCGTCGTCCGGCGCGCCCCCGACGAGCCGAATAATATCTCGCCCGTCAATGGCGCGGCCGGCGTGCCGGTCACGCCGATCTTGCTGGCCTCGGCCTTTGTCAGCCAGTTTGCCGGCGACACGCACGTCGCCAGCCAATGGCAGATTGCCACCGACCGGAATTGCAACAATGTCATTTGGGACAGCGGCGAGGTGTACGACGAGTTGACCGGTATGTCGGTGCCCGGCGATGTGCTGAGCAAGGGCGCGCGTTATTTCTGGCGCGTGCGCTACCGCAGCAACTATAATTTCAGTTACAGCGGCTATTCCGTGCCGACCCCCTTTACCGTGGTGGCGGCGAGTGGTGGCGGCACGCAACGCAGCGTCATCCTCGCCAATCCGAGCTTTGAAGTGCCGGATGGCCGGCTGCTGGTCGACCCTGCCGGCTACACTGAAATCGCCAACTGGACGAGGACCACGATTGCCGTCGGCGTCAATCCGTGTTCGAATGGCTTCACCGGCTTTGCCGACAACGGCGCGCGGCCCGACGGCAACCAAGTTGCGTTTCTGCAGAACTATGTTGACTTCGGGCCCGCCGGCATCTACCAGGCCGTCGCGGGCCTCGACACCAACACCCGGTACAATTTGCAGTTCTGGTACAACTCCTGCACCTGGACCGACGCAAATGTCACCAATGTGTGCAACTTGGCGGTGACATTTGGCAGCCAGACCTTGGCGCTGATTTCGAACATCACGCCGGTCGAGACCGTGGGCGTCTTCAGCCAGCCGTTGTACTTCACCAACATTGTTTTCACGCCGTCAGTCGCCGCGGCCAATTTGCAGTTTCTCAATCTGGTGATCAGCAACGAGGGGACGCGCTATGAGTCGCGCCTGATGCTGGACGCCATCACGCTGTTCCAGTGCGCGAATGCCAGCGAGGTGGTGGTGCGCAATCCCAGTTTCGAGGCCAGCGGCGAGCCGCGCCTGCCCTATGGCTATGTTTATGCGCCGTGGGAAGGGAACTTCGGCAATGTAGCCGGCTGGCAGGCGGACAATGCCTACGGCGTCAACAAGAACCTGATGACATTCATTGGTGGCGCGCCCGTGCCGGAGGGCAACAATGTCTTTTTCAACAACGCCCTTAGTGGCAGCCTGAATCAGGAGATCGCGGGGTTGACGGCGGGCCAGAATTACATGTTGCACTATGCCTACAATGCCCGGCCCGGCTTTCCCGTCTCGAATTTCTTTGTGTTGATGTACTCGACGGTCATTCAGGATCTGCCCTGGCTTGCCTACAATGCCGCCGGATTTTACACGACCAATGTGCGCTTTACGGCCACGGCGGAGTCAATGAATTTGTCGTTCTCGGGCAGCGGCACCGGCGCTACGGACGGCGTCTCCCTTTTGCTGGATGATGTCTGGATTCATGCCTTGCCGGTCACCAATCAGCCGCCCACGATGCCGGTCAACCAGAGCCCGGCGCACAAGAGCACCTATCAATCGTTGACGCCGCTGCTGCAAGCCTCCGCCTTCGACGACCCCGATGGTGATCCGCAGGCGGCCGCGCAGTGGCAAATGGCGACGGACGCCGCCTTCACGGCGCTGACGTGGGACAGCGGCGCAACCAACGCGGCCACCCAGATCACCGCGCCCGCGCTGGCGCCCTCGTTGCGCTACTATTGGCGGGTGCGCTACCAAGACAGTACGGGCTTGTGGAGCGACTACGCGCTGCCGACCTGGTTTGAAACGCGCCAGGCGGGCAGCAGCACGGTCTGGATTGACAATCCCAGTTTTGAAGCGGACGGCACGCCCAGCAGTACCTACGGCCACCTCAGCCAGATCAAAGGCTGGAGCTACACGCCCGCCGGTGCGTTTGCCGCCGGCATCAATCCGAGCGCGGTCAGTTCGCCGTTTGCGAACAATGGCGCGATTCCCGACCGCGGTCATGGCGTCTTTCTGCAGGACAGCCGCACGCTCACGCAGGAGCTCGGCGATCTGGACACCAACAAGCAGTACTGGCTGCAAGTGTGGTACACCGCGCGCGATTTTTCCGATGCGAATTCCACCAACCTTTGTCATTTTGGCGTTGACTTTGCGGGCACGCGCCTGCTGGTGCATTCCAACGTGGCGCCGGTTGATGTGGCGGGCGTATTCAGTGCGCCGTACCACTTCACCAACATTGCGTTTCATCCCACGGCCAACGCCGGCACCCTGGCGCTGCGCAATCTGGATGTGCCGTGGACCAATGAATGGGGCGCGCAGTTGGGCCGCGCGCTGGTGCTTGACTGCATCGTGCTGCTGCAACGCGACGCGGATGAAATCGTCGTCATCAATCCGAGTTTCGAGGGCAGCGGCATGCCGTTCGGCAACGGCCCGATTACCGCGCCGGAGAAGTTGGGTGGCTGGTTCGCTGACGTCGAGGTCGGCATCAATCGTTCGGGCGGGCCGTTTGTGAGCGGCGCGGTCGTGCCGGAAGGCCAGAATGTGTATTTCCATCATCATGACGCCGGCGCGCTGCGCCAGACGCTGGCCGGGCTGACGCCGGGCGGGACGTACTACCTCAACTATTGGCTGAATGCGCGCGGCGGCCCGGGTATCAGTCCGGTCAACAACTTCAGTGTGCAGCTCGGCGGCACGCAGCTCTACACCGTCGCGGTCGTTACCAACACCACGCTGTTCCGCCAGATGTGGCATGAGTTTATCGCCGCCGCGCCGACCGCCGCGGTGGTTTTCACGACCTCTGGTTCGAGCGGCGACAGCGCGTTGCTGCTGGACAATATCTCGCTGCGCCCCGTGCCGGAGCCGGCCTGGGCGTTGCTGCTCGGGCTGGCGCTGGCCACCTGCGTGCGGCGCACCACCAAGAACTGAGCCACCGATGCAACCAACCGGGATACATGGAAGCAGCCTGCGCCGGCGTCCGCGCGGCATCGCGCTGATCGTGGTCATGTCGGTGCTGGTGATTCTGGCCTTGCTGGCCGCGACATTTGCCGTGCTGATGAACTTGGAACTGCAGCAGAGTTCGGTGGACCAGAACGCGCTCCAACTGGGCTTGCTGCTGCGCGCCGGCACGGAACACGCCAAGGTCATGCTGACGACACCGGCGGCGCAGACCAGCGGGCGCGCGCCGCGCACGCAGGCCAACGGCGAGGCCCCGGCCCCGGACTGGGTCTATGTCGGCAATAGTGCGGGCGACACGGTTGGCCGCTACCGTTTGGTCATCGAGGATGAAGCCGCCAAGGCGAACATCAACACGGCGGCCCGCGTGGACGACAGCCCGGGCAGCGGCTGGGACACCAGTGAGATCAATCTGGCGCGTGCCCTGGCCCTCAGCCCGGAGCGCGTGCGCGCCTTGGTCGCGTATCGCTATGGCGTCAACGGCGTGCCGGGCGCGCGCGGCGACGACGACCACAACAACGCCGTGCTGATGGCCGACGGCCTGGACAACAATGCCAACGGCGTGATTGACGAGGATGACGAGGGCGTGGACGACCCGCGCGAGTACAAGCCCACCCAACTGCAGGGCGATGATCGCTGCTTCAGTTCGTTGAGCGAGATGTTTCCCTTGCTGTTCGGGCGCGCCAGCGCCCTTGCCGGCGCCAATCGCATTCGCCACGAACTGATGCAGCGCGCGACGATGTACGCCGTCGACGAGCCCGGCTCGCCCACCTTGCCGCTCGACACGCCGGCCGACGTCAACTGCATGAATGCGCGGCAATGGCGCGCGCTGATCACCAAGGCCAATTGGCGCAAGCCCTTTGAGCCCAACCCGCTCAATCAAGCGCGCCTGGCCCCACCTTGGGCAGCGAGTATGGCGTCGAAGCCGTCTGCTTCAATGAAGTGCTGGCCAATGATGCGTCGTATTGCGTGCATACCGACATGCTGGCCGCCGAACCGAGCCACGCCTGGCTCAAGCCCGGCGAGATGCGCAAACGCTATGGCAGCAGTGATGACGAACGCATGTTTTACCGGGTCAACACCATTTATGATTGTGTCCCGGACGATCTGCCCTCGCGCGGCTGGTACAGCCCGTGCAACGATTTTCTTTCCTTGTACAATTTGGATCCGCGCCTGGCCTGGCGCGTCAATAATGGTCGCGTCGGCGGCAGCAGCATGCACGATTCGGGCGGCCGGGTAACCATCACCATGCCGAGCATGCCGGGCGCCAATGCCGATGGCAGACTGACGGCCTGGGCAACGCCGAAGCCGGTCGACTTGCCCGGCAGCAAAGCCTGGTGCCGCTGGAAAACACCGACGGCCGTCGGCGGCGGCACCTACGTCTGCGGCAGCGACAGCGACTGGAGCAAGTATTACGACGAACTGCTGAAGGTGCTCGGCAAAGTCGGCAAGCGCAGTGGCCAGCGGCCACAGTTGCCGGGCAATTTCTTTGCCAACACGGAAGTGATGATTTACACCTGGCCGATCACGGGCGGCGGCCAAGTGCGCCGCGAAACCTCGAAAGCGGTCGGCTGCTTTCGCATCACCAGCGGCGATGAAAAGCAGATCTCCTTTGACGCGCAAGATGTCAACGGCGGCGGCTCGTTCAAGACCCTGCTGGAGGCGGCCGGCATGTCGAACGAGTTTTATGACCTGAGCCTGACGATGCGCTCGTGGGGCAATCGTTCGTTCATCGGCCTCTCGCCCAAGGCCAATCAGATGATCCTGCTGCGCGCGCGCCAGCCGATTGCCAATCGCTATTACAAGGTCATCATTGGCCGCCCGGCCTTCGGCACCTACAACGATTCGTATCCCAACAAGCTGGGCGTCTCCGGCAAGGTCGACGGCCCCTTCACGGATGACGACAAGTACACCCGCCGCTGGCTCTACAATGACGGCCAGCCGGTGCGCACCAAGTCGGGTGGCTGGATGGACTTGCTGATCACCGCGTCGGAGGAAGTGGCCCGCAACAAGGTGGATCAGCTGATCACCTATTTCCGCGTCGTGGCACCCGAAGTCGTGGAAATGTACAATGCCTCGGCCACCCCGGTTGCGCTGGCGAATTGGCGGGTGGTGTGCAACACCGGCAGCCTGGCGACGGAGATTGGCCGGATTCAGCATGTCACGTACTACGATGGCGTGCAGGGCCGCATGGTCGACGATGACAATCCGCAAGTGCTGCCCAACAGCCATTTTTATCTGGTCAACGATGCCACGCTGTTTGACGACTGGTATGGCGATGCCAGCGGCGCGTGGGGCAACCGCTCCAGCGAGCAAGTCCCCGTCTTTCAAATGGACCAGGACAATTGGGGCATCTCGTTCAAAATCCAGCGGACGGAGAACAGGGCGTACGTCGGCATGGTCTTCACCCTCGAGGGCGCCCAAGCTATTGACAATAACAAGATGGATCTTGAAGTCGTCAAGTTTGTTGACAAGGAGGGCGCCGGCACCAAGGAATCGTGGGATGGTGTCTTTGCGCCGATCGTCGGCGAAAAGATGAAAATGGTGGCCAAGGGGGAGATCGTCACCGACAACATCGGCAGCTTCGATGACATCACCCAGAATAAACTGGCGGGTAAAACAATGATGATTTTGGGCCTGCCGCACGCGGGCGGCATCGTCAGTTTGACCTTGAAAGACCAATACCGCCAGGTGTGCGCCCGCACGGTTGATTACGGGCAGCTTGATCCGCAAGACTTGGATTGCAGCATGGAAAAGGAAGACCCCACCAAGAGTGTCTGGTCGCGGCGCACCACGCCGACCATTGGCGGCACGGACCAGCAAGCCATAAACCGGGCCATGCGCATGCGGCGTGACACCCGCTTTTTCATCAAGAACGGGGCGTACGGCAGTGTCGGCGAATTGCGCCGCGTGACCGCCGGCGGGCCGTTCCAGCGCCTCGGCTTGGGTAGCGGCGGGGCCGAGTCGTCCTTTGCCATGTCGTCCTTGGCCGATGTCGCCGCCTGTTCGCACCTGCGCCTCGAGGCCTGTGCCGGCGCCGTCACCATGAGCGGCTGGCGGGACGCGCTGGATACCGTCCGCAGCGCCAATTCGCGCAGCATCGCCGGCGTGCGCGGCAATTGGGAAGTGAATCAGTGGATCGGCCACCGCGTGCGCTTCTTGACCGGCAAACTGCGCGGCGAAGTCTATGGCATTTTCGGCAATTCCGACAGCACGCTCGTGCTCGCGCCCCAAGCCAGCGGCGGCGTGCCCCTGTCCTCGCCGCACCGCCGCCCGTTGCAGCCGCAGGCGGGCGACCAGTTCGCCCTCGGGCCCGGCTACCTCAGCGCCTTCTGCTATGCGCGCAACAACGATCAAAAAGGCGAATGGCTTTGGAAACGCGCCGTGCCGGCCCGCGGGCAGTATCACTTGTACTTGCACGGCTTGAACGACCGCATCCGCACCACCGAATTTGTCGAGGAAAACCGCAATGCGGCGCTGGATGTGGATGTCTGGAACTGGACCGCCAACCGCTTCGACCCGCTCTGCCGGCGCGCGCGCTATGGCAAGGACGACGCGATCTATGCCGGCGCGATCACACCCGACCACGTCTCGCCCGATGGTGATTTCCGGCTGCAATTGGTGGCCAGCGATGTCACCGTTGCGGATACCGAAGAGCGCCGCGCGGGCGACACCGCCAGCGATTATGCCTGGTTCAATTATGCCGTGATCACGCCCGTGCCCGTGCCGGGGCGGGTCAACATCAACACGGCGCCCGCGCGCCTGCTGGCCAGTATGCCCGGCGTCACGCCGGCCTTGGCGCAAAACATCGCCGACGGCATTGACAGCAGTGGCGCGGCGCACCTGAAGCCCTATCGCGCCTTGGGCGACGTGCTGGCCGTGCGCGGCATGACCCCGACGGTGTTCGAACGCTGCGCCAATCTGTTGTGCACCGCGTCGTCGGTCTTCACTATTGATGTTGAAGCCCAGCTCTTTCAGCGCGGCCAAGTGCGCACGCCGGCCGACGCGGCCACTGCGCCGGTGACGGCCGCGCGGCATCAGCGCGTGGTCTTGCAGCGCGCATGGGACAGCACCCCGTATCCCGTCGTGCGCGAACGCGAACAGCACTTGGCCGAATAATGCCGCACCCTGCCGCCGGCCAAGGCCGTCACCGTCCATGACGTCACCCCGGCGCGATGTCCGCCCACCGCATACCGCCGTCGCGCGCCGCATGGTCACGGTGCGCGCGGTCGCGATTGCCTGCGCGCTGATGCCGTTGCTGTCGCTGTGGGTGGTCGAGTCCGAACTGATCTGGTACTCGGGCCATTCCACGGCCATCTCGCTCTTTTCGCATGTGGTGACGCCGCTGTTCCTGCTGGCGCTCCTGAATTTGCTGGTGGCGCGGCGCTGGCCGCGCGTGGCGCTGGCGCCCGGCGAGTTGATGACCATCTATGTCATGTGGTCCGTCGCCGGCACGCTCTGCAGTCATGACCTGCTGCAAGTCCTCCTGCCGCTGATCTCGTTCCCCACCCATTACGCCAACCCGCAGAACCGCTGGGCCGAACATATCCTGCCCTTTGTGCGCCCGTGGGCGCTGGTCACCGATCCCGCAAGCCCCGCCGCCATCGCCGTCGGCAATGCCTCAATTTACCAATGGGCTATCCTTAAGGCATGGCTGCGCCCGCTCTGCTTCTGGTCGCTCTTCATTATGACGCTGATGGCCGCCCTGCTCTTCATGGTCAGCTTGTTCCGCCAGCCATGGACCGAAAAAGAACGCCTCAGCTTCCCCGTCATTCAAATCCCCTTGATGATCGCCACCCGGTTGGGCGAGCTGTTGCGCGACCGCCTGTTTTGGGGCGGCTTTGGCATTGCCGCCTTCATTGACCTGCTCAACGGCATCAGCGCGCTCTATCCAGCCGTGCCGTCCATTCCTGTCATTAATGTCTTCCGCTTCGCCGATTATTTCACCGAGCGCCCGTGGAACGCGCTGGTCGGCACGGAGCTGAACCTGTACCCGTTTGCCATCGGCTTC
>JAPLST010000268.1:26573-31213 GCA_026398485.1 bacterium
CTTTTTGCTGCCCACTGATCTGGCCTTCAGTTGCTGGTTTTTCTTCTTGTTGTTCAAACTGCAATTGGTGCTGACCGCCGCGCTGGGCATGCAAGAACTGCCCGGCTTCCCCTTCCCGGCCGAACAAAGCGCGGGCGGCTACATTGCTTTGGGCTTGCTGGCCATCTGGCTGGCGCGCCGCCATTTTGCCGGCGTGGTGCGCACCGTCCTGGGCCGGCCCGGCGGCGTGGACGAATCGCGCGAACCCATGCGCTATCGCACCATGCTCATCGGCCTGGCGCTGGCGTTCATGCTGCTGGTCGCCTACGGCATGGCCTTGGGTGCCAGCATGGGCTTGATGATTATCTTCTTTGCCATCTTCTTTTTGTATGCGCTGGCGATCAGCCGCATGCGCGCCGAGCTCGGCCCGCCGGCCCACGATTTGCATTTTTCCGGGCCCGAGATGTTGATCAACAATGCCATCGGCACCAGCCATATCAGCAAGCCCGACTTGGGCGTGTTCACCCTGTTCTACAGCTTCAATCGCGCCTATCGCGCACACTTTGCGGCCCACAGCATGGAGGCCTACAAAATCGCGCAAAGCACAAAAATCACGGCGCGCTCCATGATGGTCGCCATGCTGATCGCCCTGGTGACCGGCCTGGTGTCCAGTCTCTGGGCGCTGCTGCACGCGCTGTACCTGCACGGCTACAGCGGCAAGCCGACCAGCGGCATGGCGTCCGAAGCATGGTCGCGCATGGAAAGCTGGGTGATCATGCCGGAAGGCGCGCGCATCCCGGCCACGATTGCCACGCTGGTGGGCGTGCTGCTGACCTTCGCATTGGGCGCGCTGCGCACACAATTCACCTGGTGGGTCTGGCACCCGGTCGGGTATGTCACTTGCTCGTCGTGGTCCATGAACAAATTGTGGGCCTGCTTATTCATCGCCTGGGCGGTGAAGGCGCTGGTGACCCGCTATGGCGGCGCGAAGGCGTACCAATATGTCCTGCCTTTTTTTGTCGGCCTGGTGCTGGGTGAGTTTTGCGTCGGCAGTTTCTGGTGTACCCTCGGCGCCCTGCTTAAAATGCAAGTCTACCAGTTCTGGGGCTGACCTTGCGCCGGACACTATGGCTCATCGCCGCCGTGGCGTGCATGCTGCTGACCGTGCTGGTGGTCGCACTTAGCAATCGGCCGCGCGTTGCAACGCTCGCGGCGCTGACCGGCGTGCAGCATATGGATTTGGACATGGCGCGCGTGCAGGCCGACGTGACGGCCTTGACCCGCGCACCCTCGCGGCTGACCGGCTCGCCGGGCGAACGCGCCGCCCGCACGCATATTCTCGGCACCTTGCAGGCACTCGGCGCGCGCAGCATCACCCAGCAGGAATTCAGCGTGCCGGTGCCGGTCACGCGCATGGCCGCACTCGAGGTGCGGCGCCCTGGCGCGCCGCCCGTCAGCGTGCCCGTCCATCCCTTGTGGCCCAATCTGGCGCGCACCTGCCAGACGCCACCCGCCGGGCTGACCGGCTTGCTGGTCTATGCCGGCGCCGGCAGCGAGGAGGAATTGCGCGGGAAACCCATTCGGGATGCCATTGTCGTGCTTGACTGGGACTCCGCCCTGACCTGGCTGAGCGTGCCTGAATTCGGTGGCCGCGCCGTCATCTTCCGCGGCGCGCGGCCCGCATCGCGCACACTGGCGCAACGCAAATACCTGACCGTGCCGGCCGACATTCCGCGCTATTACGTGGCCGCCGCCGATGTCGCCGCGCTCGATGCGCTCATGGTCCCCGGCGCCACTGCCCGCGTGCGCTGCGACGTCGCATGGGAGCAGGCGACCACCGCCAACGTGCTGGCCAAACTGTGCGATGGCGCCACCAACGCCGCCGCCAACGATGCGGACCAGTTGCCGCTTGTGCTGCACGCCTACTATGACAGCATCAGCGTCGTGCCCGACTTGGCGCCCGGCGCGGAGCAAGCGTGCGGCGCGGCGGTCTTGCTCGAACTCGCGCGCCAGTTGGTCACGCAGCCGTCGCCGCGGCCCGTCTATGTGCTCTTCACCAGCGGCCATGGCCAGGCCCTCGCCGGCATCACCCACTTCGTCCAGAGCGTCCGCAGCGGCGCCACCATCCGCCCCGGCCTGATGATCGGCCTGGATATTTCCTCGTGCGCCAGCAGCTTCGGCGTCTTCACCCTCGGCCAGTTCCGGCCGCAAAACGAAGCCTTCGTCACCCATAAATACAGCACGCTGGGCCGCGAATTGCTCAGCATGGCCCAACGCTGCGGCCAGCCGGCGGATACCAACAGCCTGCTCTTGCCGTCGTTTGTCGATGGCATCAACTCCAGTTCCGGCCGCGGCTGGTGGACGTATTTCCCCTACATGAATCCGATGGAAGGCGAAGTGGCCAACCTGGCTGGCCTGCCCAGCATCACCTTCGCCACGGTCAACGACAACCGCTCGTATATCGACACGCCCGACGACACGCGCGCAAATCTCCGCCCCGATTTGCTCGCGCGCCAGCTCACCACGGCGGGCGGCACGCAGGCCGGCCTGGTGCGCCTCGTCGCCGCGCTCACCCGCTGGCAGGGCCCGTTTCTCAGTTCGCCGGTCGACGATAATTGGAGCAGTGTCAGCGGCCGGGCCGTCTGGCTCGACCAGCAGCGCGACTATGCGCCCAATCAGCCGCTGGCCCAGGCCATGGTGTTTCTCAAGCAGGGTGACGGCGCCAAATATTTCTGCGGCACGCGCGGCATGGTGTCGGTCATGACGGATGCCCGCGGCCGGTTTGTCATTCCCGGCCTGCGCAAGTTGAACTTTCTGGATATGAACGCCCTCGCGGCCACGCCGCCGCAGGGCGTGCTCGAAGCCTACGCCGCCGCCGCACCCGCGTTCCTGGCCGCCAATCCGGAAGCCGGCGCGCGCTACCAGGCCATGGCTGGCGGCACCAATGCGCTCGTGGCCGACGGCACCGTCCTGTTCGCGCTCGACATGGCCCGCCCGGATGATTATCCCTGGACCTTTCGCGCGCTGGGTGCCGAGGAACATATCAACTTGGTGTTGTTCCCCTGCGGCACTGTCACGCTCAGCGGCCTGACGGATCCGCGCAGCTATGTGCCGCTCTCCGACCTGCGCGTCTTGGAAGCGGCCACCAAGAGCCCGCCGTTTCAATTCGGCACCAGCATGTCGGACTTGGCCGGGCGCGACCCGTCGGAGAATATCGCCACGGTCTGGACCCAGCCCACACTGCGCATTCTCCTCACCGGCGGCGTCGGCTTCCAAGGCCGGCGCTTGATGCTGATCAACAACACGCCCGCCGCGCCCGAGGGCAAGGGCTTTGTCTTGGCCGAACTGAAAACGCTGCCATCGATGGTGCTGCAATGCGCCCGCGACATGTGGAACATTGACGCCAGCCGCATACAAAAGCTGACCCGCAACGGGGTCAACAATCCGCGGGTGAGTGCCCACCACGCCGAGGCGGCGGCCCTGCTGTGCGATGCCGCCGCGGCCTTGGCCCGCCTTGATTATGCCGGCTACCGCATCGCCGCCGAGCGCGGCTGGGCCATCGAAGGCCAGGCGTACTCCGAGACCATCGGCATGGTCAACAACATGATTCACGGCGTCTTGTTCTACCTAGCGCTGCTGCTGCCCTTGTCCTATTGTGTTGAACGCCTGCTGATCGCGTCGGAAACAATCATGCGGCGCATCAACTGGATCGGCGCCATTTTCGCCACCAGCTTCGGCATCCTGGCGCTGGTGCATCCGGCCTTTCGTTTCACCCTGACGCCCTTGCTGGTGTTGCTGGCATTTGTCATTTGTGCGATGGTCATCACCGTCGGCGTGCTGATCGTCGGCCGCGTGGATGCGCTGCTGCAGGCGCGCAAGCAGGCGGCCGGCGGACGTCATGACGACCAGTATCGCCGCGCCGGCGTGGCTGTGCGCGCCCTCGACTTGGGCATGTCCAACATCCGACGCCGGCCCCAGCGCGGCCTGCTCACCGGGCTGACCGTCGTGGTGGTCACATTCATTTTGCTGTCATTCACCTCGCTCGTGCCGGTCGTCAGCATTTCGCGCCTCGCCCATCCGCGCGGCGTGCCCGCCTATGTCGGCCTGCTCAGCCGCGACCGGGGTTGGAACGCGCTGCCCGAGCCGCTGTGTGACTCGCTGCGCCGCACCTATGCCGGCGTGACCGGCGCGGTTGTCGCCGCACGCGCCTGGTTCTACTCTGACGCCGTCGGCCAGTTCAGCCTGATCGACCTGGGCGCCGTCGGCACCGAACGCCGCACCACGGTCAACGCCCTCATCTGCATGGAGCCCGGCGATGCGCGCATCACCAGTGTGACCAACACGCTGGTCGCCGGCCGCTGGTTCACGTCGCCCGACGAGGCCGCCATCATCCTCTCGCGCCACACTGCCGCCCAACTCGGTTATTCCATCTATGATATCGGCCGCGTGGTGCGCGTGTTCAGCAAAGAACTGCCCTTGATCGGCATCGTGGACGGACCCGCCTTTGACCGCGTTCGCGACCTCGACGGCGAGCCGCTCACGCCCGTCAACATGGTCATGCAGCAGGCCTCGCGCGCCCAACGCGCGCAAGCCGGCCAAGGCGGGCAGCGCGCCGACACGCTCGACGATTATGTCCATTATGCCATGGATCAAATTGCCAT
>JAPLST010000268.1:31226-47854 GCA_026398485.1 bacterium
TGCCATTGTGCCGTTCTGGTATGGCGCCGAATTGCGCGCCGCGGTGCGCAGCATCGCCATTCGCCTGCCGGCCGGCGCTGATGTGGATGGCGAAGCCGCCGGCTATGCCCGCCGCGCCAACCTCACCATTCTCGGCGCCGACGGCGCGGCCGTCACCCTGTATGCCGCGCTCAACACCAGCCAGCTCAGCGCCGCATGGCAGATTGTCGTCCCGATCCTGCTCGCCACCGTCATGATCCTGGGCACGATGATGGGCTCTGTTTACGAACGCCGCGGTGAGATCGCGGTTTACAATTCAGTCGGCCTTTCGCCCACCAATGTCGCCGCGCTCTTCGTCGCCGAGGCCGCCGTCTACGCCGTCGTCGGCGCCGGCGTGGGCTATTTGCTCGGGCAAAGCGTCGCCAAACTGCTGCACCTCACCGGCTGGCTGCCCGGCCTGACCTTGAACTACACCGCCGGCAGCGCCATTCTCGTGACCGTGCTGACCATGCTGATCGTGCTGGTCTCGGCCCTGTACCCCGCGCGCCAAGCCTTTATGGCCGCCATGCCGGATGTCGAAAAAGAAGTCGATGCGCAGGCAGTGCAGCTCGGCGATGCGCAAGACGCCCTTTGCATCTGGCTGCCCTTCGTGGCCACGCCCGGCCATATTCTTGCGATGCAAGCGTATCTGGCCGAGTTCCTCGACAGCGTCCAGGGCGTCACCATCGGCCAACTGGCCGTTGACAATCTGGCCGCGTCCGTGCCCGCGTTCGGCGGCAAATCCGCGCCCACCCTGGCATTTCGCGCCTGGCTCTCGCCCTTCGACTTGGGCGTCAGTCACGATGCCGAATTGGCCATCCTCTGGCGCGCGGAACACGGCGTCTACCAGTACCATCTGTCTGCCACGCGCTACAGCGGCGACCGCCAGAACTGGCGCCGGCTCACCCCGCGCTTCGTCCAACTCATCCGCAAACAATTGCTGATGTGGCGCATTCTCGGCCCGGATGACCAGCGCGCCTACGAGGACGCCGGCAGTCGCATGTTCAACCCGGAGCACGGTTCCGCATGAGCGCCACCACCCCGCCGCCCGCACCCGAATTCGAACCGCTCGAGCACGGCCCGTTCGTTGACGGCTTTTCCAGGCGCACCGTTGTCGGCGCCCTCTTTGTCGCCCTGGTGATGATGCCCGGCGCAATTTACATGGGCTTGGTCGCCGGCCAGTCGCTCGGCTCGGCCGCCGAGTGGGTCACGATCATTTTGTTCGCCGAACTGGCCCGCCGCAGTTTCACCCAGCTCTCGCGCCAGGAAGTCTACGTACTCTTCTATGTCGCCTCCGGCATTGCCGCCGCCACCGTCGCACACCTGGCCTTGTCCGGCGGCCCGTTCGCCCTCGCCATTTGGAATCAATACTTGCTGCAATCGCCGGAAACCAGCGCGATTGCCAATGCCATTCCCGATTGGGTTGTCCCGGCCGCAACCTCGCCCGCCATTCTCACGCGCAATCTGGCGCATAGCGATTGGTGGTGGTGCAAGACAACCGGCATGCTCTCGCCTCTGGTCTTGATCTGCTGCGCCTACGTGCTCGGCCGCCTGGGCTATTTCGGCCTGGGCTATCTCATGTTCCGGCTGACCTCCGATCGCGAACGGCTGCCCTTCCCCATGGCGCCCATCGGCGCGGAAGGCGCAACCGCACTGGCCGAATCAACCGAGCGCCAGACCGGCACCGACGCGCCCCCGCCGTCCTGGCGCCGCAAAGTCTTCAGCGTCGGCGCCATCTTGGGCATCGTCTTCGGCTGCGTCTATGTCATGCTGCCGGTCATCAGCGGACTGTTCCTCAGCAAGCCGATCATCATCTTTCCCATTCCCTTCGTCGATTTCACCGCGCGCATCGAGCGCCTGCTGCCCGGCAGTCTGGTCTCGCTCAGCTTCGACGCCACCCTCTTCCTGGCCGGCATGATCCTGCCGTTCCGCATGGTCGTCGGCACCTTTTGCGCCATGATCGCCACCACCGTGATTGCCAATCCGTTGCTCGTGCGCGCCGGCGTCTTCCGCCACTGGCAGCCCGGCAATACCTTGCTGGTCAACCAGATGGTGATGGGCTTCGATTTCTGGATGAGCGTCTCGATCGGCCTGGCCATCGCCGTGCTGCTGATCGGCATCTGGGCTGTCGTGCGCGCCGTCACGCGCCGCCGCGCCCAGCGCAGCCCGTCGGACTTGTCGGACAAGTCGGACCCGTCAGACGCTGGCCGCTGCGCCTCCCGCGCCCGCGGCGATTTCCCGGCCTGGCTCGCCCTGCTGCTCTTCGTCATCTCCGCCGCCTGCCTGTGCCTGATCTGCAAACGCCTGGTGCCCGGCTTCCCCCTCTGGATTGTGCTGCTCTTCGGCTTCATCTGGACCCCCCTCAATTCGTATATCTCCGCGCGCCTGATCGGCATCACCGGCCAAGGCCTCACCACGCCCTTCCTCAAGGAAACCGCGTTCATCACCAGCGGCTACAAGGGCATTGATATCTGGTTCGCGCCCATTCCCATGGCCGACTATGGCCCCGCCGCGCAACGCTTCCGCGAACTCGAACTGACCCGCACCAAGTTCACCTCGGTGATCAAGGCCGAATTGCTGATGCTGCCCATCGTCTGGATCAGCAGCTTCATCTTCTGGTGGTTCTTCTGGCACATGCAGCAGATTCCGTCCAGCGCCTTTCCGTACGCCGCGCGCATCTGGCCGATCGCCGCGCGCCAGGCCTATCTGATCTTCACCGCCAACAGCACGGCCCAGCCGCTGCTGCTCGACGCCTTGCGTCCCGAAGTGATCGGCGGCGCCGCCGGCGTCGGCCTCGCGCTCTACGCCGGCATGGGCGTCATGGGCCTGCCTATCCAATTTTTCTACGGCATGCTCGCCGGCGTCTGCGCGCCCACGCACGTGGCCATCAACCTGATGATCGGCGCGCTGCTCGGCCGCTATGTCTTCCAGCGCAAGTTCGGCGAACAGCGCTGGACGCGCTATGTCCCCGTTGTCGCGGCCGGCTTTTCGTGCGGCATGGGCTTGGCGGCCATGGCGGCCGTCGCCATTTCCCTGATCGTTAATTGCGTCAAAGAGCTGCCGTATTAAAAATATGTCCCATAGGTCCCATACGTCCTCTTCCGGCATCTTCGCCGACCACGCGCCGCGCACCGTCGTGCTGCCATGGCGCCGCACCTTCGGCATGTGCCTCGCCAATGTCCGGCATCGCCGCGGCCGCGCCGCCCTGACCTTTGTCTGCATTGCCGTCGTCGTCGCCTTCTTCGCCTCGTCCATGGCAACCCAGCACCTGCTGTCCTCGCTGCGCCAGTCGGCCGATGTGCATGTCGCGGCCATCCTCGAACGCGCCAACATGGCGGCCCACGATGCCGCCGCCACCGCGCGCCAGCGCGACCAGCAGGTCTGGCTGCTGGCGCTCTCGGCCATCCTCTGCCTGGTCGGCATTACCAACACCATTTTGATGAGCGTCACGGAACGCGTGCGCGAAATCGGCACGCTCAAATGCCTGGGCGCGCTCGATCGTTTTATTGTGCGCCTGTTTCTTATAGAAAACACCTGCCTCGGTTGCGTGGCCAGCGCGCTGGGCGCCTTGTTGGGTTTTGCCCTGGCTGTCTTTCAAACCGGGATGATGACCGAATTCTCCGTGCTGACGGTCGGCGCCTGCGCGCACGCCCTGGCCTACAGCTGCCCGCGCGCCTTTGTCCTTGGCACGCTCCTGACCTTGTTGGCGTCCCTTTATCCCACCTGCATCGCCGCGCGCATGCGACCGGTCGATGCCATGCGAGCTGATCTATGACCACCCGTCGTGAAATTGTCCGCACTCAAACCGTCCGCAAAACATATGTCATGGGCGAAGAAACCGTGCATGCCCTGCGCGGCATCAGCATGACCATCTTCGCCGGCGAATACATCAGCATCATGGGCCCGTCCGGCTCCGGCAAGAGCACCTTCTTCAACATGGTCGGCGGCCTCGACAAACCCACCAGCGGCGAAGTTTACATTGATGAAGTCGACATCGCCCAGCTCGACCCGTTCGAACTGGCCTGGCTGCGCTGCCGCAAAATCGGCTACATTTTCCAGACCTTCAACTTGATTCCGGTCATGACTGCGCTCGAGAACGTGACCCTGCCAATGGTTTTCGCCGGCACGGATCCCGACGAGGCGCGCGAAAAAGGCGCTGCGCTGCTGGCCCTCGTCAGCCTCGGCCAGCGCCTGAATCACAAGCCCGCCCAGATGTCCGGCGGACAGCAGCAACGCGTCGCCATCGCCCGCGCCCTGGCCAACGACCCGGCCATCATTCTGGCCGACGAGCCAACCGGCAACCTCGATCTCAAGACCGGCCACGAGGTCATTGAATTGCTCAAGCGCCTCAAGGAGGAGCGCGGCGTCACCATCATCACCGCGACGCACGACATGAAAATGCTGGATGCCAGCGACCGCGTCGTCTGGATCACCGATGGCCAGGTCTCCCGCATTCAATCGCGCGACGAGCTCGACATCAAGGTCGGCTCGATTGACGGCCTGCAAGAAGCCTGACCTACGGCGTATGAACCGGATCCGAATATTGTTGTTGTGCGGGCTGGCCGCCCTGGGCGCCACGTTGAAAAACACCGGCAATGACCTCGCCCGCAACTTTCGCCAGCCCGTGCGCGTGACGGTGCGCGGCGTCCAGCGTCTCTCCCAACCCAATCCGACGGATCCGTCCGATCCGTCAACTCGTAAATCGTAACTTGTAACTCGTAAATTCTTATGTCCCTCTCCGCTTCCTGGATCTGGCATCCGCAACCCGACTACACCGCGTATCACCGCACGATCATCGCGCGGCGCACGTTGCGCCTGCCGCGCACGGCGCTCGCGTCCGCGACCATCGCCGTCACGGCCGACAGCTGGTACCGCCTGCGGGTCAACGGCACATGGGTCAATGACGGCCCCGCCCGCGCGTGGCCCGAACACTATTCTTATGATGTGCTCGACATTGCCGCGCAGCTTGTGCCGGGCGTCAACACGCTCGAAATCACCGCCTGCTTTTTTGGGTGCGGCTCGTATCACCAGGACTGTCGTCAAGCCGGTTTGCTTGCCCAGCTCGACTTGACCTTCGCCGGCGGGCGCACGTTGCGCATCATTTCCGATGGCGCGTGGCAGACTGCTGCCGCGGAGGCCTGGCTGCCCAACACGCCGAAGATCTCACAGCAAATGGAACCGCAGGAATGTTACGATGCGCGCCGTGCCCCACTACGCTTCAAGAAAGCGGCAGTGCTGTATTCGCTCCGCCGCGCGCCGTGGCAGGACTTGACGCCGCGTGACGCGGCCCTGCTCACCCGCGTGCCCGTCTCGTTCGCGCGCTTCTTGCGGGCCAATCTCGTGCAGAAAGATTGGTGCGCCTGGACATTTCCCGTCGCGCGCTTGTTGTATCCGGGCGTCATTGAAATGAACGCATCGGTCACGCTGCCGGCCTGCGCGGTCACCATTATTCACAGCCCCGCAGCGCGCACATTGCATCTTGAATCCTATTGGCCGTATCTGGCGGTGAATGGCGAAATCGTGCAGAACCGCACGGCGCGCCTGCGCAAAGGCGCGAACATTTTCGTCGGCTGCATGTGTTGCGAGGGCCCGGGCAAAGACCAAGGCGTGCGCTTTGTCGAGCATGCCGGCCTGCGTTTTGAGAATCCTCTCAACCCGCGCCATGAGCAGCCGTGGGCCTTTGTGCCGTTTGAGGATTGCCTGCACTGCGGCGATGACTTGGTCTATAACCCGTGGTTTCCCACTCCCGAATGGTCGGCGCTGCTCGCCAAGATTGACGCGCACTATCGCCACGCCTGCACCACCGTGCGCAACCGCGCCGCGTTCACCCGCGAACTGGGTGCTTTCGCCCGGCTGTATTCGGCCAGTGACATGCTGCTGCACGACCCGGCCTGGCAGTTCGAGGGCCGGCGCGTGTGCGGCGACGCAACTGCCAACGTGGATCAGCCCGCCGCCCTGATCCACGACAATGCCGCGATCACCACGGTGCGCCCCGACCCGCGCGGCGATGTCGAGCTGCTGTACGACATGGGCACGCAGAACATTGGCTATTATGAACTCGAACTGACCGCGCCCGCGGGCACCATTGTGGATATCGCCGCCGTCGAGTTTGTGGCGCCCAATGGCAACATTCAGCACACGATCGGCTGCAAAAACATCCTGCGCTATGTGTGCAGCGACGGCGTCAACCGCTTTGTCTCCGTCAAACGGCGCGCTGGCCGCTTTGTGTTCATCACCCTGCGCAATCTCACCGCGCCCGTGCGCATCCGCGTGGTGCGCCTGATCGAATCAACCTATCCCGTCCATGCGGCCGCGAAGTTCAACTGCAGCAATGACGCGTTTGTGCGCGTCTGGGACATTGCCGCGCGCACGCTGAAGCTGTGCATGGAAGATTCGTTTACCGACTGTCCGACGTACGAGCAGACGCTGTGGATTGGCGACGCGCGCAACGAGGCGCTCTATGCCGAGACCGCCTTTGGCGCGCATGACTTGATCCGCCGCTGCCTCCTGCTGGGCGGCCAGTCGCTCGAACATTATCCACTCGTCGGCGCGCAAGTGCCGTCGGCCTGGGACATGCTCCTGCCCGCCTGGAGTTTCCTGTGGGGCATCGGCGTGTGGGACTATTATTACGCCACGGGCGACCGCGCGTTCCTGAAACAGATATGGCCGGCGGTCATGAAGAATGTGCGCAATGCGGCCGGCATGCGCGACGCCCGCGGCCTCTTCTCCGGCCCCTATTGGAACATGTTCGACTGGGCGGCATTGGACGACCGCCACCGCACCGTCCTGCACAACAGTCTCTTTCTGGTGGGTGCGCTGCGCGCCGCGCGCCGCTGCGCGGAGGTGCTGCATGATACGCGGGCCGCTGTCTGGCTCGAGGCCACGGCCGGCGAACTCACCACGGCAATCAATGCGCTGTGGGATCCCGCGGCGGGCGCCTATCCCGACAGTATTCACGATGACGGTTCACGCAGCCCGAAGACCTGCCAGCACACCAGCTTCCTGGCGCTGCTGTACGATGTCATGCCGCCCGCGTTTGCCGCGACGGCCCTGCGCAATTGCATCGCGCCGCCACCCGAAATGGCGCGCGTCGCCACGCCGTTCGCCGTGCAGTATTTGTATGAAGCGCTGGAGCACGCCGGCCATGAGGATATGATTCTGCAATCGATCAAGGACAACTTCGTGCCGATGCTGCGGGCCGGCGCAACCACGGTCTGGGAATCGTTCCCCACCAGCGTGCTCAGCTCCGCCGATTTCCCGACGCGCAGCCATTGCCACGCGTGGTCGGCCGCGCCCCTGCATTTTCTCAACCGGATTGTGCTGGGTATCCGCCCGACGGCGCCCGGCGGCGCGGCGTATGAGATCAGTCCGCATGTGGCCGGCCTCGACTGGGCCGATGGCGCCAGCGCCGGCGCGCGCGGCCCGGTGTATGTCCGCTGGGAAAAGTCCGACGGTGTGCTGCGCATCACTGCGTCCGCACCCAAGGGCGTGCGCCTCGATTACACACCCAATCCGACCCATAACGGCCTGCAGGTCGCCTTCGCGCAAGTCCCGCCCGACCACTTCTTCCGCTAAATTCTCGCGCCGCGCGAGAATGTATGGTTGCAGAGGTGCAGAAGTTGGCGGCGGAATTGCCTACTGCGGTCGCTACCTCTGCCCGTAGCCGACGCACGGCGTGCGGCGTGCAGCACATCACGCGGAATGCCGTTCCGCGGCTACATCGCGGGTGCGGAATTGCCAACCGCGGTCGCTACCTCTGCCCGTAGCCGACGCACGGCGTGCGGCGTGCAGCACATCACGCGGAACGCCGTTCCGCGGCTACATCGCGGATGCGGAATTGCCAACCGCGGTCGCTACCTCTGCCCTGATCCGTCCACGCTGCGTTCGACCCGTCCAATCTGTCCAATCCGTCCGATCCGTCCGATCCGTCCGATCTGCGTCCATCAGAACTTCCCATACGCAGGATCCAGCAAGCCTGACATCGGCCACGTCGGCTTGCGCCGCTCAATGCTGTAATCCGCGCCAATGTCCACGTAAGCCATGCCCAGTTCGCCATATGGTTGGCCGTTCAACGTCACGTCCAGCCCAATCATATGGCGCGTCGGCGCCGCATCCCGCGCCGGCTCGACCCGAAACACGACCTGGCCATCGCCCTGCGCCGGCAGCGTCACGGTCGCTGCGGCCGGCGTCGCACGCCAGCCGGCCGGCAGCGTCAGCGCCAGCCGCGCGGCCGCTTTCACCGCCAGGTGATTATGCACTCGCGCCGTCAGCGTCACCGCCAGTTGATTGCTGACCACATTCCGGAATGAGTCCAGCCGCGCCCAGTGCATGTCGTAGCCAAGGTTCGGCTCGGCCTGGCCGATCAGCGCGGTCAGCGCAGCGTTGCGGGCGCGCACCCATTGGCGCAGCGGCGCGATATACGCCGCCTTCCACGGCCGAATGCCCCAGTGGCCCGTCGCAAGGTAGTCCGGCTTGGTTTTCTCGAGCACGGTCACGCATTTCATCGCGCCGTCAGTGTCCGAAATCGGATTGTAGTTGAAGCAATCAATGCTGCGCACATGCGTGTAATCGTCAATCGCGTCGCCGGTGAACAAAATGCGCTGCCCATCCACTTCGGCCAGCACGGCTTGATGCCAGTAGGTGTGCCCGGGGAAATCATAGAAGGTAAAGCGCATGCCGTCGAGGTCGAAGCTCTCACCATCCTTGAAGCTGCGCGCCACGCGCATGCCCTGCGGAAACACACACGGCCGATGCACGCGCAACGGCTCTTCCAGGATCTCGCGCAATTTCTCGTGCGTGTACAACGCCGCCCCGTAGTGCTGCAATATCGCCGGCGCCGTCGCCAAGTGATCCGCATGATAATGGGTGATCAGCACCACCGCCACGCGCTGCGTCCCCATCTGGTTCGTCAGCCATGTGCTGTACAATTGCCCGTCCGGCGCGCGATCCACGCTCGGATCAATCACCACGCCCAACCCGTTGCTGCCGCGCAGCAGATAGGTGATCGCGCAAGTTTGCAATGGCTGCACCTGCGGCAGGGTCGCGCCCGCCCCGCCGAAGTAATTCGTGTTCGCCAGCGCCGCCATCATCGTCACCAGGTTCTGCTCCAGCAGTTCGATGCCCGCGCCGCAGTTGCCAAACGGCGTGCCGTGCGCCGGCAGCAGCAGCGTCGGCTGCTCGGCCTTCAGGCGCGCCAGGCTCGCCTGCAACTCCGGCACGCGCTTCAATGCCGGCGGCCCTTGAATGAACTCCTCATAGGTTGATTGCAGCGCGTCCAGTTCCCAGACCTTGCCCGGCGCGCAGATTGCATCGCCGCAGAAGACGTATTTCTTCCCGCCGCGCTCCAGCACAAACGCCAGATGTTGGGCCGTGTGCCCTGGCGTCGCCAGCACGCGCAGCTTCACATCCTTCCAGACAAATTCTTCGCCGTTGGTCAGCACCTGCTGCACGGGAATATTCCGCAAGGGCAGGAAATACTTGGCGCCATAATCAAATGCGTTCAGCAATTCGCGGTCATACCACTGGGTGGCTGCGTCCTCGAACTGCGTGCGCGTGCCGTCCGGCACGGCGATTTTCGCGCCCGCCGCCGCCAGTGCCGCATCGCCCTGGCACAGATCGCGATGCGCATGCGTGTGCAGCACCCAGGCCACGCGCTTGACCCCGATCTTCTTGAGCGCGTTGGTCACCGCGCCGCTGCCGGCATCGATCAGCAATGCCTCGTTGCCCGAACGAAGGCAGTAGACATTACCCGCGTCGCGGAACATGTAGATATTTGGCGCGATCTCGCGCAAGGCCGCCGGCGCGGGTGTTTTCTCCGCGCCCCATGCCGCCAGTGTGCCAACGGCCACGGCCGCCAGACTAATTGTGGTGTTCATTCGTGCTAAACCCCGCTTGTATGTTTGTGCCATGATTCTCATAACGGATAGTATAGCAAAAACGCGCCGCGCCGGCAACCCCGGGCAAAAGAAATTCACAAAGAGTAAAGGAGTAAAAGAGGAACTGCAATCAACATTTTTGTATTCTGCAACCAACAAACTGCCTTCTGCTCCTTACCTCCTTTACTCCTTGTAATAATGCCGCGCCGTGCTGCACCGACTGCTCCGGGAACGCCCCCGGGAACGCCGATCTCCCGATCGGCCGACCGCGCCGCACCATAATTTGTTTTGCTGCAAAAGAAATTAACAAAGAGTAAAGGAGTAAAAGAGCAACTGCAATCAAATTGGTTCTGTTCTGCAACCAAAAAGCAACTGCTGCCTGCTCCTTGCCTCATTTATTCATTTACTCTTTGTTACACTGGCTTTGCTTTTCTTCTTCGTGCCTTCGTGGCAAATTCATCTGCTGCTGCCCTGAACCCCGCCGTTGGCGGGACTCCAAACAGCCCTGAACCACTGATGAATTTCGAATTTTGAATAAGGAATATCGAAGGTCGAAGTATCTGCGCAGAACTTCAATATTGGACCTTCCTTGTTCGATATTCGATATTCGCATTCCCCGAACCCTGGTCGCGGCTGCGCCGCCGCGGCCCGTAATTTCCTTTGCCAAAAGGAAATTAATGGCACAATCATCCAAATAATGGCACAATTGTTCTTGCAATCCGTGGCGCGGTATGCTACACAGCTGTGAAAAGATTATTGCCCGCTACAAGGAGCCCACAGTGAAAACACTTCTCGTCACCCTCATGGCCGCCCTGGCATTGATGCTCGGCGCCCAGCACGCCACCGCAATGCAGAGCGTCTACATCCCCAACGCCAGCTTCGAGGCGCCCGCCAGCACGCCTGATTTCACCTACATCATCATCCCGGGCTGGAACAGCAACCGCGTGTCGGTCGGTGTTGCGAGCGGCGGCTTTGCCGACAATGGCCAGCGACCCGACAAAGCCCAAGTCGCTTTTCTTAGGACACCTAACAACGCCGTGAACATCAACCAAATGCTAACCGGCCTGGACACCACCAAGAAGTATTGCCTGCAGTTCTGGCACAATTCCTATAGTGGGAGCGGCGCCATCACCAACGCATGCCAGTTCGATGTTGCCCTTGTCGGTGCCAGTTTGCCGACAGGACAGATTATCCTTGGCGGATACACGAACAATGCCGTCGGCGGCAGCAATCCCTATAATTATCAATACATCGTCTTCACGCCCACGACCAATGAAGTCCAATTGCGCTTCCGCAACCTCTATTGGGGCAGCTTGGTCGACTCCGTGCTCCTGCTCGACGGCATCACCCTCTTCCAGCTCGGCCACAGTTCCGCCGTGCCGGAAGTCATCGTCAAGAACCCGAGCTTTGAAGCCAGCGGCTACCAAGGCCCGGGCGGCGGTGTTGGCTTCATCAATGTCACGGCGGGCTGGTCGCCGATCAATGATGTCATGGCCGGTTGGACGTATTATGACGGCGGCTACAACAACGCCACGTTTGGCACCGGCACCAATAACAATCCGTATTTCTGGATTGTGCCTGTACCCGAAGGCCAGAATGCCTTCTTCGACAACAAGAGCGAACAATTCTATGCAGCTTCATCAAAACAGACCATGCTGAAACAGACCATTGACGGGCTGCAGAACAACCAAGGCTATTATATAAGCTTCAACTACAGTGCTCGTCCAGGAGCTGGCAACGTGTACAGTCCCTCGAATTTCACCGCGAAGATCGGCGGCATCGAACTGATGCGTGATGACTTAATAGAGTGGGATTGGACATACTACTCCACGACGCTCACGTTCATCGCGAACGCGACGTCAATGGATTTGGTCTTCGGCACATCCAACTCGGTGAATGGCTCCACCATGATGGTTGATGACGTCTCGATCTGGCCGATTCCCGAGCCGCTGGCGCTTTCGGCGCTGGGCCTCGGCCTGGTGGCGTGGCTGGCTGGCCGGCGCGCGCGCTAAAGCATAACGTCCATTACTGGCGCCGCGCATGCGTGCGCGGCGCCAGCCAACTTTGTTTTATCTCAATCACCGAAGGAATCACATGAAAATCACGACCGCACTGCTGGCCGCTCTGGCACTAATACTTGGCGCGCAGCACGCCCTGGCCCTGCAAAGCGTCTATGTCAAAAACGCCAGCTTCGAGGCGCCCGCCGGCAATCCCGACTGGACGTATAGTTCGATCACCGATTGGGAAATTGAAGCCGGTAAAACACAAGTCGGTGTTTGTTCCGGTGGCTTTGCCGACAATGGCCAGCGGCCCGACAAGACGCAAGTCGCGTTTCTTTACACGGACGGCACAATACCTGTCGGCGAGAGCATGTATATCCGCACTGTATCTATCGCCGGGCTCGACACAACCAAAAAGTATTGCCTCCAATTCTGGCACAACGCGCGCGGTTACCTGGATACGTGGAACACCAACATATGCAAGTTTGAGGTTGCGGTCGGCACTCTCGTTCTGGGCACAAACACAAGCATCGCCGTCGGCGGCAACAATCCCTACAACTTTACCAGCTATATTTTCACTCCCGTCGCGACAACCGGCAAGGTACGATTTCGCAACATTCGCCTGCCTAATGTCGGCTCCGATGGCCAGCTTTCCACGCTCTTGCTTGACGGCATCTGCCTCTATCAGCTCGGCCATACCAATGACATTTTGGTGAAGAATCCGAGCTTCGAGGCCAGCGGCTACCAAGGCCCGGGCGGCGGGTATGGTTTCATTAACAGAAACGCGGCTTGGGGTTATATCAATGATTTCATGGCTGGATGGACCTATTATTGCGGAGGGTCTGAAGGCCCGTTTGGTCCGGCGTTCGGCGTTGGCACGAATGCTAATCTCTATTTTGCAGTCGCGCCTGTGCCCGAAGGTCAAGATGCCTTCTTTGACAACAAGAGTGAAATGTACTATCCAGGTTCATCAAAACAGACCATGCTGAAGCAGACCATTGACGGCTTGACAGTCGACCAAGACTATTGCTTAAGCTATAACTACCAGGCGCGCGGTGGCTACAACCCCTCGAATTTCACGGTGAAAATCGGCGGCATCGAAGTGCATCGCGATGACCTCATGCCTTGGGGCACTGCGTTCTTTGGGACGACCAATAGCTTCAAGGCGAATGCCAGCTCGATGGAGTTGGTGTTTGGCACGTCCAACTCGGTGGATGGCACTACTATGTGCATTGACAACGTGGAAATCTGGCCGATACCCGAGCCGCTGGCGCTGTCGGCGCTGGGCCTCGGCTTGGCGGCGTGGCTGGCTGGCCGGCGTGCGCGCTGACCAGAATGCGGCAGCGACCGCGAGTATGTAACAGGCAGGAACTGTGGCTCTCGTAG
This sequence comes from bacterium, assembly GCA_026398485.1. GTDB lineage: Bacteria > Auribacterota > UBA3054 > UBA3054 > JAPLST01 > JAPLST01. The sequence continues at coordinate 44,506 of JAPLST010000268.1, forward strand.
AATGCTGTTCACGGCGAAATGACGAGTGACGATCAAAGAGCGACGAAGATGGAAGTGCAGAACTTTTGCCTTCTGACCTCCGTGCTCGTCACTCGTCAATTGCTGTTTCTTCCATAGTAACCAAATGATGTCGGGAGTTTGTACTATGAAAAACATGTTACTGCTGGGTAGTCTTGTGATGACCGTGATGCTGTGGGTTTTGCCGGCGTGCGCCGTGCAAAGCTTTCCCATCGTCAATGCCAGTTTCGAGTCGCCGACGAATGTCAATGACAGCATCGGGTTCACTAATATTACGGGCTGGACGCGCAGCAATAATCGCTCCGGCCTGAATCCCACCGCCAGCGGCTGGGGCGCCTATGCCGACACGGGCAAGCGGCCCGACAAGTGCCAAGTCGCCTTCCTCAATACGGAAGATGGCACCTTGGACATCAGCCAACCCCTTACCGGTCTTGATACCTCCAAGCAGTATAATCTTCAATTCTGGCATAATGCGCGCTACTGGACCAACGAGATAAATACCAACGTCTGTTACTTTGGTGTGTTCTTTGGAGAACAAGTGCTGGCGCAGATCACCAACTCTGCCTTGGATAATTGGAGCGAGTTTTATTACTTCACCAATCTGGTCTTCACGCCGGCGGCCAGTGAAGGCGCGCTGTATTTCCGCAATTACCTGATCGCCAGCAATGTGTTTTCGAGCTTGGCGCTCGACGCTGTCTGCCTGTTTCAGAACAGCCGGCCCAACGCGCTGGTGGTCGCAAACCCCAGCTTTGAGGCCAGCGGCGAGCAAGGCCCGGGCGGCTTCAACACCGGCATTATCAACGAAAATTATGATTTTACGATCCCGCTCTGGGACTTCCTGGCTGGCTGGGATTACTGGGACGGCGGCTACAACAACTCCAAGTTTGGCGTTGGCAGGAATGGCAATCCATACTTCACCAGTTCGCTCGTGCCGGAAGGCCTGAATGCGTTCTTTGACAACAAGGCCGAACAGTACTATGTCAACTCCGCGTATCAAACCAAGTTGCGCCAGACCATCTACGGTTTCAACGTGGGTACGGAATACGAGCTGAGCTACCGCTACAATGGGCGCCCGGCCAGTGAGTGGGCGCCCGGTTTGTGGGTGCGGCCTTGCTCCAACTTCACGGTCGCGGTGGGCGGCTCAATCGTGCAACAGCAGGATCTGCTCGAGTATGCGCCGCAATTCTATGCGACGACGGTCACGTTCGTGGCCGACTGGCCGTACATGGACTTGGTGTTTGGCACGTCCAATTCACCGCAGAACAGCGCCACCATGTGCATTGACGACGTCGAGATCAGTCTGGTGCCAGAACCGGCGGCAGCAACGCTGCTCGGAGTGGGTCTGCTGGCGCTGCGCGGTGGAAGAAGGATGAAACGTTGAAAGGTGTTAGGTTAGACAGAACAAGCGCAGAGTGGCCGCAGTGCTGCACCGCAAATTTTCTTGCTGCAAAGAAATTGCAGCGAAGGGAACGCCGATCACCTGATCGGCTGAAGGTAGATGCGATCGCCCGATCGCATTTCTTGCGGAAGCCGCGTGCGATCCGTGGCCGCGTCATACATTTTCGCGCCGCGCGGAATGTAGCGGGATATGGAAATCCCGCCTATCCGCGCCGCTGGCGGGACGGCACGGGCGTGCCGCGTTCCCCTCGGCGATGCCGCCGCACTGAATACCGAATACTGATAACCGATCACTAACCTTAGGAGCACTCATGAAAACTCTGTCGATCCTTGTAGCCGCCGTTCTCGTCCTGGCGCTTTTCGCGCTGCCGGCCCACGCGCTGCAAAGTGTCTATGTGCCGAACGCCAGCTTCGAATGGCCGGCCAACAACCCGGCCTGGACTTACAGCGCCATCACTGGCTGGGACAGCAACTCCTATACAGTCGGTGTCTGCGGCAGCGGCCAAGCCGACAATGGCAATCGGCCCGACAAGACCCAGGTCGCGTTCATCGACACGTTCGGCACCGTCACGGGCGGCTACGTCCAGATCCGGTCCGCGTCGCTGGCCTTTGACACCAACCAGGAATACTGCCTGCAGCTCTGGCTGAATGCGCGTGAAAATCTGAGCGCGTACTCAACCAACTTCTGCATCTACGCCATTTATGTTGGGCAGAATTTCTTGGGCACGTACACCAACAGCGCGGTCGGCATCGGCAATCCGTATTACTTCCGGAGTTTTGTCTTCAAGCCGCTGTTTCCGGCCGCCCGCGTCGTGATTCGCAACATCCGCTTGGATGATTCGGCGCCGGGTACCGGGACGCTCTCGTGCCTGCTGGTGGATGCCGTCTGTCTGTACCAGCGCAGCCGCCCGAATGAGATCCTCGTCCGGAATCCGAGTTTCGAGGCCAGCGGCGAGCAAGGCCCGGGCGGCGGCGGGATGGGTTTGATCAATGTAAGTCCCGCCTGGGCGCCGATCAATGATGTCATGGCCGGCTGGACGTACTATGACGGCGGCTACAACAGCGCCACCTTCGGCACTGGCACCAACAGCAATCCGTACATCGCGCCCGCATCCGTGCCGGAAGGCCAAAGCGCTTTCTTTGACAACAAGAGCGAACAATGGTATGTCAATTCGGGCCGTCAGACCATGCTCAAGCAAACGATCGAGGGTTTGACACCGAGCGAGGTGTACAATCTCAGCTATAATTACAATGCGCGGCCGGGCATGAACAACATCTACAGCCCCTCGAATTTCTCCGTCAAGATTGGCGGTGTCGAGGTGCAGCGGCAGGATTTCTTGCCGTGGAGCATGCCGTTCTACTTTACGACCGTCACGTTCGCGGCCGACTGGACCAGCATGGACTTGGTCTTCGGCACATCCAACTCAGTGGATGGCAGCAGCATGCTGCTGGATGACGTGGAAGTCTGGCCGGTACCCGAGCCGGTGCTGTTGTTGCCGCTGCTGCTGCTGTGCAGTTTAAAGTTGAAAAGTTGAAAGGTTTTACGTTTCAGCGATTACTGACGCACCGACTATCGATGCACCTTGCAGGGTGCAGGGCTGCTTGGAGCTGCTTGGAGTCCCGCCATGGCGCGGATCCCGCCGCCGGCGGGATTGAAAGTTAGGTTCGGCAGAGCCAGCGCAGTGCACATGCCGTGCGGCAGTTTTCTTGCTGCAAAGAAATTGCGGCGAAGGGAACGCCGATCGCCCGATCGGCTGAAGGTAGATGTGATCGCCCGATCGCATTTCTTGCGGAAGCCGCGTGCGATCCTTGGCCACGTCATACATTATCGCGCCGTGCGAGATGTAGCGGGATATGGAAATCCCGCCTATCCACGCCGCTGGCGGGACGGCACGGGCGTGCCGCGTTCCCCTCGGCGATGCCGCCGCACTGA
>JAPLST010000096.1:0-7734 GCA_026398485.1 bacterium
GGCAACTTGCATGCCGCGATTGTCTCGCGCATCAAGATCATGTCCGACCTTGACATTTCCGAGCGGCGCACGACCCAGGACGGCCGCATCCAGGTCAAACTCGGCAAGAAAGAGATTGACATTCGCGTCGCCATCATTCCGACCGTGTGGGGCGAAAGCGTCGTCATGCGCTTGCTGGACAAGAGCGGCCTGATGCTTGATTTGACGGACTTGGGCTTCGAGCGCGACGAGCTGGACCGCTTCAACGAGCTGATCCGCGCCTCGCACGGCGTCATGCTGGTGACCGGCCCGACCGGCAGCGGCAAGACGACCACCCTGTACAGCGCGCTCTCGCAGCTCAACCAGCCGAATGTGAAAATCATCACGATTGAAGACCCGGTTGAATATCAAATGACGGGCGTCAATCAGATCCACGTCAATCCGAAAGTGGGCTTGACCTTTGCGCACGGGCTGCGCTCGATCCTGCGGCAAGACCCGGACATTGTCATGGTCGGTGAAATCCGCGACGTCGAAACGGCCGAGGTGGCGGTGCAAGCCTCGTTGACCGGCCACTGGGTTTTCTCGACCCTGCACACCAACGACGCGCCCAGCGCGATTACGCGCTTGATTGACATGGGCGTCGAGCCGTACCTGATCACCTCAACCGTGATCGGCGTGCTGGCCCAGCGCCTGGTGCGCGTCTTGTGTCCGCACTGCAAGCAGCAGTACGAGACGGATGCGGAAGAATACATTGAGCGCCTGATGCTGCCGGAGCACGCCAAGCCGAAAGGCAAGCAGACCTATTATCGCGCGGTCGGCTGCGAGAAGTGCCGTGAGACGGGCTTTGCCGGCCGGACGTCGCTGTATGAGACGATGGTCATGACCGAGGCGATCAAGCGCCTGACGCTGCAGCGCGCCGCCGCCTATGAACTGAAGAAACAGGCGATTGCCGACGGCATGACCACGCTGCAACACGCCGGCTGGAAGAAAGCGCTGGCCGGGATCACGACCATCGAGGAAGTGCTGAGCGTGAGCGAGGAAGCGGCATGAGCACCAACCATAAGACAAGTCCGACCTGTCTGACCTGTCCGACGAGTCCGACAACGCACATAGACAACCAATCCCTGGAGACGACGATGCACACAGAACTGAACAAACGGCGTTGCCGGCCGGCCGGCTTTACGATGATCGAGCTGCTGGTGGTGATCACCATCATTGCGATTCTGGGCGCGGTGGCGGTGCCGCGTTTTATGAAGAATCCGGAAAAGGCGCGCTTGAGCCGGGCCAAACTCGAAGTCAACATGCTGCAAATGCAGGCCAATGCGTTTCAGTTGGACAATGGCAAGCCGCCCGGCAGCTTGCAAGACTTGGTTGACTATTTTGAGGAAGGCAAGTTCCCGGCCAAGGATCCGTGGGGCGGTGAATATGTGATGGAGCCCAGCAAAGACGGGGTGCGGATCAAGTGCCCGGGCCTGGACGCCAAGGAAGGCCCGGTGCGTGGTGACGGGCAGATTGGCTCGGGCGGGGGCAAGTAGAGTGGTCTGCGTTATGGATGCAAGTATGATGTCCGGAAGTGCCATGAACCCTGCGACCTGCGCCACGGCATGCGCGCGGCATGTCCGCGGTGCGTCCCGCGCCCGCTTGATGCTGCGTGCGGCACTTATTCTGGTTGTCCTTGTTTCTTTTCTGGCGATGGCGACGGCGCCCAGATGGATGGCACAGCGCGAAATGGCCCGCCTTAGCGGATCAAAATCAAGTATGGATGTTACAAAGTTGCAGATGCAGGCCTACGCATATCAGCTCGATCATGGCAAGCCACCCAGCAGCTTTGCCGATTTGAAAGAATATTTTGCCGATGGCAAAGTCCCGGAGAAAGACCCGTGGGGCGGCGCGTATGTCATGCAGCAGACCAAGGACGGCACGGTGCGGATTCGCTGTGCGAACCTCGCGGTGAAGGCCGGTGTGCCCACGAAGTGTTGGGAGCAGGGGAGTAACGGAAACCGGTAACTATCCTCCATGCCTGTCACCCTCAATAAAGGATCGTTTGCCAGCAAGTTGCTGGTGTCGACGGATCGGCAGCTGGCCGTGGATATCGGCTCGCGCTGGATCAAGCTGGCCGAGTTGCACCGGCGCAAGGAGCGGATTGAGGTGCGCCTGCTGGATGCGGCGCCGATCGCATTTGCCTCGGCGCGCGGCGATGTGACGCCGACGCAGATCACCGAAACGCTCGAGAAGTTGCTGCGCCGGCACAATCTCAAGCATGCCTCGGTGATCAGCATTCTACCGCGCGAGTTTGTGACGGTCAAGCGTTTCGAGGTGCCCTCGACGCGGCGCGAGCAGATCGAACAGATGGTGCCCTTCGAGGCCGAGAAGTATGTGCCGTTCGCGCTGGAGCGCGCGCAGTTGAGCTTTGATTTCGAGGCGCTCGGCGCCGAGACGGCGGACAACGCGACGCAACCCGCGGCCGACGCCGCGGCGGGCCAGGTGGCGGTGGCGACCATGCAGATTGGCGAGCAGCGCGCGCTGGTGCATCTGGCGGCGGCGCGCCGCTCGGTCATCGCGCAGTTCCTGAAACTGTATGACGTGCGCGGCGTCAAGCAGCACGCCATTGACGTCTCGACCTTCGCCACCTACAACGCCTTTGCGTATCATGTGCGGCGCCAGCCGCGCAACGCGCAGGACGGCGATATCCTGCTGGTCGAGCTGGGCGCGCGGCGCACCGAATTTATTTTGATTGCGGCGGCGACGGGCGCGCTGGTGTTTTCGCGCAGCGTCGAGCATGGCGGCGACCTGCTCACCGAATACATTGCGAACCACGATCATGTGACCTTTGAGGAGGCCGAAAAACGCAAGTGCGAGCAGTGGCGCGAAACCTGCCTTGGGCAAAAACCGGAGACCATGGCGGAGGCACTGCAGCCGCTGCTGGCGGAATTCGAAAAAACCCTGCGCTATGTCAACACCGCGACCTTGACCGCGCGCGTCGGCACGATTGTGCTCTCGGGCGGCGGCGCGATGACACCGGGCTTGCCAACGCTGGTGCAGGAGCGCCTGCACATGGCGGTTGAGCTGTTCGACCCGTTGGGCGATTTTGCCATGCACACCGACACGGCGCCCGCGCCGGCGTTCAGCGGCGTCATCGGTGCGGCGCTGCGGATGGTGAAAGAAAGCCGCATCACGGTGGATTTGCTGCCGGTCGACGTGGCGAAACTGCAGACCCAGGCGGTGCGCAAGAAGCGCTTGATCCAGGCGGGGATTGCCGCCGGCATCCTGCTGCTGGGCGGCTTGATGATTTTTGGCGCGCGCGTGGCATGGTCGGCGATCACGCTCAAGCAGTTGACGGCCGAGCAGGCGACACTGCGGCCGTTGCTGCAGTCCGTGTCACTCTTGGAGCGTGAGTACACCCTGTTGAGCAATTCCGTCAATCAGATGGAGCAGATCATCGAGACCAAAACGTCATGGTCACAGGCCTTGCGCACCTTGTCGGAGTGCATGAACAGCAATGTCTGGGTGCGCCAACTGCAGGTCAACACGCGCCAGCGGCGCAACACGCTGACGATCACGGCGCGGGCGGTGACGCTCGAAGATTACATTCGTTTCAAGGACGTGCTCGGCAAGAGCACCCGTTTTGAGAAAATCGAAGTGCCGACCACGACCCGCCAGCCGGATGACACGTACGAATTTGAGATCACCTGCGAAGTCTTGCCGGATTACAAGTATATTGAACGGCTGATGGAGAAAAAGGCGCGCATCATGGATGTCATGAAAAAGCCGGCGGTGCGGGTGCAGCGCGTGGACGCCGTGCCGGTGTCAGCGGCGCGCGCGCCGGATCTGCCCGCGGCCGCACCGGATCTCGCGCAGACAACCGCGCCGCCATCCCGCGCCGGCGCGGAACCGCCACCCCAGGCGCTGCGGCTGCAAGAGGAGCCGCTGCGGTTGCCCGAACAGCCGGCCGGGGTGCCGCGCGTGCCGCCGATCGGCCTGGCCTTGACGAATATGACGCGGCTGCGGCCGGCCTTGTCACAACCACCCGTCACCACACCGTGAGTCCGGCGCCATGGGACTGAAACCGCAAACAACGCGTGAATGGGTCATCGTCATCCTTGGCGGCGTGGCCGCCGTGACGGTCTTGCTGTATGGCTTTGTCATTTCACCGGGGCAGGAATTATTGGCCCGTAACGAGACCGGCATCCAGCGCTATCGCAAACAAATTGATGATGCCCAAGGCAAAGTGCAACGGCAGCAGGAGCTGCGCGCCGGGCTGCTGGCCTTGCGCACGCGCTACAGCAATTATGTGTCGAAAATCAATGACATTGTTATACCGCACGACATTGACGATCAATTGCGGATGGAATTTGCGCGGGTGGACAAACAATTTGGTTCGGACATTCGACAAACCAAGTTCGGCTCGATACAGACCAATGAAATCCATAAGACTCTCAAGTTCACACTCAACAACGTCTTGTGCAACTGGCGCAGTCTACATGCCGCGCTGCTCGTTTGCGGACGAGCAACGCAAGACCAATGTGAATGTGCGCGCCTACATTGACGTCAAGTCTTTTATTTTCCCGGAACGCGGCATCCAGCCGTGGCGCGCGCCGAACTATGCCCAAGTGATGAACGGCTTGGGGCGCGACATTTTTGGCTGGCCGGAAGGGCTGATCCCGCAGACGCCGGTCGTGCCAACACCGACGCTGCCGGCAGGCCAGAAACCGCCGTGGGCCAACACCCTGCAATTGACGGCCATCGTCAAGTTCCCGGGCCGGCCGCATGCCGTCATCCGCGGCCGCACGGATCGCAAGGAATATCGCTATCTGCCCTGAATGCCAACGATCAAAATGTTGAGCTGGCCTTGCGCGAGTACCGGGTCAGCATGTTTGCGCCGTTCGAGAAGCATTTCTCGCTGTTTGGTGAAGGCACCGCGCTGCCGGCCCTTGACGAAGCCGCGGCCGCGCCCACGAACGCCATCGAACAATTGACCACCATTCCCGAAACGTATGAAAAGCCCTTGGGCGGCTATGCCGAAGCGCAGATGAAAACCGGGCTGATCGTCTTGCCGATCGATCAATATGTCCAGCGCCGGTACCGGCTCGAGGCGGATCACGGCCTGCTGGTCTACAATCTGCAAAAACTGGGCATCGCCGAAAAAGGCGGCTTGCAGAAACGCGACATCATCACCAGCGTGGCCAACAAGCGCGTTGACAGTCGCGAGATGTTCACCTATGTGCTCAACAACGCCTACGTGGCGGAGATGGAGAGCATACCCGTCACGGTGCTGCGTGGCGGGCAGGAGCTGCCCCTCACGTTGAAATTCGAGAAAAAGAAATAACGCGCACCACGTCCCCGCATGGCTGACCTCGACACCAACAAATATCAAGCGACCTTGAACTTGCCGCAGACGGCCTTTGCCATGCGCGCCGGCTTGCCGCAGCAGGAGCCCAAGCGCCTGCAGCGCTGGCATGACCTGAAGCTGTACGAGCGCATCCTTGCGGCGCGCGCGGCGGCGCCGCTGTTTGTCTTGCATGACGGCCCGCCCTATGCCAACAACCGGATTCATACCGGCACGGCCATGAACAAAATCCTGAAGGACATGGTCGTCAAGTACAAGAGCATGACCGGCTGGCGCGCGCCGTATGTGCCGGGCTGGAAGAAGACCAAGCACGAGGTGGATCAAGGCGAATTCCGCACCATGGCGCGCGCCTATGCCGCCAAATATCTGGACCTGCAGCGCGAACAGTTCAAGCGCCTGGGCGTGCTGGGCGATTGGCAGCATCCCTACATCACGATGGAGTATGGCTACGAAGCCGATATTATTCGCGCCTTTGGCGAGTTGTACGAGAAAGGTTACATTTACAAAGGGCTGAAGCCGATTCACTGGTGCATGCAGTGCGAGACGGCCCTGGCGCTGTCGGAGATCGAGCATGCCGAGCATGCCTCGCCTTCGATTTATGTGAAGTTTCCCGTGGTGGCGGGGCAGACCCTGGCGCTGGGTGCATGCGCCCGGCCGCGCGTGGTGATTTGGACGACGACGCCATGGACGCTGCCGGCGAATCGGGCGGTGACGGTCAAGGCGGATATTCGTTATTGCGCGGTGCCGTATGCGGACGAGACGCTGATTCTGGCGCAAGAACTGGTGCCGGCCTTGTTTGCAGTGTTGCAGCAGCCCGCGCCCGCGCCGCTGGCCACCTGCCTGGGCAAGGAGCTCGAGGGGCTGCGGCTGCAGCATCCCATTGATGCGGCCCGCACGGTCCCGGTTATTCTGGGCGATTTCGTCACGACCGACACCGGCACGGGCTGCGTGCATACGGCGCCGGGGCATGGCCAGGATGACTATCAAGTCGGCCTGAAATACAAACTCGAGGTGGCCTCGCCGGTGGACGATAAGGGCCGTTTCACCGCGGAAGCGCCGCGCTATCAGGGCCAGCATGTCTTCAAAGCCAATGCGCTGATCACCGCGGATCTGCAGGCGCAAGGTATGCTGGTTGACGGCGGCATGGTGACGCATTCCTATCCGCATTGCTGGCGCTGTCACAAGCCGGTGATCTTCCGCGCGACCGAGCAATGGTTCCTGGGGCTCGACCGGCATGCGCTGCGCGCCCGCGCCCGCGCCGCCATTGATGCGACCACCTGGGTGCCGGAGACCAGCCGGCATCGCATCGCCAGCATGGTGGAGACCGCGCCGGATTGGTGCTTGTCGCGCCAGCGCCTGTGGGGCGTGCCGATTCCGGCCTTGTACTGCACCGCCTGCGGCAAGGAATTTGTCGGGCGGGCGCTGATCGAGCAGGTGGCCGCGCTGATCGAGCGCGAGGGCTCGGATGCCTGGTTTGCAAAAACGGTGGCGGAATTGATGCCGGCCGACAGTGCCTGTCCGGCCTGCGGCGCGCGCACGTTCCGCAAGGAGCAGGATATTTTGGATGTCTGGTTTGATTCAGGCGTGAGTCACAAGGCGGTGCTGACGCGGCGGGCCGAGCTGCGCTGGCCGGCGGACGTGTATCTCGAGGGCTCAGACCAGCATCGCGGCTGGTTTCAAGTGTCGCTGCTGGCGGGGGTGGCGCTGTGCGATGCGGCACCGTACAAAACGGTGGTGACGCACGGCTGGACGTTGAGCGAAAGCGGCGAAAAGGAATCCAAGTCGAAGGGCAATTTTACCGATCCGGAATGGGTCTGCCATGAGATGGGTGCGGACATTCTGCGGCTGTGGGTCAGCTCGGTGAATTACATGCAGGATGTGATGATCTCGCCGAATTTGCTGCGCCAGATGGGCGACGCCTACCGGCGCATGCGCAACACGTTCAAATACCTGCTTGGCAATTTGTTCGACTTTGAGCCGGGGCGTGACAGCGTGCCGCACGCGCAACTGCGGCCGTTGGATCGCTACATGCTGCATCGGCTTGAAGCGCTGCGCGCGGAGGTGATGCAGGCCTACGAACACTTTGAATTCCACCGTGTGTTTCATCTGCTGCACAATTTTTGCGCGGTGGATTTGAGCGCGCGCTATTGCGATATTCTGAAAGACACGCTGTATGCCGAGGCGCCGCGCGGCTTGCCGCGCCGGTCGGCCCAGACCGTCTTGTGGCAGAGTGCGACGGCACTGGCCACGATGGCGGCGCCCATCATGGCCTTCACCTGTGATGAAGTCTGGGAACACCTGGCGGCGCGGGCGGCGGAGCACGATGCGCCGGCCGTGCCGAGCGTGCATTTGGCGCAGATGCCGGTGGCCCGGCCGGAGCATTGCGAGACTGTCTTGGCCGAGCAGTA
>JAPLST010000096.1:7821-11892 GCA_026398485.1 bacterium
ACGTCGAGCTGGCGACGGACGACGCGGCGGTGATGGCAGTCTTGCAGGCGCACGCGGAACATTTGCACGAGCTGTGCATTGTCTCGCATGTGCGGCTGCGCACGGCGCCGGATGCCGGCGCATGGCTGACGGGCGAGGGCGTGCCGGCCCTGCGGCTGCGGGTGCAGCCGGCGCGCGGGCACAAGTGCGCGCGCTGCTGGAATTATTCCGAAACGGTCGGCGTGCAGGCGCAGGCTGACGACCTTTGTGAACGCTGCGCCGGCGTGCTGCACGCCGCGGCGTCCGCGTGATTTTTTTGCAGAACCTATAACAACAATTACTTCCGCAGGGGGGACGAATGGAAAAAGCCAAAAAGGCGCAGATGGAAAAGTTCAAGACGGTGCTGATGGAAAAGCGCGCGCGCATCCTGGGCGACGTGCAGCAACTCGAACGGCAGACCTTGTTGAACAATCAGCGCGATTCATCCGGCGATCTTGCCGACTATAGTTTTCACATGGCCGATGTCGGCTCGGACGCCGCCGAACGCGAGACCATGCTCGGCTTGGTGTCCTCGCAACAAAAAATGCTGGAGCCCATCAAAAAGGCGTTGGAACGCATTGACCAGGGCGTGTATGGCACCTGCGAATTGTGCGGGAGCGACATCGCCAAGGAACGGCTTGATGCGCTGCCGGAAGCGATTGTCTGCATGAAGTGCATGACGAAATACAACCTGTGATACCGCGGCGCTATCTTTGCGCGAGTGCCGCCACGCTGTGCGTCGTTGCCTTGGACCAGGCAAGCAAGGCGTGGCTGCGCCATTTTTTGCCACACGAGGGCGGCGTTTTCCCGCTGCTGCCTGGTTGCCTGCAATTGACCCACCGGCTCAATCCGGGCATCGCCTTCAGCTTGTTTCACGGCCAAGCGTGGGCACCCGTGGTTTTTTCCGTCGTGGCAGTGCTGGCGGTCGTGGCGATTGCGTGGATGCTCTGGCGTTATGCGGCGCTGCCGGCTTTGATGGCGGTGGCATTCGGGCTGATTGCCGGCGGCGCACTGGGCAACTTCTGCGACCGGCTGCATGCACCCTACATGGTGTTGGATTTCATTGATTGCTATCTTGGCCAGTACCATTGGCCGGCGTTTAATGTGGCGGACAGCGCAATTTGCTGTGGCGTGGGCATCTTGCTCCTGAGCAATTTCACGCATCCGGACGCGCTGCTCGGCACGCCACAGCTGGCCGATTAGTGCAGCCCAGATCCGGCGGTTTGTTTGTGTCGTTACCCCCTGATCCCATCGATAGCTGAATCGCCGGTAGCAGAGATTGAAAAAGAGACGCTGGCGCGCCTTTTTACTCAGTCTTATTTACCCACGGCGCAAGGCCGTGGGGGTCTGGCGGATGAGATGATGAATATCCAATATCGAACACTCAATATCCAAGTGCGAAGTATCTGCGCAGAACTCTGCTTGGAGTCCCGCCACCGGCGGGATCGTCATTGGTCATTCCTTGCTGCTTGGAGTCCCGTCAAAGGCGGGATTGGATATTGGATATTCTCATACCTTATCGTGCGGGTGGCGGTGCGGGCGGGCGCGGCACCGGCTTGGGCTTGGGCGTCTGTGCGCTGCTGACTTGGCGTTGCAGGTAGGCGAGCGTGAATAATTCCGCGCTGATGGAGCGGTTGACGACCGGCTCTTCGAATTGCAGCGTGACGCGCTCACCGCTGAGCTTGTTCTGCTGGACGGTGACGGGCAACCACGAATGGGTGTCGAACGTGACAAACAGCTCGCGGAACGTGCGGCGCGCAATGTCCGATGCCGGCGTGAGCTTGAGGGTGACGCGCGTGTGGCTCTGGGACGTGATGCTGATCAGGAACTGCTCATGCAGCTCATCCAGCGAGGTAAGGCCGGCCAGTAAGGTGCGCATGGTGAGATTGTCCACCATGGCATGCTCCTGCGGCGCGGTGCCCTTCTGCCAGAGGATGATCTTGGCTTCATTCATGATGGTGACGGATAGTTCGGGCTTCAAATAATCAAAGCGCACGAGATAGGTGGTCGCCGGTTGGCCTTCCGTCGGTGATTTTTTGAGGAAATACATGCGGCCGGAGGAGACGTCGGTTTCGTCAAAGGTCGGGTCCGCACTGGTCTGGCGGAAGCGCGCGTTGAACGACGTGACCTGGCGTGTGCGCGCATTGATGTTCTGCAGGATGGGCGCGGCCATGTCCTGGGCGGGGGGCGTGGCGGGCCCGGCTGCACTGACAAGCAGCGCAAGGCAGCCGGCCAGCACGATGATGCGGTGTGTCTTCATGCGTTGATCTCCGCGGTGGAGGTTGAAGGCGGGGCACAGCGGGCGCACACGTCCGCGCGCTGAATGTCAAAAAACGCGACGACCGTGGCAAGCGTGCGGTTGACCACGCGCGCCGGCTCGATCTGGTCGAGAAACGGGACCAGGCCGTCAAAGCAGCCGACTTCATCGGCGCAATGCGCGTCGCTGTTGATCATCAACGGCGCGTTGAATTCATTGACCCAATCGAGAAACTGGCGCAGGCGTTGCTCCATGCCCGTGATCTTGGTCAGGTTTAGTTCAACGGCCGTATTGGTTGCGAATGCTTGTTGCACGATTTGTTTGACGTCGAGCATCTGCCAGGCATTCACCGGATGGGTGATGCCCTTGATGCGTGGATTCTCCATGGCGCGCAGGAGGCCGGTGGTGATGGCCTGCGGCGACACCGTGCCGCACCAGGCATAGGGATGCGGCCCAAGCAACACCACATCCAGTTGGCGCAGCGCGCTGTCCGGCAGGTAGGGCGCGCCGTTCGGGCCGGCAAGGTCATCCTCGACACCGGTCAGCACGCAACACGGCAGCGCCATTTTGGCAAGGCGGTGCTGGTTGAGAAAATGATACAGATGCGGCCCTTGCGGCAAGCCGGGCCCGTGGTCGGTGACGGCAAAGGCCGCGAGGCCGCGCGCGGCGGCGGCCTGCGCCAGGGCCGCTGGCCACGGAATGGGTGTGCAGGTCAACAAGGATATCCATGCAGATAGTATAGCAAAGTCCGACGACGCGCGGGAATTGGTATAATGACATGCGCAGTGGATTTGAGATGTGAAAGCGGAAATCATGACCGGAGACCGATGACCGTGGATTGGCTGAACGATGAACGATGAACGATGAACGATGAACGATGAACGATGAACGATGAACAATGAGATTTGAAACTGGACAGAAGTTCCGCATCGGTGCGGTGGTCGTGCAGCCGAACGTGGTGGTCGCGCCCATGGCGGGCTACACCGATTTGGCCTATCGCTTGATGGTCAAAGAGCTGGGGGGCGCGGGCATGGCCTACACGGAGCTGATCAGCTGCCATTCGCTGGTGCATTTGCAGCCGCAGGTGCAGCTGATGATTGCGACCGCGCCGGCGGATCATCCGCTGGGCATGCAGATATTCGGCGCGGATATCGAGCGCATGGCGGCCAGCGCCTCGCTGCTCGAAGAGTATGGCGCGGACGTGATTGACATCAACATGGGCTGCCCGGTGTCGAAAGTGGTCAAGACCGGCGGCGGCGCGGTGCTGATGCGCGACCCGGAGCGGGCGGAGGCGATTGTGCAGGCCTGTGTCGCGGCCGTCTCCATCCCCGTCACGGTCAAGATCCGGGCCGGCTGGGATGATCAATCGCGCAACGCGGTCGAGTTTGCCCGGCGCATGGTGGATGCCGGTGCAGCGGCCGTTGCCGTGCATGCGCGCACCCGCGCCCAAGACTATGCCGGGCGCGCCGACTGGAGCGTCATTCGCGCCGTGGCCGAAGCCGTGGCCGTGCCGGTGATTGGCAATGGCGATGTGGCGGATGGCCCGTCCGCGCGGGCCTTGCTGGACGAGACCGGCTGCGCCGGCGTCATGATTGGCCGGGCGGCGATGGGCGCGCCGTGGCTGTTTCGCAGTGTCAGCGCGTTTCTGGCGAGCGGCGTGGCCGCGCCGGAGCCGTCAGCCCAGGCGCGCGGGCATTTGGCCCAGCAGCATTTGAGCCGGTTATGCGCGTTGTATGGCGAAGCGACCGCGTGTCTGCACATTCGCCGCATCGCCTGTTGCTATGCGCGCGGCTTGG
>JAPLST010000277.1 GCA_026398485.1 bacterium
AGCCGTGCCCTCATCTTGAATCTTAATCTCGGATTTTAATGCCGGCCGGCCTTGCGTTTGCGCGCGTTTTTTTGTATAATAGAGAGTGCCCCGTGAATCGGCGCAATCCAGCGCGCACGCAGGTGCCCTGCGTGCCGCGGTTAACCATAGATGGCTGCCCCGTGGCAGTAGTATGAACGCGACGGTATTGACACCTTAGATAGATGCTCCCCTGCGGTGTTCGTTATGGTATGGTGACGTTTGGACCAACACTATAATGTTCGGGAGTTAGCGACCAGATGGCGGCGTCATGCCCGTCTTCGTGCGGGACGACACATAAATCCGGCGCAACACCCATATGAGCTATCGGCTCAACAACACCTGGCAGACGGCACTCGCGGGGGCTTTTCTCCCGTCCGCTTTCACTGCGCGCTGTTCGCATGCCATCATCATAGATTGTGCGCGCCACTTTCGTGGTGTGTGCACCCAGCCGGAGTGACCACGGTTTGAGTGATGCCGCGATCGATTTCGCGCCCGAATTGTTCCTGAGCGCCGATGAACCCGTGCCGGGCATGGCCACGCCGGCCGCCGGCGCGCATTGGCCGCTGGCCCATGCCATGCGCCCGCGCACCCTCGAGGAAATCGCCGGCCAGCAGCACATTCTCGCGCCCGGCACCCTCCTCGAACGCGCCGTCCGCACCGATTCCCTGACGTCCGCCATCTTTTACGGCCCGCCCGGCACCGGCAAGACGACCCTCGCCGAAGTCATCGCCGGCATCACCCGCCGCGCCTTTTGCCGCCTCAGCGCGGTTGCCGCCTCCGTCCAGGATGTGCGCCAGGTGATCGCGTTCTCGCGCCGCGCCCAGCAGGCCGGCAAACCCGGCGCCGTCCTCTTCCTCGACGAAATCCATCGCTTCAACAAGGCCCAGCAGGATGTCCTCCTGCCCTGGGTCGAAAACGGCACGCTGGTGCTGATTGGCGCCACCACCGAAAATCCGTTCTTTGTGTTGAACGCCGCCTTGCGCTCGCGCTCGCGCATTTTCCAGTTCAAGCCGCTCGGGCTGGATGACATCCTGCTGGTGCTGCGCCGCGCGCTGGCGGATGCCGAACGTGGTCTCGGCGCGCGGCAGGCCACCGTGGCGGACGACGCACTGGCCTTTCTGGCCAAAGCCTGCGATGGCGATGCGCGCGTCGCCCTGACCGCGCGCGAGTTGGCCGTCCGCTCCGCGTCCGCCGATGCCGCCGGCGCACGCCACATCGTGCTGGCCGACGCCGAAGCCTCCATGCAAAAAAAGAACATCGTCTATGACCGCCAGGGCGATGCCCATTATGACACCATCTCGGCCTACATCAAATCCATGCGCGGCAGCGATCCCGATGCGGCCCTGTACTGGCTGGCCAAAATGCTCGAAGTCGGCGAGGATCCGCGCTTCATTGCCCGCCGCATGGTGATCTTCGCCAGTGAAGATATTGCCTGCGCCGACCCGCTTGCCCTGCCGCTGGCGATTGCCGCGTACGACGCGGTCGAGCGCATCGGCCTGCCCGAGGCGCAGCTCAATTTGAGTCATGTCACAGTCTATCTGGCCTGCGCCCCAAAAAGCAATGCGACCTGCACCGCGCTTGCCAAAGCCCGCGAAGACATTCAACAGGAACGCACCCTCGACGTGCCGGCGCACCTGCGCGACGCGCACTATCAGGGCGCAAAAACACTCGGCCATGGCGAAGGCTACAAGTATGCCCACAATTTCCCCGGGCATTTTGTGGCGCAGGATTACCTGCCCGCGCCGCGCCGGTATTACGAGCCCTCGCGCGAGGGCTGGGAGGCCAAAATTGCCGACCGACTCGATTTGTGGCGCGCACAAAAAGCAGCTGCGACAGCACCTGCTGACGTTGCGCCGCGCCCTGCCGCCGGCCGCGCGTGCCGCGCAACATGACGGCCTGGCCGCCCGCATTCTGGCCAGCGACCTGTGGCACGCCGCGCGGACGGTTGTCGCCTATATGGCGCTGCCCGACGAAGTTGCAACCGGCGCATTGCTCGACGCCGCGCTGGCGCACGGCAAAACACTGGTTCTGCCGGCCGTCCGCGCCGGCGAGATTGTCTGGCACCGCGTGCCAACCCTTGACCCGGCCTGGTTCGTCCGCGGGCCGTTCGGCATTTTGGAACCGCCGCCCGGCGCGCCCGTCTGGCACGCGGCAACGGCCGCCACGCCGTGTCTCTGGCTGGTGCCCGGCGTGGCCTTCGATCGCGCCGGCCACCGCCTCGGCCGCGGCGGCGGGTATTATGATCGCGCCTTGCGCGCCGCGCAGGCAACCCGCGGCACCGTCGGCCTCGCCTATCGCGAGCAGCTCTGCGCAGGCGTGCCGGCCGGCGCGTTGGATTGGTCACTTGAATTTGTGGCAACCCCCGACCAACTGGTGGTTGCCGCGTTATCACATAAAATAGAGGAGCAACAATGATCATTACCATTACGGCAGCCATCTGTATCGTGGCCGGGCTGAGCCTCGGCTATCTGCTGCATACCATGCTGGCGCGGCGCGGCGTGGGTGACGTCCAGGCCCGCACCCAGGCCATCCTTGCGACCGCCAAGAAAGACGCGGAAGCGCTGGTGCGCGAAGCCAAATTGCAAACCAAGGACGAGCTGCACCGCATGCGCGTCGAGTTTGATGAATCCACCAAGCAGCGCCGCCAGGAGATCCAAAAGGAAGAGCAATGGCTGCTGCAGAAAAAGGACGCGGTCGAAAAACGGGTTGACACGATTGAGAAAAAAGAGCAGCTCGTTGAAGACGAACGCAAAAAAATCGGCGGCGAACGCGATGCGCTGAAACGCGAGCAGGAGCGCATTGCCAAACTGGTGCATGAGGAGGAGATCGCCTTGCAGCGCATTGCCGGCCTCAGCCGCGACGAGGCCTATCAGCGCCTGATGTCCAAACTCGAGCGGGATGTCGAATATGACGCCGCGACCATGATCCGCCGCAAGCAGCAGGAAGCCCTCGAGGAAGGCGACCGGCTCGCGCGCGACATTATTGCCCAGGCCATTCAGCGCTGCTCGTCCGAGCACGTCAGCGAAACCACGGTCTGCTCGGTCTCCCTGCCGAGTGACGACATGAAGGGCCGCATCATCGGCCGCGAAGGCCGCAATATTCGCGCGCTCGAACAGGAGACCGGCGTCGAGATTCTGATTGATGACACGCCCAACGCGGTCGTCATTTCCGGCTTCGACCCGGTCCGCCGTGAAACGGCGCGCCGCACCCTCGAACGCCTGATCGCCGACGGGCGCATCCATCCCGCGCGCATCGAGGAGATCCTCGGCAAAGTCCGCAAGGAAGTCGACCAGGAAATCGAGGAGACCGGCGTCAAAACCGCACTCACACTCGGCGTCACCGGCGTGCATCCCGAATTGCTCAAACTGATCGGCCGCCTCAAATTCCGCACGAGTTACGGCCAGAATTTGCTCAGTCATTCGCTGGAAGTCGCCAAAATCATGGCGGCGCTCAGCGCCGAATTGCACGAGGATGTCGCCAAGGCCAAGCGCATCGGCCTGCTGCACGACATCGGCAAGGCGGTTGACCACGAAGTTGAAGGCGCGCATGCCGCCATCGGCGCCGAAATCGCCAAGCGCTACAACGAAGCCAAGGACGTTGTCAACGCGATTGCCGCGCATCACAACGAGGCTGCGCCGGAAAGCCGCCTGGCGGTGCTGGCCAGCGCTGCGGATGCCATTTCGGCCGCGCGGCCCGGCGCGCGCAGCGAATCCTACGAGTTGTACCTGCAGCGCATGCAGCAGCTCGAAAAAGTCGCCGGCGAAGAGCCGGGCGTGCAAAGCGCCTTTGCCATTCAAGCCGGGCGCGAATTGCGCGTCATGGTGGACTCGGATGTCCTCGACGACAACCAGATCATCGTCCTGGCGCGCACAATTGCCAAGCGCGTCTCGGACGAGGTGCAGTTCCCCGGCCAGGTGCGTGTCACGGTCGTGCGCGAGAAGCGCGTCGTGGAATTCGCCCGCTAACCAAGGCAGATTTCAAATTTCAAATCTCAAATCTTAGATTCCACATGAAATACGCCCGCTTCGAGGATCTGCCCGTCTGGCAAGACAGCATCACCCTCTGCGTCGACAGCTTCACCCTCACTGAGGATGCCGCCTTCCATCGCAAAGGGGATATCGCCAATCAGCTCGAGCGCGCCGTTCTTTCCATCAGCAACAACACGGCCGCAGGTTTTGAACGCGGCACCACCAATGAGTTGATCACCTTTCTCTACTATGCCCGCGGCTCCGCGGGTGAAGTGCGCTCGATTTTGTGCGTGATCGAGCGCATGCCGCATTTCAGCCATCTGAAATCGCACATCGCACATCTGAAGTCGCAGGCCGAATCCATCTCGCGCCAGCTGCGCGCCTGGGCCGAGTCACTGCAGGATTCAGATATCCCCGGCCAGCGCCACCTCAATGAAAAATCGCGCCGGATCTACGAGCAGCGCATGCGCGCCGAGAAATGCGAGCAGTTTATCAAAGACGAACTCGAACGTCTCCGCGCGCAGCAAAAAAGCCAAGCTGATGCAGAACCAGAAGGCGAATCCCACGACGCCACCATCTGAAATCTCAAATCTCAAATCTCAAATCTCAAATCTCAAATCCCCATGTCCACGCTTACCATTTATCCCTCGTCGCTGCGCGGCGCCGTGCGCATCCCCGCCTCGAAATCCCACACCATCCGCGCGCTGCTCATCGCCACGCTGGCGGACGGCACCTCGAATCTGGGCAATCCGCTCAACTCGGGTGACACCCAATCCTGCGTGCGCGCCTGCCAGGCCTTCGGCGCCGACATTGCCATCAGCGGCGCGCACTGGCGCGTGCGCGGCAACGCCGGCAACGTGCAAGTGCCCGCCACACCCATTGATGTCGGCAATTCCGGCACCACCCTCTATTTCGCCATGGCCACCGCCGCCCTGGCCCACGCGCCCATCACCATCACCGGTGATTATCAAATTCAACGCCGGCCGGCAACCGCCTTGCTTACCGCGCTCAACGATCTTGGTGCGCGCGCCACCGCGCTGCACGGCAATGGGTGCGCGCCCGTCGAAATCTGCGGCCCGCTGCGCGGCGGCACCACCACCCTGGCCTGCCCCACCTCGCAATATCTCAGCAGTTTGCTGATCAACTGCCCGCTGGCCGTTGGCGCCAGCGAGATTGTTGTGCCGCTCTTGAACGAAAAGCCCTATGTCGAAATGACGCTGGAATGGCTTGCACGCCAAAACACGGTGTTGGTCAACGACAATTTTGGCTGTCTGCGCATCCCCGGCGGGCAACAGTATCAGGCCTTCTCGCGCGATATCCCGGCCGATTTCTCGTCGGCCACTTTTTTCCTGGTGGCGGCGGCGATCACCGGCGGCGATGTGACCCTCAACGGGCTTGACATGACCGACTCGCAAGGCGACAAGGCGGTGGTGGCCATGCTACAAGCCATGGGCGCAAAAATCGAGATTGCGGCCGACAGCATTCGCGTGCGCGGCGGCGACTTGCAGGGCTGTGAACTCGATTTGAACGCCACGCCGGACGCCTTGCCGGCGCTGGCCGTGGCGGGCTGCTTTGCGCGCGGCGAGACGCGCCTGGTCAATGTCGCCCAGGCGCGCATCAAGGAGACCGATCGGATCGCCGTCATGTGTACCGAGCTAGCCGCACTGGGCGCCGCCATTGAAGAGCTGCCCGACGGCCTGATCATCAAGGAAAGCGCGCTGCGCGGCGGCACGGTGGTAAGCCACGATGATCATCGCGTGGTCATGGCGCTGGCGGTGGCCGGCCTGCGCGCGGCCGGGCCGGTGACGATCAACGGCGCCGACGCGCTGCATATCACCTTCCCGAATTTCGCCGAATTGTTGCAGGCCCTCGGCGCGCAGTACCGCATCGGCTGAGCGCATCCTGCAATTTTAGCCACGAAGGCTGGCAACGGTGTTCGGTATTCAGTAATCGGTATTCGGTGATAAGAAGGCTGATACTGGATACTGATTTGTTTCGCTGCGAAGGTTTTTCCTCCGCCACATCCTGAACCCTGAATGAATATCCAATATCGAACACTCAATGGCTATAAAAATGAATTGCCGCAATTCATTTTGCACAAAATGATTTTGCAGCAAAATCATTTTTCTCAGAACCCTGAACCCTGAACCCTGAACCCAAAAAACTGAACCCGCAGTATTCGTGTCGGCAGTTTGCCGGCGTTTTTACTATACTAGTGCCATGATGAATAAAATTACCCTCGGCGTGTTGGCGGGCTTGCTCGCCATTCTATTGTGCTTCTGCTATCAAGTGGCGCAACCGTTTCTGCGGCCGATCCTGCTCTCCATCGCCATGGCGATTGCGTTCCAGCCGATCTACCGTTGGATCGGCCGCTGGCTGGGCTACTCCACCCGCGCGGCCTTTCTGACAACGCTCCTGGCACTGGTGCTGACCTTGGTGCCGCTGGTGCTGATGGTCATGTTTGTGACGCCGGAAGTGAAAGGCCTGTACGAAACGCTCAACAGCAAGAGCATCGAGCAGGGCGGCTGGGCGCCGTATGCTTCGCAAATGCTGGAAAAGCCCTGGGCGTGGGCCTCGCGCTATGTGCCCTTGCCCGAGATGTCAACCGGACGGCTGCGCGACGAGCTCATCCAGAACGCGCGCAGCATCAGCAAATTCGCCATGCACCAGACCGGCGCGCTGGTCGGCGGCGTTGCATCGTTTTTGATCGGCGCGGTGATCGTCTATGCCTTGCTGTTCTTCCTGTTGCGCGACGGGCGGCGCTTCATCGCCAGCGTGTCCGAACTGGTGCCGATGGCCCAGGCGTATACCGCGCGCTTTGTGCATGTCGCCAGCGAGAGCATCATTGCCAACGTCTACGCCGTCTTTGCCGTGGCCTTGGTGCAGGGCACGTTGATTGCCCTTGGCTTCACGATTGTGGGGCTGAGCGCGCCGGTCATGTGGGGCTTTGCGGCGGCCGCTTGCTCGACCATTCCGTTTGTCGGCACACCTGTCGTGTGGGGGCCGGGCGTCATTATGCTGGCGCTCAAGGGTGAGTACTGGCAGGCCATCTTCCTCGGCATTTGGTGCCTTACCATTGTCGGCTTCTCGGATAATCTGATCCGCCTGATCATCGTCAGCGGGCGCGAAAAGCGCCATCCCGTCCTGGTCTTTTTCTCGATTGTCGGCGGCCTCAAGGCCTTTGGCTTCATCGGCCTGCTGCTCGGGCCGGTGGTCGTCTCCTTGACCATCGCCGTGGCAACCGCGCTGCATGAAGAGCTGCAACGGATGAGCGCGAGCGCCGACGCCGCCACGGATGGCAACACGGACGCGGGCGAGTGACGATCGCCTGCTTTGTCTCGCCGCACGGCTTTGGCCATGCGGCCCGGACGTGTGCAATCTTGTCGGCTTTGGCGATCCGCCAGCCACAATTACACGCGCTGATTTTTACCCGCGTGCCGCCGTGGTTTTTTGCCGAATCGCTGGCCTGCTCCTTCGAGTATGTCGCGCTGGAAACGGATGTCGGCATGGCGCAGCACTCCGCCCTCGCCGAAGATGTGCCGGCAACGCTGGCGCGCCTTGAACAATTGTGGCCGCCGCGTCGCGCACTGCTCGATGCCTTGGCGCAGCAGATGCGGGAGGCGCAGTGCCGCATGGTCTTGTGCGACATCGCGCCGCTGGGCATTCTCGCGGCGCGCGCGGCCGGGCTGCCCTCCGTGCTGGTCGAGAATTTCACCTGGGATTGGATTTACGACGAGTATACCGGCGATGCCACGCGCATGGGCTATTTTGCCGCCAGCTTCGCAAGTGTGTTTGCGCAGGCAACCCAGCGCATCCAGACCGAGCCCGTCTGCGTGCCGCATGCCGCGGCGCTGACCGTGCCGCCCGTCAGTCGCGCGCCACGCGCCAGCCGCGCGGCGACCCGCCGGGCGCTGGGCATCGCCGCGACAACGCCGCTGATCTTGCTGACCAATGGCGGCGTCGAAACGCAGTTGTCGTTTAAACATGCGCTGCATGAGCAGACAGCCTGGCATTTTGTCGTGCCAACCAGCGGCATCACGCGCCTGCACCGTGAAAAGAATTGCACCTTGTTGCCGTGGCAGTCGGACTTGTATCATCCGGACATTGTGCGCGCAGCCGATGTGGTCGTGGGCAAACTGGGCTACAGCACCGTTGCGGAAGTGTATCACGCCGGCGGTGCGCTGGCCTATTTCACGCGCCCAAAATTCCGGGAAAGCGCCGCGCTGGCGGCCTTTGTAGCGCGTGCGCTGCCCTCGGTCGAATTGCCGCCCGCGTCGTTCACGACCGGTGCGTGGCTGGAGTATCTGCCGGCATTGCTGGCCACGCGTGCCCCGCGGCATGCGTGCGCGAACGGCGCGGACGCGGCGGCGCAGTTGTTCGTGGCTGCCTATACCCAGATCCGGCGATGACAACACCACAGCAAAGGCAACACCAGTAAACACGGCGAACGCAAGCGCGCACACGGGCGGGGCGGGTGGGTGTGCTGAGACCCCCACGACCTTTCTGCTAAGATTCAAGGCATACGAATATCCAATATCCAATCCCGCCTTTGACGGGACTCCAAGCAGCAAGGAATGCCCAATGATGAAGTTCTGCGCAGATAGTTCGCCCTTGGATATTGAGTGTTGGATATTGGACATTCATCATCTCTTCTGCCAGACCCCCACGACCTCGCGTCGTGGGTGAATGAGATTGAGTAACAAGGCGCGCCGCCGCCTTTTTCTCAATCTTTGTTTCTACGAGGCAAGCCCGGTGGGGAGCAGCAGCACAAACAAACCGCCGGATCTGAGCTATAAGCTCGCGTTGGGCCGATAGAGCGTGTTGCCGGCGAACAAGCCGGCGGCAATGCTCAGCGCGACGACGAACATGTGCGCGATTTCCTGCCAGCCCAGCGCGGCCTGCCCGGCCGCCAATGCGACACAACCGCGAAAGCCGATACTGCCGCTGACCAGAAACACAATCGCCGGCAGCAGCACCAGCGAGGCCGGCCGCATGGTCCTGCCCGACCAGCGGTTGGCAAAGACCACGGCCAACACAGTACCCAAAAAGTTGCCCAGATTCACGGTGGCCATGCGCGTGCCCAGAATGATACCGGCGCAGGCGATCACGCAACCGGCCAACGCCCACGGGAAATCCTGCCGGGGTGTTTGGAATATTACGCACAGGCCGGCGGCCATGATGATGGCTGCCGGCCAGACGAGCTGCGCGCTGCCACAAATGCCAGGCATGACTTCGGCCGGGAAAAAAAGCCGGACAAGTGAAACGCCAACCCAGGCGCCCGCGAAGAGCAGCACCAGTGACAGCAAACCAATGACAAGATTGATGATGCCGGAGCGCACATACTTATAGGTCAGCTCCATCACGCCACAGCTGATGGTAAAGCCGGGCACCAGATAAATCGCGGCGGAGAGTGTCACCAAATAGACTTGCGTGTGCGGCACCATTAGGCTGACCATTGTGGCGATAATGCCCACGCCGCATGTGCACAAAAAAGGCACGCCATACATGAAGCGGGCCGGCAGCTTTTCCGCGCCCAGGATCATGCCATACACGACCACGCCGAGGATGCCCGACAGCAGGATGTCCAGCGTTCCGCAGCGCACGAAGCCGGCGAAACCCGCCCCCGCAAGAAAATAGCCCGCGGCGACAAGAAACCTGCCGTACGGCGGCGGCACGTGGGCAATGGCATCCAGCATGGCATTGGCTTCCGGCAGGGCGACGTGACCAACTTCCACCGCGGTGACCAATTCACCCAACCGGGCCAGTTTTGCCAGATCGAAACCGGCGCACGGCCAATGCACCGTCTGGGTCGTTGGCTGCGGGTCGTCACTGGTGCGGGAAAATGTACATTCGAATTTGGTGGGCGTCACGCGGAACGTGCCGCAGTAGCCCAGCGCGGTAGTGATGTGTGTCAAATATGTTTCAAGCCGGCGCGACTGCGTGCCCCAGCTATGCGCGCATGCCGCCAACTTGATGACAAACGTGCAGACCTGCGCAAAATGTTCGTCTGGCTGTGACATGGATCAACGGTGTGCGACAGAGCCCTTGTTCACGCCAGTTCATCCTTGACGAACACGCCATTCTTGATGATGGCTTTGATGTGCGCGCCTTGGCCGGTCAAGAGCGAAATGTCGTCCAGTGGATTGCCGTCCACGACCAGCAGATCCGCCAAGGCGCCCGGCTTCACGACCCCGATCTGGTCTTGCATGTTCAGGATTTCGGCATTGACGGCCGTGGCCGAATGCAGCGTGTCAAAGGGCGCCTCAACTTGGGCGCGGACGAGGAACTCATCACTCTGCCGGGAGAATGCGGACGTGGTGTCGTACACGCCATCAGCATTGACGATATCCGTGCCAAAACCGATCTTGACCTTGGCTTGGCGCGCCTGCGTGATGGCCGCCAGGCCTTTGTCGCGCAGTGACTTGATGACGTCGCCGCTGACAAAGAAGGTGTGGTTTGTGCCGCGCGCGACGTCTTCACAGGCAAGCGTGTAGGTGATCAACGTCGGCACGAGAAACGCGCCCTGCCGCGCCATGAGCGCGGCCGTTTCCTGGTCGAGAAAATTGCCGTGCTCGATCGTGCGCACGCCGTTTTCAATGCAGCGTTTGATCGACTGGGGCAGGTAGGCGTGCGCCGCGGTGTAGCTGTGGTAGGTCTGCGCGATTTCGACCGCGGCTCTTATTTCCTCGATGGAAAACTGATCGTTAAAAATCGTGTCATGCGGCGAGGTGCAACCGCCCGACGCCATGATCTTGACGAACGAAGCGCCCTTGACAAAGTTCTCGCGGGCGGCCTTGCGGATGGCCTCAACGCCATCGACAATGACCGTCTGATTGCAGTTGGCGTAGGTGGGCGGCAGGTACTGCAGGCCGGTGTCCCGGGCGGGGCGCATGTCGCCGTGCCCGCCGGTCTGACTGAGCACGCGCCCGGCATACAACACGCGCGGCGCCGTGAACATGCCCGCGTTGGCGGCGCGCACAATGCCCCAGATGTCGCCGCCCACATCGCGGATGGTCGTGAATCCGCGTTGCAGTATCTGCTTGAGCAAGATGGATGCGCGAATAGCCTCGAAGGCCAGCGACTGGTCGGCCTGGTGATACAGCATGATGTGGATATGCGCGTCAATCAGGCCGGGCATCACGGTTTGGCCATGCAGGTCGATGATGCGATCGGCTTGGCACGCCGCGTGGCTGTCCGTGATCTGTGCGATGCGCTCGTTTTCAATCAGGACGCTCTTGCCCGGATAGAGGGCGTTGTCCACGCCGTTGAAGATCGCGGCATTGGTCAATGCTGTTGTCATGGCTGTTCCGTGGGTTTGCGCATTAATAAGGAAAATGTATGCGGCAGGCGCCGGGCGATCTCTGCGGGCAGCAAGGGCAATTGGTCCCAAAACTGATCAGGGTGCTCTTCGAACTGCACGACGACCAATCCTGCGGCAATGAAACTGTTGATGATCTGGCCCAAGGTCCACTGGTGTTCGTGCTTGACCGACTGCTGTTCCACTGGCAGCACGGCGGTGGCGGGAATATACGATTCCGGCCAGCCCGTGGAGTGGTCAAGCGCTTGCGCGAAATAATCGCCATAGGGCGGATGTGCATCGATCTGCAAGGTTGCCGCGTGCGGATCCCACACCCAATCGAGCGGGTGTCCCTCGAAGACATACAGCACGCCGCCCGGCTTGAGCAGTCGTGCCACCACCTGCGCCCATTGCGTGATGTCCATGATCCAGCACAGTGCGCCGCGCCCGGTGTAAACAAGATCCGCGCTGCCATCCAACGCATGCGGCGCCTCCAGGATATCACAACAGAACCACTGCGCGCGGGCGCCAATGGCCTGCGCCGCATGCCGGGCAGCCGCAATCATCCGTTCGCTGATATCGATGCCGACCACTTCCGCCGCGCCGTGATTCCACAGCGACAGCGTGTCGCGACCGCCGGCGCATTGCAGGTGAATGGCGCGCCGGCACCAGGTTGCCAAGTTCTCCAGATAGGGCAATTCGGGGGCACAGAAGTTCACGCCGCCGGCGCGCAGGAATGCGATCGTGTCAGCGAGCGCCGTTTCATATGCCCGGGCCGCTTCGTTCCACGCCGCCCGGTTCATCTGGTGCAACTGTGCTGCCGACAATTCGTGTGCATCCGTCATAATTGTATTCCAGGTATCGCGCCGGTTTGATTGAAAAGAAGAGCTCCAGCAGTTCACAAGTGGTTTTGTTCCTCAATGGACAATTGGGTTGCGAGCACTTGGTAGAGATACTTGCGCACCTGAGGTTGCGTGGCCTTCGTTAGGTTTCTTTTCAACTCTGCAAGACCGGGTATTTCACCCACATCACCTTCAATTGTGAGGGTGTTCTTGCATAGGGTGACCTTGCTGTTGGGATAGGCAAGGCATCTTTCTATGTCCTCATATTCCTTACTTCCAGCACAGCCATTCGCATCAAAGAGTAGTTTGGCTTCAGTGCGCTGTCCCAAAGAAATATGAAGATGAGGGCCTTGTGCGGATCGTCAACAAGCTCCGTGTAACAAGATCCAAGATTCTCATATTCGATTGCCATCTCTCTGCGCATGTCCGCCGCAGACACAAGCTGCAGCGCTGTTTCCACAGCGGCAATGCACTCTTCAGCATGGAAGAACAAGCTATAGATTGCAGCCATACACTCCAGCAACTGCACTTTTTCTTTGACAGACAAGTCGCTTCTGGCATACTCATGCTGTAAAAGGCACAGTTCAGCGCCTTTGCTTGCCATTGAGTCAGGTTGTTTATGAATCAAGTGCAGCTT
The DNA here is from genome assembly GCA_026398485.1 of bacterium. GTDB lineage: Bacteria > Auribacterota > UBA3054 > UBA3054 > JAPLST01 > JAPLST01. The sequence continues at coordinate 12,766 of JAPLST010000277.1, forward strand.
TTCGTTGACAGAAAGCGTTGCATTTGTCCGCAGCGCACGCGCAAGCGCGATGGTCTGCAGGGTGCGCGGCGTGAGACCCGTTCCGGTCATATAGCTGCTGCGAAATGCTTCAACATACTTGCGCACCTTGGCCTCGTCGACCAGATTTGCATGTTCATTGCTATTGACGCGATCCTGCAAAGATGCCAGCACGTGGTTACTGGATGATGTGCCACATGGCATTGGCGCAGGTGCGCTGGAGATGTTGATACTATTGGTGATGATGACCGAAGTGGCTTGCTTTCGTTGGCACGCGAACAGCATCAATGCCAAAGCAATGCTGAAAGCACGAGCTGCTTGTATGCCGAGCAACAATCGAGTGTTATTCATGGAGACCCTTTCTTTTCAACGGCAATAAGCGAATTCAGCATTTCATGCAAAAA
>JAPLST010000289.1 GCA_026398485.1 bacterium
ATGACCATCGGAATGACGAACGCGATGCGGTAGAAGAATTGCAGGCGCGCGCTGCGGCAGCGGTGAATGCAGACCGCCACCGCCAAGGCCGGGATCATTTTGATGATGTTCCAGATGCCCAGGACCAGCGCGACCGTGAACGATTGCCAGAACTCGCTGTTGCGCAGCAGGTCGCGGTAGTTTTCGAAGCCGACAAACTCGGCGATGTCCGCGCCGTTCCAGCGGTAGAAACTGTGAAATATACCGCTGCTGGCCGGATAATATTGAAACAGGGCGATCAGCACCAAGGTCGGCACGACCAGCAGATAGATCGGCCAATGATAGCGGAGATTGCGGCGCTGCACCAGTTTGGGCGTCATGGCGGCGGCTCCGCCGGCGCGTGCGCCGCCAGCCGGGCGCGGATGCGCGCGAGGACATTGCTGCTGTATTCATACGGGCCGACGCCGCCGCTGCGCGGGCCGTCCAGCACCAGTTGCAGTTGCTCGGCATGGCTGATTTCCGGCCAGACCTGGCGGGCGGCGGTCATGACCCGGTATTTCACCCAGGCGGAGCGGGCCAGCGCGCCGGTGGCCGCCAGCGCCTGCGCGCGAATGCCGGTCAGCATCTGCTCGCTGGTAACCATGCTGCGGCGCCAGTCGCGTTGCAACTCCATGAAATCGCGCAGGCCGCGATCCTTGTAAAATGACTCGAATTGGGTGGCGAACTCGTCATAGCTGATCTGGTTGACTTTGTAGAGCGCGTACAACTGCGCGTACTTCACCCAGGTTTCACCACCCAAATTAAAATTCAGGCAGGCATAGACGCCTTCCATGTGCGGCTCGAAGCCGCGCAGGGCGTCGTCCATGCGGGTGTTGATGATGGCCGGAATCCAGCCGACCGTGGCATTGAAGCGTTCATTGTGCATTTTGCTGGCGGCAAAGAGCAGGAAGTCGAGCGCGATGTCGGGATGTTTGCAGGTGCGCGTGATGGCCGGGCAGAAGCCGGTGAAGGGCCGGTCAAAAACCGGGCCTTCGAGATAGGGGCCGAAGACCGGGTCGTCCGGCGTCGGCATCGGGTAGTCCATGATGCCGACGCGATACTTGCCCTCGGCCTGCTGCTGCAAACTGCGCACATCCCAAGTGCCGGTGGACATGAAGACGACGCGCTGCTGGGCGAAGAGAAAGACGGCCTCGTCGCGCGTCACGCCGGTAAATCCCGGCTGGCAATTGTCGCAGAGGTCGCGCACCATGGCGAAGCGTGCGCGCAGGGGCGGAAAGTTCTTGAAGGAGAGCAGACCGGCGCGAAAGGCAGCGAAGGTCTCATCGTTGCCAACCGTGCCGTCACGATTGAAGTCGGCCTTGCGCAGGGCCGGATAGGTCAGCGCGTCGCACATGTAGTTGTCCCACATGACGTAGTGATATTGCGAGGCGGCGATGGGAATGTAGTGGGCGCCGGCGGCGTTGGTCTGGCTGCGGATCGTGGCGCAGGCGGCGATGAAGGCGCGATACGTTTTGGGCGGCGTCGCGCTGCCGGTCAGCTTCTCCAGCAGATCTTTATTGTAAAATATGCGCACGATAAACTGCGAGAGCGGCAGCGTCATGTATTCCTGCAACTCATCGATATAGCCCATGCGCATGGCGTCATGATAGGTCAGGCGCAACGGCATGTTCGACAAGTCGGTGCCGCGATTGTACGGATTGGGCGCGTTGACAATCGACGTCAGCGGGATGAAATAACGGTTGAGATACATCACCCAGATGTAATACGGCAGGCCTAACCCGGTGTTGATGATGTCCGGCGCGGTGCCGCCCATCAACTGGGTTGAGGCCCACTGTCCGTAGATGCTTTCGGGGATGACATTCTGGATGATGCGCACGCGCGGATTGACCGTGCGCTGGTAGTCGCGCGCCAGCTCGTCCAGCGCGATGCGCACGCCGGGTTCGAGCTGCCAGTGGGCGTAGCGCAGCGTGATCGTGCCAGGCGGCTCCTCTTTGGTGCGATACCGGTAAATGGAGACACACGCCCAGCCATACGTCAGCGCGATGACGATAAACGCGGAATAACGGTGCAGCCAGCGCACAAGTGACATCATGGCGGCGGGCCTCCGGCGGCAGGCGCGGCCGGGCGCAGGCGGGCCTCAAGCGCGCTCATCCGCAGCAGTGCCTGACGCGCGCCAAAACGGCGCTGGTCGTTCGGATACGCGTCAATAAACAATTGATAGTAATGCCGCGCCGCGGCAAAATCGCCGGCCAGAAATTCGGCTGTCGTGGCGATGTGCCAGTACTGCATGCTGTTGTCCATGTAGGGGTTGGCGGGATCGAACACGCGGGTTTCGCATTCCTTGATTTCCATGGCCAACTGCTGCGGATAATCGCCCAAGGTGTTGTAACAGCGCCCCATCAGGCCATGCAGCGAACTCGCCAAGGTCGAGGTCGGCGCATGCTGCAGATACGCGCGGATGGACGCCAAAGCGCGCAGGGCGTCATTTGTGTCAAGGGTTGCCACCAGGCTGGCCTGCTGATGCAAAAACGCCTCGTCCGCAGCCGGATGGCCGGGATAGGCATCCAGCACCACCTGGTAGGCGCGCCGG
>JAPLST010000467.1:0-2018 GCA_026398485.1 bacterium
GCAAAATCCCCCGACCCCCTTTTCCAAAGGGGGACGACTGCGGCGGCAAAATCCCCCGACCCCCTTTTCCAAAGGGGGACGGCTGCAGTGCATCGGTACTTCGGTCGCAAGACGCTGTAACTGAAAACCGCAAACTGAAAACTGAAAACTGCATCGGTAATATTTACACAAGGGTGACGCATGTGTGGCATTATTGGCTATTTGGGCAAGAGTGATGCGTGTCCGATTTTAATCAAGGGGCTTAAGCGCCTGGAATACCGCGGCTATGATTCGGCCGGCGTGGCGATTGTGCGGCCGGGCGTGCTGGAGGTGCGCAAGCAGCCGGGCAAGATCGTGATGCTCGAGGAATTATTGCGTGCCCAGCCGGTGCACGGCACGGTCGGCATCGCGCATACGCGCTGGGCCACGCATGGCGCGCCCAACGAGCTCAATGCGCATCCGCACATTGGCCAGACCGGCCGCATTGCGGTGGTACACAACGGCATTATTGAGAATTACGCCACATTGCGCAAGCACCTGGAGCAGGAAGGCCACCGGTTCACGACCGAGACTGATTCGGAAGTGGTGCCCCATTTGATTGAGCGGCATTTGTATGCCGACAAGACGCGCACGCAGTTCAGCAGTGGCGACTTCGAGCTGGCGGTCAGCGCCAGCATCAAGATGTTGGAAGGCACGTTTGGCCTTGCCATCGTCTGCGCCGACGTGCCGGATGTGATCATTGGCGCGCGCAAAGGCAGCCCGCTGGTGCTGGGCGTCGGCGACGACGAAATGTTCATCGCCTCGGATGTCAACGCGTTTGTGTTGTTCACCCGCCAGGTCATTTACCTGGATGACAACGAGATGGTGACGCTGCGGCGCGACGGCTACCAGACGCAGACGTTTGAGCGCGCGCCAATCGCGAAGGATGTGCAGCACATTTCATGGGATGCGGACGAGATCGGGCGCGGCGGCCACGACCATTTCATGCTGAAGGAAATCTGCGAGCAAGCGGACACGATCCAGAACGCGTTCCGCGGCCGGCTGCTGCCCGAGATGGCGACGGCAAAGCTGGGCGGGATGCACCTGAGCAACCGCGACATTCTTACTATTGACCGGATTGTGATTGTCGCCTGCGGCACGGCCCTGCACGCCGGCATGGTCGGCAAGTACATCATTGAGGAGCTGGCGCGGATACCGGTCGAGGTGGATTACGCCTCGGAGTTTCGCTATCGCAACCCGATTATCTGCCCCAACACGCTGGTGCTGGCGATCAGCCAGTCGGGCGAGACGGCCGACACGCTGGCGGCGTTGCGCGAGGCCAAGCAGAAGGGCGCGATGGTAATGGGCGTCTGCAATGTGGTGGGCAGCACGATTGCGCGCGAGTGCGATGGCGGCGTGTATGTGCATGCCGGGCCGGAGATCGGGGTGGCGTCGACCAAGGCGTTCACCTCGCAGCTGACGGTCATGATCCTGCTGGCACTGTATTTCGGGCGTGTGCGTAATCTGGCGCGCACGACGGCGCTTGAGATCATCACGGCCATGGCCACCTTGCCGGAGACGATCCGCCAATTTCTCGAGACGCGCGCGCAGATTGCGGCGATTGCCCAGAAGTACGTGGATGTGCAGCACGCGTTTTTCGTCGGGCGCCATATGCATTACCCGGTCGCGCTGGAGGGCGCGCTGAAGCTCAAGGAGATTTCGTATATTGATGCCAATGGCTATCCGGCCGCGGAGATGAAGCATGGGCCGATCGCGCTGGTGGACAAAGATCATTTGACGGTCGCGGTGGCGCCGACCACTGAATTGATCGAGAAGACGGCGTCGAACATCCAGGAGATTCGCGCGCGGCACGGGCGCGTCATTTCGGTCATGGACAGCCCGCATGGCACGATCGAGAAGCTGTCCGACGATGTCATCTGGGTGCCGCGCGTGCATGCGGTGCTGAAGCCGATCCTGATGGTCATTCCGCTGCAATTGCTGGCGTACTACATTGCGGTTGCGCGCGGCTGCGACGTGGATCAGCCGCGCAATCTGGCCAA
>JAPLST010000467.1:2033-7359 GCA_026398485.1 bacterium
CAAATCGGTGACGGTCGAGTGATTAAAACCATTTGCGGCAAATGGTTTTATAATAATTTGTTCGCGGCGGACAAATTAGCGGGCAGCGGCGCCAGTGAATTGTGGCCAAGCCGCACGGCTTGGACTGCACAGCATCCGCGGTCCCGCCGTGTGGCGGGACGGCCACGACTGCCGGAACTGGAAGGGTAGCGAGGTGGCGTGATTGAGTATATTCGTTCGTCACGAACAAATGTGGCGTTCAGCGTTGCAGTACGTTGCGCCGCGCGAGAATTTAGCAGACAAGCTAAAGCTTGAACTCCATTTGACAAGGGCGGTGCGATAGTGTATAATTACGTTCCGCGCCGAAGTGGCGGAATTGGCAGACGCGCTGCGTTCAGGTCGCAGTGGGGGAAACCCCTTGCGGGTTCAACTCCAGTCTTCGGCACCATTTAGTCAGTTCAGGGCCGCATCTGCGGCCCTTTTCTTTTGGCGCAACACCAGCAACAGACCCAGCCAGACCAGGCCGCACGGTTCGGGAATGACATCGAATGAATTGCCGCTGCGATAGCCGCTGACGACCGCGCCGGCACGCGACCGCGCCCGCCAGTACCAGCGGCCTTCCGCCAATTGCATGGCGGCATTCGTGCCGCTGACATTGGTACCGATCACGCTGGCAAAGATGTCCGCCGGGCTGCAATCCAGATCATAGCTGGTCGCGCCATCGGCGGCTTGCCAGGCAAACTTGACGACCGGCGCCATATTCGTGCTGGGCACGGGCGTGAGCAGCGGCGCCACCAAGGTAGTGCCGGCGCTCCAGCTCAAGGCGCCTTGATTATTCTGGCCGGGCTCGCGCAAGGCAATGCGGCCGGTCGCATTGGACGGCGACAGGATCACGGCGCCAGCCTGCCACAAGCCGGCTTGCACGGCGGGGTGATTTTGTGCGGGTGCGGCATCCGCCAGGCCCCAGGCGACATAATCAAGAATTTTCGTGCAGGTATGCTGATAATTGCCGGGCGGGTAGATGGTGTCGGGCTCGAACGGATAGAGCGCCAGCGCGCCGCTCTCCGGCAAGGATGCCAAGCCGGGAATGTCCGCCACGTCAATGCGCACGGTGCCGCCCGGCGGCAGTTCGACTTCCGGCAACTGGTGCCATGTGCCGGCCGGCTCGACCCGCAGCGCGAAATATTTGAGGTTGAGCGGCGGGACTGCGCCGCGATTGAAATAGCTGAGCTGGACGTAGGCGCGCGGCGCGGCGAAGCGCACGGCATCAATGCTGACGCCGATGTTGAACGCCTTGCGCGCGAACGAGCACAGCTTGATTTCGTCCATCCAGCCATCGAACGGGCCGCCGACGCGCAGGGCATCGGTGCCCAGCAGGTTGTCATTCCAGACCATGCCGCCGATGCGTTGATTGTTCAGGTAGATGTAGACTTCATTGCGGTCGCGCTCGTGGGTGACGGCGATGTGGTGCCAGATGCTGGTTTGCATCAGGCGCGCCTCGGGGTCTTCATTGTAGCGCATCAGCACATAGCCGTGGCCGCCCAAGCCGTCGGCGATTTCACTGCCGTTGTCAAACGGGCCGTACCAGAAGCGCCCGCCCATGACCGTGCCGTCCTGCCCCATTTCAAAACCGAGCTCCTCGAATTTCTCAAAGATCAGCGATTGCGGCTTGTTCTTTTGGGTGAATTTGATCCAGGCCTCGAAGGTGAAATCGCCTTCGATATTCAGCGACGAGGCGGCGTTGAACGCAACCCGGTCGGTGCTGGCGGCGCCGAAGTACAGGCAGTTGCTGTAGCGGCCGCCGGCCGCCCAGGTGACGTTGTTCTGGCGCGTGCCGTTGTTGCCGTTGCCACTGGCATCGGCCGCGGTCGTGCCGGCGCCCTCGTCGCAGCGCATACGCAACCGCACGGACGGTTGCTGCACCACCAAGATGTAATTCTGCGCCAAGGTTGTCAGGCCATTATAGGCCTGCGCTTGGAAGCTGAACGAGCCGGTGGTAGACGGCGTGCCGCGGATCTCACCGGTGGCGCTGTCGATGCTCAGCCATGCCGGCGCGCCGGACAAGGAGTAGGTAATGCCGCGGCCGGCCGTGTCGAATGCCACCGCGCGATAGTAATAGGGTTCATTGACCAGCACGCAGCGATTGGGCAGCGACAGCCATGAAAAGCTCCACGCCGCAATGCCACTGGGCGATTCCGTGCCGGTGGTTGCATACCAACTACTGACGGCACTCTTCAGGGTGGTGACATCGCTGAGGAAGGTGGTGCCCATGTCATCTTTGGCCTTGTTGTAGAGCGAGTCGATGTAGCTCTGCTGCACGGCCGAGGGAATGCGCGCGAGGGCATTGGTATAGGTGCCCCAGAAGACGCGCGCCACTTCGGGCAGGCGCATGAAGCGATTGGCGCCGGCCACCGTAGGATATACCGACCAGCCATACCAGACCATTGTCGCGCCAATATCCTGCGGGTACAACTTCAAGGTGCCATTGGCATTGCCGTGCAGGAGGTAATTCTGGCCCCATTGCGGCCAGCCGTCGGAATTGTGCAGAAAATGGTACATGGCCTGTTCGCGGCCAAAGGAAACCGGATCGAGGTAATTGGTGGCCTGCGCGGCGAAGATTTCCGGCGGCAAGGCGTACAAGGCTTCGAGGCCGCGGGCCAGATCGGCATATTGATGCGCCGGATCGAGCGCCGCGTGGGGTTCATAGCAATTCTGATACAGTTCCGGCTGATAGCCGGCAAAAGTAAAGATGGCCTGCTGCCGGTCGGTTTGCGCGGCTTTGTAGAGGTTGCCCGTCGCCAGCGCGTTGGTCTGCATGAAGATTTCGTCAAACGGCTCGATGTAGTGGCGCAAGCCAATCTCGACGCCGCGCCGCTTGAAGATGCACATGCTGGTGTCGAAAACCGGCACGCCCATGCGTTTGTACATCTCCTGCGCATAGGGGATCACGATCCGCGACGCATCTTCCCAGTTGTACGCCAGCGACAGCTTGCTATGCCGGCGCCAGGTCTGGCCGTAGTTCAAGTACAGATTGTGGGCGGACTTGGCCGTGCGGCTGTAATTGCCGCGGAAGTGCGTGCCAATGTTGTAAAACATTTGCGTGCCGATAATCAGCGTGGCATCCACATCACTATTATCCCACAGCCAGGCGCGGTTGTTGAGCGTGTTCCAGTTGGCGCTGGTGAAGAGCAGGCGCCAGACTGGCAGGACATAGGTACTCTGCGTATCATCGACTTCGAGCAGCGCAGGCTGGCGGGTGCCGGCGCCGGGAAAGCGAATGCGCGCGACGGCCGTGCTGTATTCGCAATAAAACGGGATATAGGTGCCGCTGGCAAAGGTGCCCAGCGCGGCGCTGCACAGGCCGTTGGCGTCCGGGCCGGTCATGGCTTGCGTGAGCCACGCGCCGGATTCATTCGGCCGATAGAACACGCGCACGCCGCCGATGATGTTGGTCACGCGCGCAAAAATGGTGATGGCATCCGTTGCGCGCGGCACGGCCGGGCTGTGCCAGACGCCGAGGATATTCGCGCCCCACGCGCCATTCGGGTAGCCGGGTGTGCCGGCGGTGCCGGCCTGCCAGTTGGTGGCCGACGATCCCCCGCCGCCGGCACTGATGCGTTCGAGCGTGGCGCCCCCGCCGTCCGCGCGCGCCGGCCATGGCGCGCTGTCTTGATAGGCCGCCACGTCAACCACGCTGCCGTCCCAGGCGCGCAACGTCAGGACATCCGCGCCGTTGCCCAAGTTGAACGGCAAGGGGCCATGGCAGCGCGCGGCGGGCACATCAAAATAATTGGTCATGGCGGTGACGTCACCGCACAGCACGGCACAGGCGCCCGGCGCCAGCCACGCCTCGCGCGTGACGGCAAAGCGGATGCCGTCTTTGTTTTCGAGCGTCCACTGCGCCAGATTGACGGGCGCCGCGCCGTAATTGTACAGCTCGACAAATTCAAGGTTGCCCAAACCGTCGTGCATGGGGTGATAATTTATTTCGCTGATGCAGACTGTCAGTTGCGTCGTCGACCCGACATGATAGAAATACCAATTGCTTTGATAGACCTGCGACGCGGCGATGCCGCGATAGGCAAAGGTCAAGGTGTAGAGGGGCCCGTTCAGTGCCAACGCCGGCACGACTTGGTTGACATTATTGCCGGTCGAGCCGCCGCCCGCGCTGGTGGCGCGCAGATGCAGGCAGCCGGGCGCGCGCGCGCCGGCACCCGCATCGAAGGCCGAGGTGCTGTGACTGCCATTTTTTGACCAGCCCGTATCATTGACGGCAAACGCGCCATTGCTGACCAGCTCCGTGCCGTTGGAGGTGATCGAAATATCGTCCATCAAGGCCTCGCCGGCGCCGTTGAGATACAGATACAAGGTGGTGCCTTTGGCCACGCCGGTGTTGGTGTACACTTGCCACGCCGCCATCGGCGTGACGGTTGACAGCAAGCCGCTATTGGACGTGCGCACCGTCAAGCTGGGCGAGGACGGCAGGGCGCTCCGTTCGCCCGGCGGCATCAACAAGGTGGTGCCGTCCGCCAGTCCCAGTTGCAGGCAGTACCATACGATCGTCGCGTTGGGAAATGCCGGCACGGCTGCGCCGAACAAGCCATCGCCCGCCGCGCCATCGCCGTGCAGTCCGTCATCATACATTGGCACGGACACATTCTGGGTGGCATTGGTGCGGTAGAGCGCCACGAATGAAGTGAGCGCCACGGAGGCCAGAGGCCGCGCACAAATGAAGGCCGGCACGCCGCCCATGGGTTGCGCCGGCTGGACAGCCACGTCAACAATCGCCGCAAGCGTGCCGGTGGCGAAGGCGCTGTTGGGATAACCCGGCGTGCCAAAGCCGGCCGACGCGGCCCAGCTCGCGGCCCGCTGGTCGTCGAGCAGCGCGCTGGCCAGTTCGAGGCTGGGGCCGAAGCCGTTGGGCGCGCCCGGCCAGCCGTTGCCGCTGGCATAGGTCACGGCATGCACGACCACCTCGTTGGGACTCTTGAACCGCACGGTTTCGCCATCGTCCGCCAAACCAATGTCCACCTGGGCAAAGCGCTCCGCGGCGATGGGCGGATAGACGCTGTCCAGCTCGGCGCGCGACGCATCGGCCAGCACGACCAGCGCGCCGGGCGGCACGGGCCACGCATTGGTCGGCAGGCGCACCTCCTCAAAGATGCAGCCGGCCAGGTCAATCGTCCGCGCGCTGATGTTCCACAGCTCGACATATTCATATTTCTGGGGCAGCGCGTCCACACTGCTGTTGTACATGATTTCGTTGATGAGCAGCGCGCGCGGCGGCACCGGCGTATTCATGACGCGATACCGCGTCGTGCCGGTCGGCGGATCCAGATAGACGATG
>JAPLST010000154.1 GCA_026398485.1 bacterium
GCTCAGCACCGGTACCGTTGAAGTTGCCGTCTATGCGCCGGACGTGGTGCGCGTCCGCTACCACTGGGACTCACCGCTCTGGAGCAAAGAGGAAGAAGCACTGGCGAAAAAAATCGAGCAATGGCCACCGGTGGCCTGCACGGTGACCAACACCGGCACAACCCTGGAACTGCGCACGGCGGAACTGCTGGTGCAACTGGTGCTGACCCCCGTGTTTCAGGCGAACTTCAAGACGCCGGACGGCCGGGTCTTGAATGCGGACTATCACACCGAATATGATGTTGCGTACGACCCGTTGCTCGACCCGCATTATGACGAAACCTCCGTGCACAATGGCGACCTGCCCGACGGCTTCGCCCTGAAAAGTGTGCGGGTCATGCCGGCGGATGAGGCCTATTTCGGTTTGGGTGATTGCGCCGGGCCGTTGAACCGGCGCGGGCGCAGCCTGCAATGCTGGAACGCGGATTTTTACGACTGGGGTGAGTACCAGAATCCGAAGTACCTGTCGCTGCCTTTTTTCTATGGCGTGCGGCCGCCGGCCAATGCCCAGCCGGCCATGACCTACGGCCTGTTCTTCAACAATGAAAACCGCGCCGTCTTCAAGTTTTGGAGCGGGCTCGGCGACACCTATTCCTTCGAGGCCGGTGGCGGCCAGCTGGATTACTTCTTTTTCGGCGGCGGCAGCAATCATCAAATGCGCGCCGTGCTGGACCGCTACACGGAAGTGACCGGCCGGCCCTGCATGCTGCCCAAGTGGTTCTTCGGTTTTCAGCAGTCACGCTGGTCGTATTGGAACCAATCATGGATCGAGTGGCTGGCTGCCGAATTCCGTGCGCAACGCATCCCGTGCGACGCCATTCACATGGACATTGACTACATGCGGCAGAGCGACACCTACTATCAACAACTGTGGTTCAATGCCGGCCGCTTTCCGAATCCGTACAACATGATCACCAACTGCCTTGCGCGCGGGGTGCGCATTGTGCCGATCATCGAGCCGTATCTAAACACGAGTGACCCGCTGTACCCGGCGGCCGACGCCCAGCATCATTTCGTCAAAAACAACGACCAGTCCACGTTTGTCAACTACTCCTTTTTCGGGCCCGTGTCATGGCTGGATTTTAGCAGCTCAAATTGCGTGAACTGGTGGAAAGACAATCTGGTGGATTTTTTGCAGCAGTATCCGTTCGAAGCCGTCTGGAACGACCTGAGCGAGCCGGCCGATGCCATGACGACGCCACGCGACGCCCTCTACTGGTGTGACGGCCGTTATCCCTTGACCAGTGACCGGCGCCGCTGGCACATGGCCAATAAAAACACGATCGCCCTCCGCGAAACCAGCTGCACCGACGGGGCCAGGCGCGCCGTGCGTCCCGCCCAGCGCCCCGCCATACTCGCGCGCGCCGGCTGGCCCGGCATTCAGCGCACGGCCGCCAACTGGAGCGGTGACAACCACGCCAGTTGGGATCACTGCCGCCATAATATCCGTTGCGGCTTGAGCGTCATGATTTCCGGCCAGGCCAATTACGGCCATGACATCGGCGGCTTTGTCGGCGGCAATAATGCCGAACTCTACACGCGCTGGCTTGCGTGGGGCATTCTCAATCCGCTGTGCCGGGTGCATTCGAATGGCAATGGTGCACAAGATCCCAGCATCAACGAGCGGGAACCATGGCGCTTTGGCAGCCCGTACACGGAGTGGAACCGTCACTTCATCGAAACGCGCTACCAACTCATGCCGATGCTTTACAGCCTGGCGTATCAATCCATCCGCACGGGCGAGGGCATGAATACACCGGTGGTGTAC
>JAPLST010000205.1:0-12343 GCA_026398485.1 bacterium
GCCAGACGTGCATGTCACGTTGGATCCGGTGTCCGGCGCGATCACCGCCTACAGCGATGTGCTGGTCGTGCCCAACGACGAGCCCGGCCCGGTCGTCGAAGAAGGCCAGCCGCCCATCAATTGGTGGCATCTCAAGGCCGTGCGCAAATACTTGCGCGATGCCCAGCCCAACACGGTGGTGCGGATCGTCCTCAGCGTCGAGGATTTCGGGCGCATCTCGGCCCAGACCGCGAAGCAGGTCATCATCCAGCGCATGCGCGAAGCCGAGCGCGAGAAAATCCTGGGCGAGTATGTCAGCCGCATTGGCGAGCTGGTGCATGGCACGGTTTCGCGCATTGAGCGCGGCACGTTGATCATTGACTTGGGCCGGACCGAGGCGCACCTGCCCAAGACCGAGCAATCGCCGACCGAGCGCTATCGCCCTGGGGATCATGTCCGCGCCGTGGTCAAGGATGTCAAGGACACCGAGGAAGGCCGCGTCCCGCGCGTGATTTTGTCGCGCACGCATGCCGGCTTGGTGCGCCGCCTGTTCGAGACCGAAGTTCCTGAGATTTACGACGGGATTGTCGAGATCAAGGCGATTGCCCGCGAGCCCGGCTTCCGCACCAAGGTTGCCGTCATTTCGCACGATCCCAAGATTGACAGCGTCGGCGCGTGCGTCGGCATTCGCGGCTCGCGCGTCAAGAACATCGTGCAAGAGATCGGCGGCGAGAAGATTGACATCGTGCGCTGGAGCGAGAACATCGAGGAATTCGTCGCCAATTCACTGGCGCCGGTCGAGCTGGCGCGCTGTTTTGCCGATCCGGAAAGCGAGCGCATTTTGGTGGTGGTGCCGGACGACCAGTTGTCGCTGGCGATCGGCAAATCCGGCCAGAATATCCGGCTGACCAGCAAATTGACGCAGTGGAAGGTGGACGTGGTGCGGCAATCCGAGGCGGATCGCGTCGCCCGCGAGCATGGCGTCGAATTGGCGCCAGCCGTGGTCAAGCCGACCGCGGTCGCCCTGTTCGGCAAGCAGGCCGCGCGCGCGGAACGGCGCCCACGCAATGCCAAGGAACGGGTTGCCAGCATTTTCCACTCCCTGGAAAGCATTCAGGCCGGCGACACGCCCACGGCCCGTTCGCTCAGTATCGTGCCCGGCATGACTGCGGAAATAGCCAAGTCGTTGATCGAACATGGTCTTACCAACGTTGATGAACTGCTGGCATCCGATGTCGCCACCATCAGCGCCATGCCGGACATCGGCGATGCCAACGCGGCCGCGTTACTCGACGCAGCGCGCGCCTTGCCGGCCACCCCGGAGACGGTTTAACCTTGTGACAGGATGATGCAGCATGCGGGTTTTGGAACTGGCTGAACAGCTCGGCACCAGCAATGGTGACGTCAAGACATATCTGAAGACAATCGGCTGCATTTGCCGCGGCGACATGGATGAAGTGTCGCTCACCTATGCCCAGCAGGCCCTCAAGAACATGCCGGCCTTGATCCTCGCGAAGAAGGAAGACAAGCGCAAAAAGGAAGCGGTCCGCCGGCAGGAACGCTCGAAAAAAGAGGGTGAGCAACGCGCCGCCGACAAACGCACGCAGGACAGCGAACGCAAGCGCAAGGAAGTGGCGGACAAGACGGCCCAGAAAACGCAGGAACAGCAGCGCAAAGAACAAGAAAAGAAAGACCAGCAGCGCGCCCACGACGAGGTGGCCCAGGCCCAAACCCGTCGCGACGAAGACACCCAGCAGCCAAAAGAGCAGACCGGCCACGCCCACACGGCGGAACGCCAGCACCATGGCGCGGCGCCGGCCGCAACCAAGAAGAGCATGCGGCCGACCCTCGCGCCACCGAAGCCGGGTGCCCGCACGGCGGCTGCCGCCACGCCGCCGGCTGCGCCGGCACCCGCACCGCCCGCCGCCACGCCGCCGCCCACACCGGCCGCCACACCCGCGCCGGCCGCCGCGCCCACGCACGCCAGCACGCCGGAAAGCCCGCTCCACGCCCGCCCGGGCCTGCGCCCGACGCTGACCAAGGCAACCATGGCGCAGATGATCAAAGCGACACCGCCGCCCGTACCACTCAAGCCCGCACCCGTGCTGGCCAAGAGGCCGGCCGCGCCGATCGCGCAGGTCAAGCACGCCAAGCCCGTCAAGCCAGCCAAGCATCCGCCAGCCAAAGCCAAGCAGGAAAAGCCGCATGAAATGGTGCCACTCGACCGCCTCAAGAAAAACCTGACGCGCGAAGAAGAGATCAAGTCGGCGCTGGAAATGGCCCAATCCCAGACCCTGACCAAACGCGTCCGGGTCGAGTCACGGCCGGAACCGCGCGTCGAACCGCGGGTCGAGCCACGCGTCGAGCCGCCTGCCGAAGATGCCCAGGCCAAGAAGCCCAAGCCGCACTTCGGCGGTGTTGATAATATTGACGACCTGATCAACCGCCCGCGCTTGTCGTCCAGCGCGCCCTTGCGCCAGATTCTGGCCGACCGGGCGGTGGCCACCGCCAAGCGGGCCGCGTCCATGCGCCAATTTCGCAAGCGCAAACACGGCGTGCGGCCGGGGCAGAAACCGTTGCAGCAGCAGAAAGGCATTGTGCTGGACGTGCCCATCACCGTGCGTGATTTTTCCTCGGAAGCCGGCGTGAAAGTCGGGGATATCGTGAGCACCTTGATGAAACACAACATCATGGCCACGATCAACCAGGCACTGGACAAGGAAACGATCGAGTTGCTGGCGCTTGATTTGCACTTGGAGATTTCGTTCGCCGAGGCGGGCGAAACCCTCGAGGACTTCGCCTTCAACGAGCCGCACGAAGAAGAGCGCGATGATGCCGATGCACCGCTGCGGCCACCCGTTGTGACCTTCATGGGCCACGTCGACCACGGCAAAACATCGCTGCTGGATGCCATCCGCCAGACCAACGTCGCCGGCGGTGAGTCCGGCGGCATTACCCAGCACATCGGCGCCTACGAAGCCACCGGCTCCTTTGGCAAGATCACCTTCATTGACACGCCCGGCCACGAGGCCTTTACCTCGATGCGCGCCCGCGGCGCACGGGTGACCGACATCGCCGTCCTGGTCGTCGCCGCCGATGACGGCCTGATGCCCCAATCGCTGGAAGCGCTGGATCACGCCAAAGCGGCGGGTGTGCCGATTATGATCGCGATCAACAAGATGGATTTGCCGTCGGCCAATCCCGAGCGGGTCTTCTCGCAACGGGCCGGCCGCGGCCTGACGCCCGAAGATTGGGGCGGTGAAACGATCTGCTGCCGCGTCTCCGCCGTGACCAAGGACGGCATCGATCACCTGCTCGAAATGATCTGCCTGCAAGCCGAGGTGCTCGAGCTGAAGGCGCGCCCGGATGTGCCCGCCAGCGGCGTGATTCTCGAGTCCGTCATGGATGCCGCCAAGGGCACGACCGTGACGCTGCTGGTGCAGGAAGGCACGCTCCGGCGCGGCGACGCGCTGGTCTGCAACACCTGCTTTGCGCGAGCCCGCGCCTTGCTGAACTACCGCAGCGAAGCCGTCGAGGAAGCCGGGCCGAGCATGCCCGTGCAAGTCCTCGGCTTCAGCGAATTGCCCGCGCCCGGTTCCGTCTTCCGCGTCGCCACCAGCGAACGCCACGCGCGCAACCTGGTCGATGAGCGGCGCGTCGATGAGCAGCGCAAACGCCATGTCGACACCCAAAAACTCACCCTCGAAAGCTTCCATCACCGGATGGCAACCCAGGCCGTCAAAGAGCTGCCGATCATTATCAAGGCGGATACCCACGGCACGACCGAGGCGTTGCGCGGCGTCGTCGAGCGCATTGCCAACGGCGAGGTGCATATCACCGTGCTGCACACCGGCGCGGGCGATGTCAGCGAAAGCGACGTGATGCTGGCGTCGGCCAGCAATGCCATCATCATCGCCTTCCGCGTCGATGTGCCGGAAAGTGCGCGCACGCTGGCCAAGCACGAAGGCGTGGACATCCAGTCGTATGATGTCATCTATCATGTCGGCGAAGAACTGCAACGCGCCCTGCTGGGCCTGCTCGAACCGAAATTCAAGGATGTCGAGACCGGCGTGGCCGATGTGCGCCAAGTGTTCGAACTCTCGGCCGGCATGGTCGCGGGCTGCCACATTGTCAGCGGCACAATCCAGCGCAGCAATCGCGCCCGCGTCTTCCGCGGCGAGGAACAAGTCTTCGACGGCGAAATCCATTCGCTGCGGCATATCAAGGATGAAGTGCGCGAGATCCGCGCCGGCTTTGAATGCGGCATCTTGCTGCGCGACTTCAAGGGCATTCAGGCGGGCGACCGCATTCGCGCCTACAAGCTCGAACGCGAACTGCCGGAGATGCCGGAACCGCAACGCTAACCCAGGGTGCCCCGGGTATTCCTATGAGTGTTGAACGCGTGGTCCGGTTGAATGAAGTGGTGAAGCGCGCGCTCAGCGTCATCATCGAGCGTGAATTCACGCATGCGGCGCTGGGCTGGGTCACCCTGTCACGCGTCGTGGTCAGCAAAGACATGCAGCATGCCCGCGTCTTCTTCACCGTCTTGGGCGACGAGGCGCAAGAACAGCGCGCCATTCTGCGCTTGCGCCATGCCCAGCCGTTTGTGCGCTCAAAACTGGCGCACGCCGTGCGCCTGCGCTATACCCCCGAACTTATTTTCGAAATCGACGAGGAACTCAAAAGCGCCATGCGCATCGATACCCTCCTCAACAAACTCCATCCCGACGATCACCCGGCCGCGCCGCCGCAGTGACGTCCGCGGCCCCATGCAATCCCTTGACATCACTGCCACTGCTGCGCAGCTGCGCACCGCCGCACGCGTCCTGATCCTGGGCCATGTGCGCCCCGACGGCGATTGCATCGGCTCGATGATCGCCCTCGCACTCGGCCTGCGCGCCCACGGCGCCGCCGTGCAGGCATGGTCCACGGAAGCCGCACCCGCCCGCTATCGCTTCCTCGAACCGCTTATCACTCCCCCACTGCACCACAACTTTTCTGACTTTGACCTGCTCGTCTTGCTCGATACCGCCACCACCGACCGCGCCGCTATCGATCCCGCCGCCTTTGCCGCCGGCGTGCCCACTTTGCTCATTGACCATCATCTGCCCGTCGTCACCAACGCGACGTACGCATGCATCGATCCGCGCGAAAGCGCCGCCGCCTGCATGGTCTACGACCTGCTGCTCGCCTTGCCAACGCCGCTCACCGCGCCGATCGCCGCCGCCTTGTACACCGCGATCATCACCGATACCGGCAACTTCACCTATCAAAACACCACGCCCCGCACCTTCGCCATTGCCCGCGCGCTGCTGGAAACCGGCCTGGATGTCGCCGCCATCGCGTCGCAGATTTACAACTCTGTCCCCGTCACGCAATTGCACCTTTTGCGCGAAGCCCTGGCCACCCTCGAACTGACCAACAACGGCGCCGGCGCGTTCATGTACCTGACCAAAGCCACGCTCCAGCGCCATAACGCCACCACCTTGGACGTCGAGGATTTTGTCAATTACCCGCGCTCGCTCGATTCCGCACTCATCGCGGCAACCTTGATGGAACTGCCCGAGAGCGGGCATGTCCGCATCAGCTTGCGCTCGAAGTCCAGCGCGGTGAATGTCAATCCCCTGGCGTGCGCCTTTGGCGGCGGCGGGCATGTCTGCGCCTCGGGCGCCGTCGTCAAGGAGCCGCTGGCCACGTTCCTGCCCCGCTTCCGCACCGCGTTTTCGCGCTATCTTGAACANNNNTTTTCGCGCTATCTTGAACAATATCAACCGGCCTCGTGAGCACCGCCATGGAAAATGTCATCATCATCGGTTCCGGGCCGGCCGGCTACACGGCGGCGATCTACACCGCCCGCGCGCTGCTGCGCCCGGTCCTGTTTGAGGGCCGCGTGCCCGGCGGGCAACTGGTCGTCTCGCACGAAGTTGAAAATTATCCCGCCTTCCCCGCCACGATCAGCGGCGCGGAAATCATGCAGCTCTTCCGCCAGCAGGCTGAACGCTTCGAAGCCCGCCTGTTGACCGAGGAAGTCGAGCGCATCACGCACGACGGCACCCATTTTCAAGTGCAGGCGCCCAGCGGCACCTACGCCGGCGCCTGCGTCATTCTCGCGACTGGCGCCGAGGCGCGCCGTTTGCCGATCCCCACCGAGCAGAAATATTACGGCCGCGGCGTCTCCGGCTGCGCCACCTGCGACGGCGCCTTCTTCCGCGGTAAAAATGTGCTGGTGGTCGGCGGCGGCAACACCGCCATGGAGGACGCCGCGTTTCTGACGCGCTTCGCCAGCACGGTCACCATGGTCCATCGGCGCGACTATTTCCGCGCCGCGCCGATTGAAGTGGCCAAGGCCCGCGCCAATCCAAAAATCAAATGGCGGGTGCCCTATGCCATCGAGGAAATTTATGGCGAAACGGTGGTGCAGGGCGCGCTCCTCAAACACACCGAAACCGGCGCCACCGAGCGCATCGCCTGCGACGGTATTTTTGTCGCCATCGGCCACGAGCCGCAAAGCGCGCTGGTTAAGGAGTTGGCCGACCTCGACCAGAATGGCTTTGTCATCGTCCGCCCCGGCTCGACCGCCACGCGCACGCCCGGCCTGTTCGCCTGCGGCGATGTCATGGATCCGCTGTACAAACAGGCCGTCACCGCCGCCGGCACTGGCTGCATGGCCGCGTTGGATGCCCAACGCTATCTTGAATCATTAGTATCTGCCTAAACCACGGAGCTCGCCCAGTGAAAGATTGGCTCGAACCAAAACGCTACTTGAATGAAGTCCTGACGCCCAAGCAGGACAGCGAGGATATCGAAGGCGATTTGGCGAAATTCACCGAGAAATACAACGCCTCGCTGGCCCATGATTTTGTCATTTGCATCACCGACAATCCCGTCGGCATGCTCAGCTTTGAAGCCCTCGACACGATCGACACCACCGGCGTCGAGACCAAGCCCGAGCGCCTCTTGATTCATCTCAATACCTTTCACCGCAAGGTTGATCTCGATCGCATGCTGCACGCCATGGCGGACCGCGGCCTGAAATATCTGCTGGTCGTCAGCGGCGACGGCAATGACCGCCTGCACCGCCTCGAACCCGCCGAGTTGGGCATCACCGGCGTGCAGACCATCACCTCGGTCGAGTTGATGACCTATATCAACCGCGAGTATCCCGGCCAGTTTGTGCATGGCGTCGCGTTCAACCACTACGAGCCGCAGCACAGCGAGCGCGAGAAATTAAAACGCAAACTGGATGCCGGCGCCGCCTTTGTCATCACCCAGCCGGTCATCCGCCGCAATGACAATGTCGACTGGCTCAAGTGCCTGACGTTGCCGGTCTTCGTCGAAGCATGGATGACCAAGCGCATTGACTTGGTGGCCAATTGCGTCGGCTATGAGCTGCCGCCCGAGGATTTGAATTACGATCCGCTGGTGAACTTGCGCGCGTTGCGCAGCGCCTATCCGACCTTCGGCGTCTACGCCGCCTTCCTCGGCATGAAGAAGCAAGTCAACGAGGTGCTCGCCCTGTGAACGGCGATTGCTGCCAGCGGCTGCACCATAATTCTTTCGCCGCGAAAGAATTAACGGAGGGACAGGGATTCGAACCCTGGAGAGCCTTGCGACCCTATCGGTTTTCAAAACCGACGCATTCGACCACTCTGCCATCCCTCCTGGTTGGCCTGTGGACTGCACCTTGTATAATAGTCAATCCGCGTCTGCCTGTCAATCACTGCGAGCACCTTTATGCCTGACATCCATCCAACCGCTGTTGTAGATCCCCGCGCCCAGATTGCCGATGACGCCGTCATTGGCCCGCTGTGCCTCATCGGCCCGCACGTCAAAATCGGCAGCCAGACCCGCCTGCTCGGCCAGGCCTGCATCACCGGCCACACGACCATCGGCGCGCGCAACCTGATTTATCCGCAGGTCTGCCTCGGCGCCGAGCCACAGGACTTCGGCTTCGCCTTCGGCACGCTCTCCTATCTGCGCATCGGCGACGGCAACTTCTTCCGCGAGGGCGTCACGGTGCATGTCGGCACCAAGGCCGATACCGAAACGGTCATTGGCAACGATAATTTTTTCATGGCCAACTCGCATGTCGGCCATAATTGCATCATCGGCAACCAGGTCATCATGGCCAATTGCGCGCTGATGGCCGGCTATGTCGAAGTGCATGACGGCTGCTTTATTTCCGGCTTGACGGCCGTGCGCCAGTTCTGCCGCATTGGCCGCTTTGCCATGATGTGGGGCATCTCGGCCATTTCGAAAGACCTGCCGCCGTTCATGATTGTCAACGGCCGCAACGGCGCGATTGCCGGCGTCAATGTCGTGGCCTTGCGCCGGCGCAATTTCCCGGCGGCGACGATCAATGCCCTGCGGCTGGTGCACAAAGTATTTTTCCGCGGCCGGCGCAGCGTCAAGAAAGCGCTGGATGAGGTGCGCGAAAGCGTGCCGCTGCTGCCGGAGGTCGAGGAGTTCATCAAGTTTGTGGAAACGAGTTCGCGCGGCGTCCTGCTCGGGCGCGACACGCGCATCACCGGCGCCACTCCCGCCGCCGAAGACACGCCGGCGGAATAAGCCGGTTCCGGTCATCGGCACGTCAGACTAAGCGTCTCGCCGTGCCGTGCCAGCGGCAGCGTCTAAAGAGTGGGAGCGACCTCCGTGTCGCGAATCTGCGCAGTAGTGGCACGGGCGTCTCGCCCGTGAGTTCTGACCGTGGCACGGGCGTCCCGCCCGTGGTCTCCCCTCTCCATGGGCAAGATGCCCATGCCACTATCAGAGTGCGCGGTCGCCGCGTCGCAATTTTGCATAGACGTTCGTTTGACTTCCCGCCGCTGGATGCGTATAATCTGACAGCGTTATGTAACTCATCGGATCACGCAACAATTATTGAGGCGGAATGCCACGCATTTACGACAATATAGAGTCCGCGCTGCTGCCGGCCTTGCGCGAGACGATCAGTCGTTCGTATCGCGCTGATTTCTGCGTTGGGTTCTTCAATCTACGCGGCTGGAAGGGCATCGCCAGTGAAATCGACCGTCTGGCTGGCGGTGCTGAGCACTGCTGCCGCCTGCTGATCGGCATGCAAAAGCGCCCGGACGAAGAGCTGCGCGCTGCCCTGCGCCTCTCGGACAATGAGCACGAGATCAGCAACGAAATTGCCGCAAAACTCAAGAAAAAGGTCGCCATCGAGTTCCGCGATCAACTTATGCTCGGTGCACCGAGCAACGCCGACGAGCAGGCTTTGCGCCACTTGGCCGCGCAGATGCGCGCCGGCAAAGTTGTGGTCAAAGTCTTTCTGAAGCATCTCTTGCATGCCAAGCTCTACATACTTCACCGCGAGGATTTTGACAGCCCGTTGGTTTCCTACCTCGGCAGCAGCAATCTGACCTTCGCCGGGCTTTCTAAACAAGGCGAGCTGAACATTGATGTCAAGGATGATGATGCCTGCAAAAAACTTGCCGCGTGGTTCAACGACCGTTGGAACGAAGACTGGTGCATTGACATCACCAAAGAACTGATTCAAGTCATCGAGGAAAGCTGGGCTTGTGAAGTGCCATTATCGCCGTATCTCATTTACTTGAAGATGGCCTACCACCTCTCGCGCGAGGCGCGCGCGGGTCTGACCGAATTCAAACTCCCGCCCATTTTCGAAGACCGGCTCTTTGAGTTCCAGAAAGCCGCGGTCAAAATTGCGGCGCATCATCTCAATAAGCGCGGCGGCGTGGTAATTGGCGATGTTGTCGGCTTGGGCAAGACCCTCATGGCCACAGCGATTGCGCGCATCTGTGAGGACGACCACGGTCTTGAAACGCTCATCATTTGCCCGAAGAATCTGGTGGCAATGTGGGAAGACTACCGGCTCCGCTATGGCTTGCGCGCCAAGGTGCTCTCGATTACAGAGACCATCAAGAAACTGCCGGATTTGCAGCGTTTTCGTCTGGTGCTCATTGACGAGAGTCACAACCTGCGCAATCGCGAGGGCCGCCGCTACCACGTTATCCATGACTACATCGAGCGCAACGAGAGCAAATGCATGCTGCTCTCCGCCACGCCTTATAATAAGAGTTACCTCGATCTCTCCAACCAACTGCGGCTGTTTGTGCCTGAAGACAAAGATCTGGGTGTGCGGCCGGATTGCCTGCTGCGTGTGCTTGGCGAGACCGAATTCATCCGCAGGCATCAATGCCAGGTGCGCACGCTCGCGGCGTTCGAAAAGAGCAATCACGCCGATGACTGGCGTGAGCTTATGCGGCTCTACATGGTGCGCCGCACCCGCTCGTTCATTCAGCAGAACTACGCCACCACAGATGAGACCAATGGCAGGAGATACCTGACCTTCAGCGATGGCTCGCGGTCATATTTTCCAACGCGCGTGCCGCGCACGCTCGCGTTCACCATAAAAGACGGTGATCCAAACGACCAGTACGGCCAATTGTTCGCCATTGACGTGGTTGATATCATCCGCAGTCTCGACCTGCCGCGCTATGGCCTTGGCAACTACATTCTGCCACAACCGCAGCCGCCAGCCACAGCCAAAGAGGCAGCTATCTTGCAGAATCTCTCGCGTGCGGGTCGCCGGCTCATGGGCTTTTGCCGCACCAACCTCTTCAAGCGCTTGGAAAGCTGTGGCCATGCGTTTGTCCTTTCAGTCCAGCGGCACATCCTGCGCAATTATGTTTTCCTTTACGCGATTGAGCAGGGGCTGCCGGTGCCGATTGGCACTCTCAATGCCGACGCCGCTGCCGCCCGCAACACAGATGACGATCCAGAAATCGCGCTGTTTGATGAGAACGGCGATGAGCGGCGCAGTGACGATGCCGATGCCAACGGGCTTGCCACCGAGGCCGATTTCGCCAAACGTGCTGCCGAACTTTACAAAGCATACGCGACTGCGCAGAAGAAGCTATTTACCTGGGTGCGCTCCAATCTCTTCGCACCGCAACTGGCCGAGGATTTGCGGCGCGATGCCGACAATCTCATGAAGGTGTTCCACAAATGCCCTCATTGGAACCCCGCGCTGGATGAGAAATTAAAGGCACTGCATGCGCTGCTGGCGGACACCCATGCGCAAAAGAAAGTCATCGTCTTCAGTCAGTTCGCCGACACGGTCGAGTATCTTGCCGCACAATTGTCGGCGTTGGGCGTCACCAGCATGGCGGGTGTGACGGGTGGCAGCGATGACCCCACCGCGCTCGCCTGGCGTTTCAGCCCGGTTAGTAATGACAAGCGCAAGCGTGTTGCTGCCGAAGATGAGCTGCGCATTTTAATTGCCACGGATGTGCTCAGCGAAGGCCAGAACCTGCAGGACTGCAATATCATCGTCAATTTTGACCTGCCGTGGGCCATCATCCGCTTGATTCAGCGCGCCGGTCGTGTGGATCGCATCGGCCAGCAAGCCCAGGACATATTTTGCTATTCGTTTCTGCCCGCCGACGGTGTCGAGCGGCTGATACGCCTGCGCGCCAGTGTCCGTCAACGTTTGCAGGAAAACGCCGCGGTCGTCGGCACCGATGAAATGTTCTTCGAGGATGACCATAATGAGGACGCCATGCGCGATCTCTTTACCGAAAAAGCCGGTATCCTCGACGGTGAAGATGACAGCGAAGTGGATCTGGCCTCGTATGCCTATCAAATCTGGAAGAACGCGCTCGACCGCGACCCCGCCCTGCGCAAGACCATCGAAGACCTGCCAAATGTCGTCTGCGCCACCCGCGCGCATCAGCCAACGCCACAACAACCCGACGGTGTGCTCGTCTACGTCCGCACCGCCGAGGACAATGACTCCCTGGCCTGGCTCGACGCCAAAGGCAAGACCATCACGGAATCACAATTGGCCATTCTCAAGGCCGCCGAGTGTCCGCCAGACACGCCTGGTCTGCCGCATAATGAGCGGCATCATGAGATCGTGCGTGCTGCGGTTGTTATGCTGGCCGAGGAAGAAAAGAACACCGGCGGTCAGCTTGGTCGCCCCTCCGGCGCACGCTTCCGCACCTATGAGCGCCTCCAATCCTATGCCCGCGCCGTCAAAGGCACCCTCTTTGACACCAAAGACCTCGAACGGGCCATTCAAGACATATACCGCTTCCCCCTGCTGCAAAGCGCCGCAGACATGCTCAATCGGCAACTGCGCACCGGCGTCGCTGATGACGAACTCGCCAAGATGGTGCTGACCTTGCGCGAGGCAGGCCGCCTTTGCGCCGTCCGTGATGAAGAGCAGACTGCTGATCCGTCACTCATTTGCTCACTCGGCCTCTTTGCCAAAATCTGAACGCTGCCCATGCCCTTCAATCCAGCCACCGCACGACAGCTTCTCAAAGAGTTCAATTTCACCACGCTGTTTACTCAGCAGCTTGGCTGGGACAACCACAAA
>JAPLST010000205.1:12372-39401 GCA_026398485.1 bacterium
TTCCGCCCCACAACATCCGCGCCAAGATTGACCTGCAAGTTGCCAAATCCGCGCATGAGCATATCATCATCTACCATGACGCCCAGCTCACAAGGCAAATCTGGCAGTGGGTCAAACGCGAGCCCGGCAAGCCCCTCGTCCGTCGCGAGCATCTCTTCCACCGCGATCAGCCGGGCGCTTCACTTATTCAGAAACTCGAACAATGTGCCTTCACTCTTGATGAGGAAGATGAACTCACCCTGACCGGTGTCACCAACCGCACCCGCGCCAGCTTCGACATTGATCGCGTCACTAAGCGCTTCTTCGATCGCTTCAAAGACCAGCACGCCAAGTTCCTGGCCTTCATCTCCGGCATACCGGACAACGAGCTGCAACGCTGGTACGCCTCGGTCATGCTCAACCGCATGATGTTCGTCTACTTCATACAGCGCAAAGGATACCTGGACGGCGATACTCAGTATCTGCGCAATCGCCTCGACCGCACGCGCCAAGCCTGCGGCAAGGACAAGTTCTATTCGTTCTACCGCCATTTCCTCCTGCGCTTGTTTCACGAAGGCCTCGGCGGCAAGTCACGCTCGCCCGAACTCGAAAAACTGCTTGGCCGCATCCCCTATCTCAATGGCGGCATCTTCGACAAACACGAAATTGAGAAGCGCTTTCCCGACATCAAGATTCCCGATGAAGCCTTCACTCAGATCTTCGACTATTTCGACGACTACCAGTGGCACCTCGACGAACGCCCGCTGCGCGCCGACAATGAGATCAACCCCGATGTCCTCGGCTACATCTTCGAAAAGTACATCAATCAAAAGCAGATGGGCGCGTATTACACCAAAGAGGACATTACCGAGTACATCGGCAAGAACGCGATTCTGCCTTTCCTGCTCGATGCCGTGCGCACCAAGTGCAAGATCGCTTTTGAAAATCCGAATGGCCCCACTGTTTGGGATCTGCTCGCGGCAAATCCTGATCGCTATATTTACGAAGCCGTGCGGCGTGGCGTTGTAGCCGATGACGGCAGTGTCATCCCCGAATCTGCCTTGCCGGATTTTGTGCAGAAAGGCATGCACGATCCCAAAGCGCGCATGTTCGACAAACGCTACAACCTTGGCCAAGCCGAGCTTCCCGGTCCCGACGGCAACAATCTGGCGCTGCCCACCGAAACCTGGCGCGAATATGTCAGCCGCCGGCAGCGCTGCCTTGACCTGCGCGCGAAACTCGCCAATGGCGATGTCCGCGAGACCAACGATCTCATCACTTACAATCTCGACATCCGTCAGTTCGCACAGGACATCATTGAGAACAGCGAAGGCCCAGACTTGCTGCGCGCTTTCTGGCATGGTCTTGAGCACGTCTCCGTGCTCGACCTGACCTGCGGCTCCGGCGCGTTCCTCTTTGCCGCCCTAAACATTCTTGAACCGCTCTACGAAGCCTGTCTCGACCGCATGGCCATGCTGATTGAGGAGCACAGCCGTAGCGCTGGCGTCTCGCCGGCAAAGATTGCGGATACTGCCCACAACGCCGGCGTCTCGCCGGCAAATGATGCCACGCTGTTTGACAAAACCTCACGCTACATCAAGTTCCATGACTTCCGCGACATCATCGCCCGCATGGCGCAGCATCCCAGCGCGCGCTACTTCATCTTCAAGAGCATCATCCTCAACAATCTGTACGGCGTTGACATCATGGAGGAGGCCGTCGAGATATGCCGCTTGCGCCTCTTCCTCAAGCTCGCTGCGCAAGTCGAACCCGATCCAAGCAAAGATAATCTCGGCATCGAACCATTGCCTGACATTGACTTCAACATCAAAGCCGGCAACACGTTGGTCGGCTATGCCACCTACGAGGATGTCAAGAAAGCCGTGTCTGGCGAACTCGACTTCGACAATAGCATGGATCGTATCCAGCAGAAAGCCGAGGAGGTCGAACGACTGTTTGCGCTCTTTAAGAAGATGCAGACTGACGAAGGCATGGACGCCAAGGGCTTTGTCGAGGCGAAGCAGCAGTTGCGCAAGCAGTTGGCCACTCTCGAAGACGAGTTGAACCACTATCTCGCCAAAGACTACGGCATTACATGTGGCACCGGCGTCCCGCCCGTGAATTCTGGTAGTGGCTCTTGCAGTGGCACGGGCATCTTGCCCGTGAATTCTGGTAGTGGCTCTGCCGGTGGCACGGGCATCTTGCCCGTGAAAAACAGGGACCACGGCCAAGATGACCGTGCCACAACTGCCACTGCTGCAGATCATGGGCAGGATGCCCATGCCACCACAAACGCCTATGCAAAATGGCTGGCCTCGCACAAGCCCTTCCATTGGTTCATTGAGTTCTACGGCATCATGAAGGGCGGTGGTTTTGACGTCATCATCGGAAATCCACCGTATGTGGAGATGTCTGATCTTGAAGGCCAATACACGATCAAGAATCTTCCGTTAGTCGAAACCGGAAATCTATTTGCTGTTTGCGTTCAGAGGTTCGCGGATCTTCTTCACATTAAAGGAAGGGTCGGCGTAATTATTCCGATCAGTTCGATCTCGACACCACGCATGTTTCCTCTGATGCAATTACTCAATAGCACTTTCGCACCTATCTGTCTAAGTAACTTTGCGGTTCGACCCGGGAAACTCTTCGTTGGTGTGGACATGAACCTGACAATAGTTGTCGGCGAGAAAGCGAAGGCATATTCAGCTCCTTGTGTATATGCTACTTGCTATAACCGTTGGGGCGAGCAGTCACGTTCCGCCCTCTTCCAAACATTAGAATACGCCGAGAGCAGACTTGCGGAGGAAAGCGGTGCGTTTCCAAAACTCGGGCGCACAATCGAACAGATAATTCTTGATCGCATTGCACTACATTCACGCCTCGCAAGACTACGCAGCACTGTGGATTCGGAACAAGTCTTTTATCATAGCGGAGGTCGCTATTTTAGAAAATGTATTCGAGAGCAACTGTCAAATGAATACAAGGAGCTTTGTGTCCGAAAGGGAGTTAGTGATGCGGTTATTTGTTTCTTGTCGTCAACGCTATACTACTGGTTCTGGATTGGCATCTCCGATTGTTATCACGTCACCAAGCGAGACATAGACACGGCCCCGGTTCCTGAGTCTCTGCTCAATGACGTTTCGGTTAAGAGTCTTTCATCTGAGCTCATCGACGATTTATGGAAGCACTCTGAAAAACGCATCAGACATCGAGCAGACGGTAGTCAACGGCAAGAAGTTAATTTTCACGTTGGCGAGTCCAAACCTATCCTCGACAAGATTGACAAAGTCTTGGCCAAGCACTATGGCTTCACAGACATGGAATTGGATTTCATCATCAACTACGACATCAAATACCGCATGGGGCGACAGAGCGAGGAGGAATGAGATAACGGAACACAAAATGATTGCATAGGTATGGCAGGTATGACAAATGTGATCTCTAACTGGGAGTCTTAGTAAAATGCAAGACTTGATCGATGCACTCAACCATGACGTGACAGAACTTCCTATGAATTGGGAAAGGCAAGGATTAACATTCGACGTCTTTCTCAAAGAACGTTTTGCCGCATATGAAGCGCTCGTTGCAGCCTGCCCGGCATCATCAAGCGTCAATGCTCAACTGCCACTTATACACGAAATCAGTGAAGCATATTGAAGAGCCTGACGCATTACTTTGAGGGCCTGCCCGGCGATGCATATCAGTCATTCGCGGACACAGTGGCAAAGGCAATGCCGTTTCTTGAGCACATGATCTCTATTGACGTGAGCCAAGAAGACATACTTCTCTACAGAATTCGCGAATCGCGAGCGGCGCTTCACAGACGCGAGGAGATATTTCATGTGCCAGTGTGCGAGAGGCATTCAATTACTCAGCAACGTTATAGTATACCAGGATGGCCATGTCTATATCTTGGAGGCTCAATATACATTTGTTGGGAAGAACTTGGCAGACCCGACCTGAAACACTGCTGGTTCAGCCAGTTCAACTACTGCAGCAACCAACAAGTAAGGGTCCTTAACATGGCATACCGACCGGCGGCAATAGCTGCGCGTCTTAATGCAAATGCTGGTACAAAGGATGCTCCACACTTCATCAGGCATGCGATTGCCTATGCAGTATGTTGGCCAATTATTGCAGCGTGTTCAGTGCGTGTTTGGCATAAAGATGCGCCGTTCAAGGCCGAGTACGTAATTCCAAATTTGCTGACACAATGGGTCAAGCTGAGTTGCAAATGTGAAGGCGTCCGCTACTTCTCTTGTCTTGTCGATAAATACGGTGAATCTATTGCTGCTGTTGCCAACTATGCTTTTCCCTGCCACGACTTACAGCACGGCGATTACTGCAAGAGTTTGCGCGCGTGGTTCGAGCTGACTGATCCCATTGGCTGGTATGGTGCCCTAACCCCGGCTTTCCCTTCCGGACTGCCTCGTAAGGATTTTCAAATGTCACTCGACAACTGTCCTGTAATGTACGGCAGCACCGATTTTGCTAAGATCGAAATGGGACTATCTTCCATTAGTGTGCAAAGGACCTCGGGTCAGTTACAATAACAACATGTAAAGAGAGCGCAAAAGACGGATAATGTTAATGCAATTCCAATTGACAAATCGGGATAACCGTAAGCGCGAAGGTTGCGTGGGGCAGCGGCGATACGAAACAGCGCATGAGCATCCACACAAACGACAGATAATGTCGTCTGTGGCGATTGAATCTAACGCCCAGCGATTGCCCAGCGCCCAGCGATTGCGCCCAGCGATTGCGCCCAGCGATTGCGCCCAGCGATTGCGCCCAGCGATTGCGCCCAGCGATTGCGCCCAGCGATTGCGCTTGACACAGCCGGCGTGGAATGTTATGCTTTTAGGGTTGGCTTGGCCTGTGCAACTGCGAACCCCTGATACCGCGAAACATAAGATCTAACGAAGCATATGAACACAGATTGCTTGCAGGCAGAGCGGCAAAGACAGCTTAATAGTACTTACAGAAAAGGAGCCGAATGATGAATGAGAAAACCATTATGTTTAAGAGAGCCGCATATATTCACCCATTGGGGTTTCCAATTGCTGCACTGACATTTAACGAGAGACATTTGGAAGATCGTTGTGCAGAATTCTTTCTTTTTGTTTTTGAGTGCTCTGGTGCAGTCCATTTTGTTCCAAAGCGTGTATGGTGCCGTGGCATTGCCAATGATATTATCTCTAATGAAGTGCTCATGCAAGAGACTCTTTCCATGGCACAGTGCGAACTCGATATATACCTTTACACCAAAAGAAACGAAATCGAGCAAAGCAAGAGCATCAGTATTCATTTTGATGGGCGTGTCACCTTGCACGACTGCACGGCCCAGGAACTCTTATTTTATCTAATAAAGTGGAATCAAAAGAAGTTAGCAGACCGCGTTGCCGAACAGACCAACTCTGACGATTTGCGCACACTCATGAGCACATTTCCGCGGTATCCGCAGCCAGAAATTGAAGTATCGGCGATAGAGTAGCATTGCTGACTTCTTTGATCATTTTCGTTACAATATAACAAACACAACGCAATCCACAGGCGAACACATGCTCCATAATGATGGACTATCGCGAGAGTCAGAAACGTTACCTGCGTGCAATAGCGCGGTCGAATATTTCTGCACTGGCAACGCCCAGTCAGCGTCGCATGCGCCCGGCCGTGTTGCAAAGCACTTGCTGCACCCCTTGCTGCTGGCCATGCCACGGTAACGATATGGAGGAGGATCCTACATGAATCCATTTAGCGCGCGATCAGGAACAGATCCGAAAGTGTTTATGGGCCGAGACGCGGAATTGGCTTTTTTCGCAGAACGGCTGAATAATCTATTTCAGAACAGATAAATTGCTGGCGCGCAAGCAAGGCGCATGGGCGCTGCTTTTCTGCGCGCGTGAATTTGGCGAGCAGGACTCACTGGGCACCTTCGTGCACCATCTTCTTGATCTGGCAGCAGCCGACCTGCCGATTCAACCCAAACAGCCAAAGGGCATTCGAAAGAAACTGGATGGCGCAGGCGCTACTGCGCTTGGCTTCGGCCTGCAATTCCATTGGCACACTGAGGGAAAGCAGAAGGACCCACAGTTGCTGCTGCGTGATGAACTGGTGCGGTTGCATGATTATGCGCAAGCGCACGGGGCCCAAGCCTTGGTTCTAATGATTGATGATGTACAGAATCTGCCGCGTGCGGGCCAAGAATTAACGTTGTTGAGAAACGTCTTGACTGACCAACAGCTATTGGCAAAATGCAAACTGCTGGTAATTCTGAGTTCTCTTGAAAAGGCTTGGCAGCCGTTTCTTCTCCGCGATCATCCTGTGGGCCGCCTATTCATGCCACGCAGATGTTTGGGCTTACTCACCAAGACTGAAACACTGAGTCTCATTAATGAGAGTCTAAAGGATACCGAGGTCGTGTTTGATGACGCCGTCAAGCATCACCTATATGATTATAGTCGCGGGCATGTGTTTGAAATACAGGCATTGTGTGAAGCATTGTTTGACCAACAGATCAAAGGTGTAGTGACCATGAAGCATTGGCCAACAGCACTTCGCCAAACACTCTTCTCGCTTGCAGACGCACAGTTTGCTGGTATGCTCGATCAGGCCAGCCCGCAGGAGCTTGCGGTCCTGAGAATCATGGTCAATGCCAATGGCGTTCTTGGTCCGGCCGATATTGAAGAGCGCTTATCTGACGTGAAGAACGCTGCGGAAGTGCTGAAGCGTCTTACCGCAAAGGGGCTTGTTCAGCGTGTGGGACGCGGCCAGTTTCTCGTGCCGGATGTCCTTTTTGCCGAATATGTCCGGAGCAGCGTTGCGCCGTAATCACAGAAATCACAATACACGAGCGCGTTTGTGATAACTGTGATTTTGCGGCAGGGTGCCTGGCGCGGTTTTTGCACTTAAAGGGGTGGATTGGGGGCAGATTGTGTCAGGCATTCACAATTGACAATTCACGGCACACAGCAGCGGCAGCTTTTTCTGCGCGCGGCGGATGTTCTCGGTCACGTCCTGTGCCGCGATGACCCGCAGCGTTTCGCCGCTGAGCTTCACATTCTGGACGTTCTGGTGGATGTGTAATCAAGCCCGTCGGCTACCCGCAGAATGCCGTACGGAATCTGTAGTTCGCGCGGGATTTCCACCTTCCAATTCGCTTTGTTGCGTGGCTTCTGGCCGCCATCAACATGGGTGGGTGGGTGCCGCCGAGACGGCGGCGCTACTCGTCGCGTCCGCGTCCCGCGGGCAATGCTGCGCAGCGAGTCGCCGGAAATGGGAGCCATCGAACCCTTGACGTTTATCAGCCATGTATGCTATCATCTACGCAGAAACACAAGGCGGCATATGAATTGGACGGATTACATAACGGTCGACCCCGCGATATGTCACGGCACAGCATGCATTAAAGGCACGCGCATCATGGTGTCGGTGATCCTCGACAACTTGGCGGCCGGCGCATCACCCGAGGAGATTCGACGGGACTACCCATCGGTATCCACCGCGGCAATACGCGCGGCCATTGCCTACGCGGCGGAACTCTCGCACGAGCGCGTGCTGGCAGTGCCGGCCTGAGTGAAATAGTGCGGTTCAAAATCGATGAAAATCTGCCGCTTGAGGCGTGCCGACTGCTGACGCATGCCGGGCACGATGCCGTATCTGTTCTTGATCAACAACTAGTTGGCTGTCCCGATCGAGAGCTTGCCGCCGTATGCCAGGCCGAATCCCGCGTGCTCATCACCTTGGACACGGATTTCTCGAACATTCTCATCTATCCGCCCGGTAATACCCCTGGAATGATTGTCGTTGAATCTGACCGCATCCGGATCAGAGGATAGCCACTCGCGCTTAAAAAGATTAGGCCTTTAGAAGATTAGGCTCCCGCTTTGCAGCGAGAACACACGGCACGGGGCCGGCGTTCATCTTCTAATGGCATAACCAATGTAAACAATGTGCAGCATGATACAAACCTTGTTCGTGGCTGATCGTTATCGCTGCATGAACCGGCGGATGCGCTGCATGGCCGCCGCCGTGCGGTACTGCGGCTGCATGTGGCTGACCGCGCTGACGGCGGTCGCCGCAACCAACCCCGTCGCCGAGATCGCCGTAACCCAGGATCTCGTTTTGGAGAAAGACGCATTAGTGGCGGCGCGGCTGGTCGTGCGCGCAAGCCATGTCACCATTGACGGCAATGGCGCCACGCTGGTGGGGCCGGGCCAGACGGGTGATCCGACCGCGTGCGCAGCGGCGGGTATCGGCATCCTCATCGAAGGCGCCACGGGCGTGACACTGAAAAACATCCGCGCGCGCGGCTTTGCCACCGGCCTAGTCCTGCGTCAGGCATACGCCATTACCGTCTCCGCCTGCGATTTCTCAGATAACTACCACAACCCCACGCAGTGGTGGGGCGAACTGCCCGCGCGCGGCGGCATTGTCCTCGACCGGGTGCGCCTCAGTGTCATCCGCCGGAATCGCGCGAATCGCGTCTGGGACGGCATCCAGTTGATCGACGCGGACGACAACCTGATTGCGGACAACGATTTCTCGTATTGCTCGAACACCGGCGCCAAACTGTGGCATTCTTCGCGGAACAAGTTCCTCAACAACAACTTCTCCTACGGTATCCGGATCGATCGCGCCGCCGGCGAAGTGCATGCGCGCGACTCAACCGGGGTGCTGATTGAATCCGGTTCCGACGACAATTACTGGTATCGCAACGACATTACCCATGGCGGCGACGGCGTTTTCATCCGCCAGCTCAACCGCTGGCCGTCGCGCGGCAATGTGTTTGTCGAGAACGACACATCCTACGCCAACAACAACTGTGTCGAGTCGTGGAGCCCCGGCAACACGTTTATCCGCAACAAAGCCAATCATGGCAGCTACGGCTTCTGGCTCGGCGGCAGCGACCAGTCGCAACTGATCGGCAACGAGGTGGCGTACAACGGCCGGACCAGCGGTTACCACAACGCGCCCGAACGCAACTTCCGGCACGGCGGCATCGTGATCGTCGGCGGTTCCTCCAGCCACACGCTCATCGAAGGCAACAACCTGCACGACAACAATGGCGCGGGCATCGCCTTTAGCGGCGACCGGCGATCACAAGGCCGGGCCTGGCGCGCGGAGCATTGGGTCATCCAGCAAAACAGGATTGCAAACAACCGCTTCGGCATCTGGGGCCGCTGGGGTGATGACATCTTGTTGGCGGGAAATATTTTCACCAACAATGCCTTGGGGAATTACTTCAGCAACGTGACCGGCTTGGTCGAGTTGCCAGCCGGTCTGGCGATCCGCACCGCGCCGATCGCGGAACTGGCCGGGCCGGAAATCGCGGTGGCAGCGCAAACCGCGCGCTTCAATGCGGCGTCCAGTCGCGATCCGCAAGGACACCCGCTGCGATTCCGTTGGCATCTCGAAGGCCAAACCGGCAGCCAATCCGTGCTGGATGTGGTGTTCCCGCAGCCGGGTTTCCAGCGGGTCGGCCTGACGGTGGACAACGGCGCACTCGCCAGCCTGGCGTGGAAGGACGTGCTGGTTGTGCAACCCGTCGTGCAGGAACTCGGCACCGAAGGCCAGGCGAGCCGCTGGGCCGGCGAACAAGCATCGGACCAGGACGGCCATGGCCGGATCACGTTTACAGATGATCCCGCGGCGCTGTTCGGCAGCCGCAGCCTGCGCTTCACCCCCGATCCGTACTGCGGCGCGTATGCGACCGCCATCTATCCCGCCAGTCGTGACGCGGCATGGAACTTCTCCGCCAAGCACCAGATTCGTTTTTGGATCAAAGTCAGAAATCCCAACCTCCGCGGCTGGAAAAACGCCGGCCCGGTCGTCCGCCTCCTGGGCTGGGCAGGCCAGATCGAGTACACGCCCGCCAAGAATGCCAACCTGATAAGCAAGCCGCCGTACAGCGAAGCGCAGTGGACATGGATGCCCGTGACCATTCCGCTGGCCGGCGATGTGCAGTGGCAACGCACCACCACCGGCCAGGCGTCGCTCGACTATATCAACGCCATCAGCCTTTCACTTGACTCCCAAGGTGGCGATCCATTCACCGTGTGGCTGGATGGCTTGACGGTCGAATAAGCCGCCGCTGCCTTCAGCTCAGTAATCGGTAATCAGTGATCAGTGATCGGTGCAGAAGCAGAATCGCGGCACGGAGGCCGCTCCCACTTTCTTTCAGCACACCGCAGCACCGGTCACCGATCACTAATCACTTATTACCAGTTCTGCATTCGTGGCCGCGGGGCACGCCGCGGTTGCTGTGCAGTCCATGCCGTGCAGCTTTCTCTCAAACCTGGCGCCCCACCGATCCCCGCCGGCGGCGGGATCGGTGGACGCAGAGATTGAGAAAAGAACGCCGGCGCGCGTTTTTACTCAATCTTATTCACCCACGACGCAAGGTCGTGGGGGTCTTCTCAGAAATTCACCACCGATCCCGCCAGCGGCGGCGATCTTTCAAATCTGTTGTGGGGCCTGCGTGTGCGTGGCCGGAGGGTGAGGTAGGGCGGTCAGGCCCTGACCGCCGTTGCTGCATGCGCGCGCACGCCGGTGCTACAATGGCGCAGCGACGACCGCGGCGGTCAAGGGCCTGACCGCCCTACCGGTCTGCGCGCTCTACGCCGGCGGCTACCGTGGCAGGATCGCCGCAACGGAATGCGGCTCCCGTTCTTATAGCGGAATTTCAGTATGCTGCCTGTGCGATGCTGCCTGTGCGATTGACAAAAAACGCCAACTCCACTATAATCACAGAGATATACCATGAACATACCACACGAGTCATATACTGTGCTGGCGCGCAAGTGGCGGCCGCAGACATTCGCGCAGGTGATCGGGCAGGAACATGTCACGACCACCCTGCAGAATGCCATCACGCAAGGCCGCTTTGGTCAGGGCTATTTGTTCATTGGCACACGCGGCGTGGGCAAGACCACGATTGCGCGCATTTTGGCCAAGGCGCTGAACTGCCTGAGCGCAGCCGAGCCGACGCCGACGCCGTGCGGCACGTGCGCCAACTGCGTGGCGATCCGCGACGGCGCCTGTCTTGACGTGATGGAGATTGACGGCGCGTCCAATCGCGGCATTGAGGAAATCCGGCGGCTGCGCGACTCGGTGGCGATCGCGCCGGTCAGCGCGCGCTACAAGGTGTACATCATTGACGAAGTGCATATGCTGACCAAAGAGGCATTCAACGCGTTGTTGAAGACCCTCGAAGAACCGCCGCCGCATGTCAAGTTTTTCTTTGCGACGACCGAGCCGCACAAGATTCCGGCGACGATTTTGTCGCGCGTGCAGAAACATGAGCTGCGCCGCGTGGCGTGGGACGCGCTGGTGGCCTATCTCGAAAAAGTGGCCACGGCCGAAGGCGTGACCGTCGAACGCGGCGCGTTGGGCGTCATCGCGCGAGCCGGCGACGGCAGCGTGCGCGATACGCTCTCGGTTTTCGACCAAGTGCTGGCCCTGGCGGCCGAGACAATCACCGAGGCAGAAGTGACCGCCCTGCTGGGCTGGACTGAGCGCGAGACCTACTTCGCGCTGCATCACGCGCTGGTGGCCGAGGATGTGGCCGGCGCGCTGGCCATCGTGCAACACGTCATCGAGCGCGGGCGCGACCCGGAGCAATTCATTCTTGGGCTGCTTGATTTTCTCAGGAGCATGCTGGTGGTGCAGCATGTCACGAATCCGGAAACGGTCTTGGAAGAAACCGCCGAATCACTGCGCGCCTTGCAGGATGCGGCCCAAC
The DNA here is from genome assembly GCA_026398485.1 of bacterium. GTDB lineage: Bacteria > Auribacterota > UBA3054 > UBA3054 > JAPLST01 > JAPLST01. Next base: position 24,095 of record JAPLST010000205.1, read on the forward strand.
GCTACACCCACGAGCAATTGTTGTATTCGATGGATGTGCTGCTGGAAACGTTGCCGCGCCTGGCCGCCACCGAAGCCAAGCAGACCGCGCTGGAACTGGCGCTCTTGAAAATCGTGCGCGCACGGCGGCGCGTCAGCCTGGACAGCATGCTGGAACGGCTGCAAGCACTCGACGGCGCGGCCGCAGCCGCGCAGCCAGTGCTGAGCGAAGCGCCGGCGGCGTATCAGCCGGCGCGGCCCGCGAAACCGGCGGCGCCGGCAGTCGGGCCACCTGCAGCACCGGCAGCGGTGCCGCCCGCGGCTGCAGCTGCACCGGCAACCGTGCCAGCCGCGAAAGCGCCAGCCGGCCCGCACGGCGATGCCACTCTGGCTGCTGCGTGGAAGACGTGGCTTGCCGGCGTGGCGACGGCCGATGCGAAATTGCACGCACTGATCGCCGCCGTGATGGTAGCCGACGGCGGCCCCGACACGTTGCGCATGCTGGTGCCACACGATGCCGAGATGACGTGGCAGGCGCTGGCGCAGAAGAAAACGCGCGAACGGCTCGGCGCGGAAATCAGCCGCCACGTCGGCCGGCCCGTCGCATTCGAGATTGTGCGCGAACAGCCACCCAGCACCGCGACCGCACCGTTGACGCGCGACGACATGGTGCAGCGCGCCAAGCAGGAGCCGCTCGTGCAAAAGGCGCTTGAAATTTTCGGCGGCGAAATTATTGATGTGCAAGAATAGGAACCACCGTTCATGATGACACCCGCATTACAGCGTACCCACACCTGCGGCGACCTGCGCGAGCAACACATTGGCGCGCAGGTCGTGCTCACCGGCTGGGTCAAGAAGCGGCGCGATCTCGGCCAATTGATTTTCGTGGACGTGCGTGACCGCTATGGCGTGACGCAAATCGTGTTCGACCCGGCCACCCACAGCGCGGCGCACACTGCCGCCAAAGAGTTGCGCGGCGAAGACGTGCTGAGTGTCGCCGGCGTGGTGCGCTCGCGCGGCGCCCAAGTGAACAAGGACATGCCGACGGGCGCCGTTGAATTGTTGGCTGATGCCGTGACCATTCTCAATCACGCCGAGACGCCGCCGTTCCCGCTCGACGACACGGAGGAGACCGATGACCTGCGCTTGACGTATCGCTATCTCGACCTGCGCCGCCCGCACTTGCAGCGCGCGCTGGTAATCCGCCACAAAGTCGCCCTGGCGGTGCGTAATTATCTTGACAGTGCCGGTTTCCTCGAAATCGAGACGCCGATATTAACCAAATCCACGCCGGAAGGCGCGCGCGATTATCTGGTGCCCAGTCGCGTGCATCCGGGCATGTTTTACGCCCTGCCCCAATCACCACAGTTGCTCAAGCAATTATTGATGGTGGCCGGCATGGATCGTTACAGCCAGATCACGCGTTGTTTTCGCGACGAGGATTTGCGCGCCGACCGCCAACCGGAATTCACCCAGATCGACCTTGAAATGTCATTTGCAACCCACGACGATGTCTTCGCCGTGATCGAGGGCTTGGTCGCCACCGCCTTCGCCGCCGCCGGCCTGCGCATCGCCGCACCGTTTGTGCGCATGACCCATCAGCATGCCATGGATTGCTATGGCAGCGACAAACCGGATCTGCGCTTCGCACTGCCCATCTGCGACATGAGCGCCCTCGCCGCCACGATTGATTTTGCCGTGTTCACTGGGACACTGCAGGCCAGCGGCGTGGTGCGCGCACTGCGCGTGCCGGGCGGCGCAACCTTGTCGCGCAAGCAGGTCGACGACCTGACCGCGCTCGCCGCCAAGGCCGGCGCAAAGGGCTTGCTGTCCGTGCGCTGTGACGCCAACGGCGAACGCAAGTCGCCCCTGGCTAAATGCATGACGCCGGCGTTGTGGCAGGAATTTGATCAGTGCACCGGCGCGCAGCCGGGCGATTGCGTGCTGATCGTGGCGGATGCCGTTAAGACCGCGCGTGCGGCCCTCGGCGCCGTGCGCAGCCAACTGGCCCAACTGCTGAAGCTGATCACGCCCGGCACCTATGCCTGCGCGTGGGTGACGGATTTCCCGATGTTTTCGTTTGACGAGGAGGAGCAGCGCTTGGCCAGCGAGCATCATCCGTTTACCGCGCCGGTCCTGGCGGATGTGCCGCTGCTCGAGACCAGCCCGCTGACCGTCCGCGCGTGTTCCTACGACTTGGTCATCAACGGCTATGAGCTCGCCTCGGGCTCGGTGCGCATCCACGATCCGCGCGTCCAGGAAAAAGTGTTTCAATTGCTGCAACTGTCCGCGCAGGAAATCGAGGAACGTTTCGGCTTTTTCATCAATGCCTTGCGCTATGGCGCGCCACCGCATGCCGGCATTGCCATCGGCCTTGACCGCCTGGTAATGCTGCTGATCGGCGCGACCAGCTTGCGCGATGTCATCGCATTTCCGAAAACACAGAAGGCGACCGACCTGATGAGCGGCGCACCCTCGACCGTGCGCACCGACCAGCTGCGCGATCTGCATATTGCCGTGACTGACGCGCCGTGATACCCGCTGGAATGAGCATGCGCCGGACCGCCGCCCGGCTCGCCGGCGGGCTGGGCGCGCTGCTGCTGTGGGCGTCGGCCTGCCCGGCCAGCATGCCTTTCGCCACGCTCACCAACGCCATGCCGGAACATTTCACGTCGGTCTGGACGCTGGCACGCACCCGCGCAATGCCCCTCGCCGCGGCCGATGCCACCCCGTTGGTGATTGCCACCGATGACAACGAACAACTCTGGATCGCCGATCAAACCCAGCATGAAGTCTGTGCCTACAAGCATTCGGGCACGCGCACGCAACGGGTGTCCGTGCCGGCGCGCGGCGTGGTGACCAGCATCTCATTTGGCGATGACCAGCGCATTTTGTTTGCTTTGCAGCGCGGCACACCGTCTTTTCCGCTCGGTGACCTGCGCGTCCATACCGGCCAACGCTTGGTGAGCAAAGATTACGGGCTGTTGTACACGCGCACGTATCCGAATTATTGGGACGGCAGCCGTGTCAGTACCATGGTGGCCAATGCCCAGGCACGCCGGGAATACTGCGCCGCCAGTCCGCCCACCACGATTATTCCACGCACCGCCTGCATCTCCCGGCGCGGCACCGTGTACGTCGCCGTGCCGCTGCTGTCGCTGATCGAGCGCTATGCGTCCAACGGCCGCACCTACACTGCCTTCACGCTGGCGCCGGTCAGGCCGCTGGTGCCGTGCAGCCTGATTGTCACGCGCGATGAAGAGCTGGTGCTGGCCGACGCGCTGCGCAATCGCATCATTGTCATGGACAGCCGCGCCCGCGTGAAAACCGTGCTGGCCTGCCAAGACGCGCAACAACTGTTCATCGCGCCGCACTACAAGACCGGCTGGCTCATGCTTGATCCCGCCGCCGCAGAGCTGTCCTTATTTGCCAGTGAAGGCCGCCTGCTGCAGACGTGTTCCACGCGCGGCATGTCCTGCGCCGCCGCCTTGATGCCCGCGCGCAATACCCTCTGGCTGTTCGACACCCAACACTGGACCTGGCAAGACTATGCGCCGCATCAACGCTAACTATCTGTGGCGCATCGTGCGGCGTGGCGCGCTGGCCGTGGCGGTTGCTGCCGCGCTGTGGCTGCTGCTGCCACCGGCATTGAGCGACACGTCCTTGCTGCGCGACGCCTGCGAACGGCACTTGGGCCGGCTGTTTAACGCCCGCGTCGAGCTCGAGCAAGTAAACCTGACCACATGGAGCGGCGGGCCGACGTTCGTGTTTTCCGCGCTGACGTTCTACAACCCGAGCAACGACGTCATCCTTGCCTACAGCGGCAATTGTCGTCTGCATGTGGATTTTTTGCCGCTGTTACTCGGGCACATCGTGGCCCGCGACGTCACCATCAGCCGCATTGATTTTGATCTGCCCACCACCGCCCTGCAAGATTTTCTAGTGCGCCGCGGGTATTTGTCGAAACCGATTCTGACGCCGCACGCGCTGGGCATGCGCGAGACGTTCAGCCTGCGCGCCGTGACCGCCGACGTGCGCGGCGCCCACGGCACCTATGCCCTCAGCGCGCGCGGCAAATGCGAGCTGCCAAATCTGCGCCAAGTGCGTTTCACCGCCGACGTGCTCTACCATCGCCGCACGCGGCGCACCACCATCGCGCAGGCATCCATCGCCGGCGTGCATGTCAACGTGCGCCACATTATAACACCGGGCGCTGCGCCACGCACGCTCCGCGAACATCTGCCGTTTAGTTGCTCATTTGCCGGCGCGTTCAGTCCCGATGACGTTGACGTGAAAGCGCTGGTGCTGTCGGGCGCCACATGGCATGTGCAGGCGCAGCTCAGCGCGGACGCCACCAACACTCATTTCCAGATTGACCTGCCGCCGCAATCCCTGCAATGGTCGGCCACGCGCTGGCTGACCCAGGCTGCCAGTGGCTTTGTCCACGAGGTCGTCTGCCATATCAGCGGCCGCACCGATCCCCGCACGCGCACGCTGATGTCGGATGTGCTGCTCAAGGCGCGCGCCGGCTGTCTGCGCGGCATCGCCTTTAGCAATGTCACGCTCACCGCCGAACTTGACAATGACCGCATCAGCACCCTGACCGCCTATGGTTACACCCTGGATGGCATCGGCCAACTCAACTTGGTGGACAATCTCGCCGCCCGCCAAGCGGACCAGGCGACCGCGACCAATTCCGTCTTGCTGGGGGATTTCATCCTGCAACGCGTCGCCCTGGATCAATTGCTCGCCTGCATCGCGCCCATGCCGGTGCGCTGCGGTGGCACACTCACCGCCCGCGGTTCGTTTGAAATGGACAACCTGCGCGTCACCGACCTGCTGACCCGCCGGCTGACCCAGCTTGGTCGTTTTTCCGCCAAGACGGACCTGATCATTTCCAATGCCATGTTCCAGGCCTTCACCGGCGAACAATGGTTGCTGGCGCCGGATGTGCCGGCGCCCCTGCGCACGCTGCTCAGCATGGTCGCCCAAGTCAGCGGCGCCTCGCTCAACGTGCCGCTGCTGACCCGCACGCTGCGCGGCGTGTCGCTCAAGGCGCCCCGCACCATCACGACCCACCTGGTGCTGAACGACGGCGCGCTCGCAACCCCCGACTTGCGCGCCACCACGCCGTTGGGCGTCATCAGCGCCGCCGGCATGTGTGATACCAACGGCGTCATGGACTACCTCGCCACCCTGCAACTGGCACCGGCACTGGTCGCCCAGTATGGCACGCATCCGCTGTTGGGCATGTTCACCCAAAACAATAAAATAGAGATCCCCTTGCGCGTGCGCGGCACGCTGGCGCAACCGCGCGCCGAATTGCGCCTGACCGATCCGCAGCGCACCGAATTGGAAGAACGCCTGACGATGGTCATCACCGCCCACCTGCAACAGCGCCTTGGCGGTGGCGGCACCAATCAAGCCATGTCTGCCGAATCACAACAGCTGCAAAAAAGCGTCCAGCGTTTGATCCGCCAACTGCTCTAATCCCATGCTTGACCATATTCGCAATTTTTGCATCATCGCCCACATTGACCATGGCAAGTCAACCTTGGCGGATCGTTTTCTCGAACTGACCCACGCCGTGGCCGCGCGTGACATGGTCGCCCAGACGCTCGACGACATGGATCTCGAGCGCGAGCGCGGCATCACCATCAAATGCCATCCCGTCCGGCTCCATCACACCACGCCCGAAGGCGCCACCTATTTGCTGAATTTGATCGACACGCCCGGCCACGTGGATTTTGCCTATGAAGTGTCGCGCAGTCTGGCCGCGTGTGACGGCGCGGTGCTGCTGGTGGATGCCACGCAAGGCGTGCAAGCGCAGACCGTCGCCAACGTGCATCTGGCCCTTGAACACCATCTGGTCATCATTCCGGTGATCAACAAAGTCGACATGCCGGCCGCCGACATTGACGGCTGTGTGCAGCAAATAGTCGAATTGTTGCACTGCAATCCCGCCGATATCTTGCGCGTCAGCGGCAAGACCGGCGCCGGCGTGCCCGAATTGATGACCACCATCATCCGCCGCGTGCCGCCACCGCACACGCCCGAGGATGATGCCTTGCGCTGGCTTGTGTTTGATTCGGAGTACAACGTCTACAAAGGCGTCGTCGTCTATGGCCGCATCTTCAGCGGCACGATTGCCAAGGGTGACCGCATCCGCATGATGTTCAGCGGCGGCGTCTTTGAAGTCATTGAACTGGGCGTGTTCACGCCAGTCTTGAAACCGATTGCCGCACTCGGCCCGGGCGAGGTCGGCTATCTCACCGCCATCATTCGCGACGCGGCCGACGTGCGCATCGGCGACACCATCACGCATGACGCGGCGCCCGCGCCCGCGCCGCTGCCCGGCTTCAAGCAGTTTCATCCCATGGTCTTCAGCGGCTTCTATCCGATTGATGCCGGCCAGTATGATGAATTCAAAAAGGCGCTGGCACGCCTGCGCCTTAACGACGCCTCGTTCACCTTCGAGCCGGAGACCTCGGCCGCGCTGGGTTTTGGCTTCCGCTGCGGCTTCCTCGGCCTGCTGCACATGGAAATCATCCAGGAACGCCTCGAACGCGAATTTAACATTGATCTGATCGCCACCGCGCCCAGCGTCATTTACCACGTCATGTTCAAAAACGGCGAGATCAAAGACATTGACAATCCGCTGAATTTCCCGGATCCCTCCACGATCGAGGGCATTGACGAGCCGTTTGTCAATGTCCTGGTGATCACGCCGGTCGAGCGGATTGGCGCGGTGATGCAGCTCGCGCGCGAGCGGCGCGGCACGATGCAAAGCACAGAATCACTGGATGCCAAGCGCGTCTTGCTGCATTTCGACATGCCGCTCAATGAGATTATCATTGATTTTTATGACAAGCTCAAGACCATCACCTCGGGCTATGGCAGCATGGACTACGAGGAAAACGGCTATCGGCCCAGCGATTTGGTCAAACTCGACATCCTGCTCAACGGCGAACCGGTGGATGCGTTCTCCATGATTGTCCATCGCGAACACGCCTATGAGCGCGGGCACATGTTGACCGAGCGCTTGAAGAACGTCATTCCGCGCCAGCAGTTCGCCGTGGCCATTCAAGCGGCGATCGGCGGGAAGGTCATTGCGCGCGAGACTGTCTCGGCCCTGCGCAAGAACGTCATTGCCAAATGTTATGGCGGCGACATCAGCCGCAAGCGCAAATTGCTGGAAAAGCAGAAAGAGGGCAAGAAGCGCATGAAACAAATCGGGCGCGTGACCATACCGCAGAAGGCGTTTCTTGAAGTGCTGCGCTCGGAGTGATGCCGCGCAGGGAAGGGTTCAGGGTTCAGGGTTCAGGGTTCGGGATTGCAGAGAAATATGGTTTTGCGGCAACATCATTTTGACAAAATGAATTGCCGCAATTCACTTTCAGAGCATGTCAGGGCAGGCGCTCCAGGCGGATGTCCGCAACGGCCGCGCCATTCACTTGATTCGTGAAGGTGCGCTCAACCCGCATCCAGGCGTCCCGCTGCGTCAACCAGGTGATGTCATATTCCGGTTGCGGCGGCAGCCAGACGGTCACGCGCGCCCCCATGATCTTGCCGGGATCCGGCACGCCGACATAGCGGGCCGCGCCACTCAGGCGATAGACCGCGCCGGATATCATGTTGATGGCCACATGTTGCTTGATGCCCGGCATGGTTGCGTCCGGATTTTCAATCCGCACGCAGCGCGGACTGGTACTCACAAGATTGGTCTTGTCGGCCGCCGCGCCCCAGGCACCCCATTGCTGCAACCCATAGACAAAATCGCTGTTTTGCAGAATGTTGACCGCACCGGCATGCGGCGCATACTCATAGATGATCCAGCCGAAGCGGTGCATGCCGCGCTGCAAGCGCCAAAACGCCGGAATGCCCCAGCACGTCGCGTATTGAAACCCGCGATACGCTTTCGCCGAAATATACCGCACCGGCGTCTCATACACAAACCGCGTGCGCTCCTTCAGCGGCAATGACGGCGCAAGCATCTGATAAAACAACTCGCTCGCGCCGGCATGCACGGGAGTGCGATTGGGATTGCACGCCGCGGCAATCGTGGAGACCGCCACCAAACCGGCGTTGTTGATCTCCTGGCGCGTGCGCGGAAACACGCAGCCAATGTCCGGCCTTCCATAAAACAGCGGCATGCCAAAGCGCGTATTGTAGCGCGATTCCTCATGCGCGGCATCATACATGAAATATGCCGTGCCGCCCTGCGGCGTCGCTTTGGCAATGTAACGAAACATTTCGTCGTAGGCCTTGTCCATCCGCAGCCGCACCATGCCTTCGGACGTGTGCTCCACCAGCACGGTGAAAACGCACTGCGCCACCAGCAGTAGCACGACCAGCACGCATGCGCACTGGCAAATCCAGCGCCAGAGCCGCCAGCGTGCCTGCGCGACGCTGCGCCAGAACATGACCAGCGACAAAACCGTGGCCGCCAGCGCGCAGACATGACCAGGCAGCAAGTAGCGCGGTTGCAGGGACGTCCAAGGTGCATACACCAGCGTCAGCGCCGCGGCCAGAATCCAGAAATACGCCGTCCATGCCAGTAATTGGCGGTGCGGGCCGCGCCGCCACTGCGCCGGATGCGCCATCGCCACCACCAAAGCAAGCAATCCGCCCCAGACATACGTCGCACATGCTTGGTAATGTTGCACAATCACCAGCATGCCTTGCAGCAGATTACCCGTGGTTGGGGTGTAGGTGCCTGTATCACCTTGTGTATACCACGACGGCAACGCCAGGACACAATGCACCAGCAAGGCAAAAGACAATCCGACAAACAACGTCAGCCACCACGTGCGACGTACCGCGCACCACCATGATATCGGCGCCGCCCAGCTTAACACAAACCAGCCGGCCAGATACGCGCCCAAGAAGGCCCCGCCCGTTTCTTTGACCGTAATGGCCGAAAAAGCGAACACTGCGCCCGCCAGCACCAGCAGCAGCCATCGGCCGCCGCCGCGCGGCGGCGCGTACAGTGCGCGATACAGCACCCACGTCACGCCCAGCGCGCCAAACAGCATGAACGGCTCACATTTGCCCAGTGTGTAATAATTCTCGGCAAATGCCGGCACGAATAGCGCACACAACGCCACCCAGCCGCCGATTAAGGCACGTTGGGTCACGCGCGCCACTACCACGGCCAACATCAGCATCGTAAGGACCAACACCAGCCCGCTTTGATACCAATAATGCGTCAGCGCCCGTGCGCCGATATAGGCCGGCAAATGCACCACAAATTCACCCGGGCGCGCGCTTTGCACATCATTATCCACATTCAGAAAAGTAGCGGGCCGCAGCCAGTCAATCTGGGCATATGAGCGATACGTATTCGCGCAATCAAGAATACACATCCGCCCGTCGCGCAGCACGGGCATAACCACAAACAGAGCCGCTATGGTGATCATTACTGTAAGGACAACCATATCATACCTTCTGACTTGTTCACTGGCCTGCATGCGCAGCCTCCCCGTCGTATGCCCGGCGAATCGTGTATTGCGGCTGTTTGTTCATGCCCATAAAGAGCCGGCCGACATATTCGCCCACCGTGCCGATGCATACTAATTGCGCGCCGGAAAACACACAAATAACAATGGTCATCAAGGCCCAGCCCGGCGGCAGCGTCGGCGAAGTCAAGCGTTCATACAGCGTATACAGCGCCAGCCCGATGCCCAGCAAGGTGATGACAAATCCCAAGCCGGTCGCGACACGCAACGGCAAGATCGAAAAATTCGTGAACATGTTCAGCCACAGCCGCACCAGTTTGCGCAGGGTGTAGCCCGATCGGCCGTGCGCCCGCGCAGCGTGCTCAACCTGCACCGCCGTAATCTTGCTGGTTGCCCGTAATATTAATCCGTCCAGGTACGGAAACGGAAAATCATACTTGACAATCTCGTCCACCAGAAAGCGGTTCAGCAGTTTGAAACTCGACAAATACAAGCCCGCCGGCTTGCCCAGCATGATCGTCGCAACCGCGCCGTTGAAACGGCTCCCCAGATTGCGCCACCACGCATGCCGTTTCTCCGCGTAAAACGTGTAGACCACATCCACATCACTGGCTGCGCCGGCCGCAATGAGTTTTTCAACCTCCGTGATCGGATTCTGAAAATCATCATCCATGATCACGACATACGCACCCGTCGTGTGGCGCAACCCGGCCATGACGGCGTTGTGTTCCCCGACATTTTTCGCCAACGAATAAAATTTGACAATCCGCGCATGGCGTTGATAGGCTTTGCAGCACTCTTGCTCGGACGCATCGCCCGGCGAGCAATCATTGACCAAGACGATCTCGAGCGCGTGGCGCGGCCCCAGCACGGCCACGAGCTGATCCACCAATGCGCCAATTGTGTCGGCGGCATTATAGACCGGGATGACTATGGAAACAGAGTTTGGCGTTTGCATCGCTATTGCACCACGGCGTTGACCTGCGCCACGACCTCTGCGATCTGATCCGGCAGCAGCTCCGGATACATTGGCAAGGAGATGATTTCCGCCACGGCGCGTTCCGTGACCGGCAGTCCGCCGGGTGGTGTCAGCGCGCTATATGCCGGCTGCTGATGGACTGCGCGGGGATAATGGATCGCGCTGCCAATGCCACGCGCACGCAACTGCGCCAGCACGGCATCGCGTCGCGCAACCCGTGCAACATACAAATGATACACATGGCCGCGCCCGGCCATTTCCTGCGGCACGGTCACACCCCGCAACAATTCACCATAGCGCTGCGCATGAGCGCGCCGTGCCGTATTCCAGCCGCGCAAGTGCGGCAATTTGACGCGCAGCAGTGCGGCCTGCAGTTCATCCAAACGCGAGTTCATGCCGGCCACGCTGCTGATATAGCGTTCCTGCCAGCCATATTGCCGCAGCAACCGCACGCGCTCCGCCAGCGCCGCATCATTGGTCACGACCGCCCCGCCATCGCCCAGCGCCCCAAGATTCTTGGTGGGATAAAAACTAAACGCCGCCGCCGCGCCAATGCTGCCGGCCGCGCGCCCGTGGTACGTTGCGCCATGCGCCTGCGCACAATCCTCCACGACCGCCAGCCCGTGCCGCTGCGCGAGGTTCATCAGCGCATCCATGTCCGCCATCTGCCCGTATAAATGCACCGGCACGATTGCTTTTGTGCGCGCGGTAATGGCGGCGGCCGCGGCGGCCGGATCCATCGTGTACGACTGTTCGTCAATGTCCACCAAGACCGGCGTGGCGCCCGTCAAGGCGATCGCCGCCACCGTGGCCACCGCCGTGTGCGACACGGTCACCACTTCATCGCCCGGGCCGATTTGCAGTGCGCGCAACGCCAAGGTCAGCGCATCCGTCCCGGACGCCACGCCCAGGCAGTGCCCGACGCCAACCCACGCGGCGAATTCTTTTTCGAAGGCGGCCACTTCGTCGCCCAGAATAAACCAGCCACTGCGCATCACACGCTCAAACGCCGCCGCGAGTTCCGCGCGGATGCCCGTGTGCTGGTCAGCTATGTCAAACACCGGGATCATGGCGTGGCCTGGCTTTGTTCCCAATAATGCGCCCCGTGCTCGCGGTAATACGCCAGCGTCTCGCGCAATCCTTCGGCCAGCGGCACCCGTGCATCCCAGCCCAAGGCCGTCTTGATCTTGCTGAAATCCGCGTAATAGTCGCCAATGTCGATCACTTTGCGCTCCGCCGGGAAGGGGATCAGGCGCGCTGTGCCCGCGCCGTTCACCTGAATGACCAGTTCGGCCAATTCCTTGAGCGCGTAGACTTCGTCGCTGCCCAAGTTGTACACTTGCCCATTGGCGCGCTCATCCGCGCCGGTCAGCAGCAGGGCATCCACCACATCCGCCACATAATTGAAATCACGGCGTTGCAGGCCGTCGCCATACACGTCAATCGGCAGGCCACTCAACACATTTTTCACCCAAATCCCCAGAAACGTCTGGCGGGCATCCTTCACCCGCATGCCGGGGCCATAAGTGTTTGTCAGCCGCAGCGCCGCCGTCTGCATTCCATACACATTATGGTAAAGAATGTGATACCACTCCCCCGCCATTTTGTTGATGCCATTGACATCCACCGGCTGCAACAAGTGGCGTTCATCCACCGGCAAATACTGGGGTTTGCCGTATAGCTGGCGCGTGCTGGCATAGACAATCTTGATGCGCGGATTGTGCGCGCGGCATGTCTCCAGAATCGCAAGTTGCGCGACGCAATTAATGTTCAAGTCCGTGAACGGATCCGTCATGGAATCCAGATGACTGGTCTGTCCCGCTAGATTGAAAAGGTAATCCTGGCTTTGCACCAGATATTTCATGGACGAGGCGTCGCGCACATCCGAGATGTTGACCCGCACGCGATCACGAATGTCATGGATGTTGAAGAGATTGCCGCCATAGGCAGTAATGAGACTGTCCACCAGCGTCACCTGCGCGCCGGCATTCACCAGCGCGCGCGCCACGCTCGAGCCAATAAAGCCAAGCCCGCCGGTAATCAATACCCGCGCGCCGCTGTACTCGCGTGCATGTCTCTGCTCATGTACCGCCATACATCGTCCGTTTTATGTTAGGATAGTATACAATATTGCTGGATTTTTTGTCACCATGCTGGAGTTTGACCGTGAGTACCACGCTTGTGGATGCCATTTGCGCCGCGCGCGTGAAGCGCAACGCCGTTATTCTGGCGCACTATTATCAGCGGCCGGACGTGCAGGATATCGCCGATTTCGTCGGCGATTCGCTCGACCTCTCGCGCAAGGCGGCCGCCACCAATGCCGAGGTCATCGTTTTCTGCGGCGTGCATTTCATGGCCGAGACTGCCAAGATCCTCTCGCCGCAAAAAACGGTGCTCCTGCCCGATAGCAATGCCGGCTGCCCGATGGCCAACATGCTCACCCGCCGCGAACTGCTGACGTTTAAAGGACAGCATCCCGGTGCCGCCTGCGTCGCCTATGTCAACTGCTCGGCGGAGATCAAAGCTGAAGTTGATGTCTGCTGCACCTCGGCCAATGCCGTCAAAGTTATTGAGACCATGCCGGCTGATCGGCGCATCTTGTTTGTGCCCGACCAGAGTCTGGGCGATTATGTCGCACGCGTCACCAAGCGCGACCTTGTCTTGTGGCCCGGCTTCTGCCCCACGCATCACCGTTTTCTGCGGCGCGACGTCGAGGAGGCGCGCGCAGCGCATCCCGGCGCGNATCCCGGCGCGCCCGTTTGCGTCCATCCGGAATGCACGCGCGACCTGGTCGATCTGGCCGATTTCACCGGCAGTACTTCGCAAATCCTGCGCTTCTGCCGCGAGTCCGTCGCGCGTGAATTTATTATCGGCACCGAGACCGGCATCCTCCATCCGCTGCGCGCGCAGAATCCCGCCAAGCTCTTCTATCCGCTGTCCGAACTCGGCTGGTGCTCGAACATGAAGCTGATCACGCGCGAGAAGATTTTGTGGGCACTGGAAGATAATGTCCATGAAATCACGCTCGCGGAAGACATCCGCCAACGCGCCTTGACTGCCGTGCAGCGCATGATTGCAATCGGATAATTTTTACAAAGAGTTAATGAGTTATAGAGCAGCGCGGACATAAGCAATATGGAACTCATTCAAAACGCACGATACCGTCCTGCGTACCCTGACGATGTCTGCACAATTCACCATCAACGGAAAGGTTCGGGTTTGTCTCTGCCGTCCCCCTTTGGGCGAAATCCCTCCCCCGCCAAGCCGGGGTACTCCATTTACGAAAGGAAGCTGGGGGGTGGGGGTCGCTGTCGTCCCCCTTTGGAAAAGGGGGTTGGGGGATTTTTTGCGTATGCATTCGAGCATCCACTGGCACTAAATCCCCCGGCGCTGCGCGCCTGCCCCAGTCTCCCTTTCGTAAAGGGAGTACCGGCAAAGCCGGGGAGGGATTTTTACGAAAGGGGGACTTGCAGCGCTATTTTAGCGCGTATGGGGCGTTGCCCTGGGCTATATTCCTTTGCCCCATTGGGGCACAAGCAAACACTGCAGTTGGGAGCGACCGTGGTAGAAACGCCCATCTTACCTGCGCCCCTACAGGGCGCACTGATCATTCCGCTCATTTCCCAGGGCGTTGCCCTGGGCTATATTCCTTTGCCCCGTTGGGGCATAAGCAAACGCTGTAATTCTTGAAAACTGCATCCATGCATGCTGAAATGCAGCGCGAGCGCCTGCTGATCCGCCGCCTTGCCGCGCAACCGCGCGCGGCCGCCACCATCCGCGCATTCCAGCGCTTTGTGCTTGAGTATTATCACGCGCACCAGCGTCCGCTGCCCTGGCGCCGCACGCGCAACCCGTATCACATCGTCGTCTCGGAAATCATGTTGCAGCAAACCCAAGTGGCGCGTGTCGCGGAGAAATATCCCGCGTTCATCGCCGCGTTTCCCACGTTCGCGGCCCTCGCCCACGCCGCGCTGCGCGATGTCCTGCAGGTCTGGCATGGCATGGGCTACAACCGCCGCGCACTCGCGTTGCAGCGTCTGGCGCAGGCCGTGCTGGCCGAACACAAGGGCCGCCTGCCGCGCACGCCCGAACAATTGCAGCACCTGCCCGGCATCGGCAATGCCACGGCCGCCTCGATCGCCGCCTTCGCGTTCAATCAACCAACCGTGTTTATTGAAACCAACATTCGCACGGTGTTTATCCATTATTTCTTTCCACGCCGGCGCGTGGTGCATGACGCAGAATTGCTCCCCGTGGTGGAGGCGACCCTTGACCGCGCCAATCCGTGCCGCTGGTACAACGCGCTGATGGATGTCGGCACATGGTTGAAAGCGCGCGGCTTCAGCAAAAACAAGCGCAGCGCCGCCCATCGCCCGCAGCCGAAGTTTGCCGGCTCAATGCGCGAACTGCGCGGCAAGATCATTGCGCTGCTGACAGCCGGCCCAGCGCGTACCGCCACGCAACTCGCCTGCCAGCTCGACGCCGCCCCGCCGCGCGTCAGCGCTTGTCTCGAGCAGCTCTGCGCCGAGGGCTTTCTATGCCGGCGCGCCGGCCGCTACGCGCTGGCATAACGCGCGCGGGCATTCGCGTGGCCACGCCGCCCGGCGTGGATGCTGGCACTGCAACTTGTGCTTTCTTCATTCCTTAATAATTCTCGCGCCGCGCGAGAATTAAGCGGCCTCCGTGCCGCGAATCTGCGCAGTTGCTGCGACAGCGATTTTATCCGCAGATGACGCAGATGACGCAGATGTTGGCAATAGCAACAAAACAACTTAAGGTGCAGCGCTTTCGCTTCTTCTAAATTCTCGCGCGGCGCGATAATTTATATAACGGCATTTTGGCCCGCGATGGTGCTTATGCGCCTTTCGTTCAATGTTCGATGTTCAATGTTG
>JAPLST010000174.1 GCA_026398485.1 bacterium
GCCCGATCATCAGGAACAAACTCCAGAGCGTCATGACCATCATGAAGACCGCGGGCAGTGCGGTGAGCCACCACGCCATGCGTTTGCGCGCCATCCAGACGGTGACGCCGAGCAGCGTCAGCGCGGCAAGGAGCTGATTGCTGCTGCCGAAGATGCCCCAGAACACACGCCAGAGCGGCTGCGGCACGCCATGATCCATCACCGGCGGCAGGGCCAGCACCACGGCCGGCAGCAGCAGCACAAGCGCCGTGGCGATGGCGCGGTGGGTCGTGGTCTTCCATGAGAACAGCTCCATCAGGACATAGCGCGCCAGCCGCGTGCAGGCGTCGAGCGTGTCGAACACGAACGTGGCAAAGCAAAGCAGCGCGAACTGGTACAGCACCCCGTACGCGGCGTCGGCCGCAAGGTTGCCTTTGACGGGCCAGAGCGGCGCGATGGCTTCGCGCGCATAATGGGCGATGCCGCCCGCGTAGAGCGCATCGGGCTTGAGATCAATCCTGGCCGCGATCATCAAGGTCGAAAGGCTGATGCACGCGAACAATCCCTCCAGCAGCATGCCGCCATACCCGACGGGCTTTGCATCGCACTCACGATCCAGTTGCTTGCTGGTGGTGCCGCTGGCGACGATGCCGTGAAAGCCGGAGCACGCGCCGCACGCCACAGTGATGAACAGAATGGGAAAGAGCGGGAATGCGCCCAGCGCCGGCGGCGCCGACCAGCCCGTGAAAAACTTCTGCTGAACCGGGTTGACGCCCGTGAACGCGCCGACAATCAGGCCCAGCACCGCGGCGGCCATCACCACATAGAGAAAATAGCCGCCGAGATTGCCGCGCGGCTGCAGCAACAGCCAGACCGGCGTCATGGCCGCGGCAAAGCAGTACCCGAGCAGGATATAGCCCCACAACTGCTGCGGGTGGCTTGTCAGCGCGGACAGATCAATGGGCAGGTACATGCCGGCGACGATCACGCCCATGACCAGCGGCATGAAAATCGCCGTGGCCTTGTTGGTGCTGCAGCGCGCATAGCGCACGACGAAACCCATCAGCAGCGCCAGCCCAAGATACAGCAGTGACGACGACGCGACGGCGGGGCCTGGCGCGTCGCCGCCGGCGATGGCCGCTTTCTGCGCAAATGTTCCGGCAGTAATGTCCGCAAAGGCGATGATGACGTACACGAGCGCGAACCAGACGAAAATCAGAAACAGAAAATGCGCCCGCGGATTCATGTAGATCCGGATGACCTCGCCAATGGACTTGCCCTGATGGCGCACACTGGCGATGAGCGCGACGAAATCATGGATGCCGCCAATGAACACGCAACCGAACAGAATCCACAGCCAGGTGGGACCCCAGCCGAAATATTGGCCCGCGAGAATCGGCCCGACAATCGGCCCGGCCGCCGCGATCGCCGAGAAATGCTGCGGCAGAAGATACGCGGCCGAGGCGGGCTCGTAATCCATGCCGTCGCGCAGGGTGTGCGCCGGGGTATTCCTGGCCGACGACAGGCCGAACATGCGGGCGAGAAGCCTTCCCATCAGGCGGTACGCCAGCAGCAAAAACGCCGCGGAGCTCACGAAAAAAAGAAGAAGCCGCATGCCGTGCTCACCAGATGACAAGGTTAGAAACGCCTACCGCAGGGCGTGCCCGCCGCGCGGCGCTTCAACAATTGCACTGCCTTATTATAAACGCGTTATTTTTCGTCCGCCGTGCGCTGCAGGCGGTCGAGCATTTCGCGGATGTCGCGCGCGCCGCGGATCGCGACGTAAATCGTCACCGTGCTGTACCACAGCAGCGCCGCACCAGTCAGGATTTTCCAGAATAGTTCCATTAGCGTGCTCCCGTGGGGCGCGCCGCCGGCTTGAGCAGCGAGCCGATGATCATGGCCAGGGCGACCAGAACGTAGGTCGCCAAGCCCGACATGTTGGCGCCGATTTTTTGCGCCAGTGCCTGCGTTTGCGGAATTTGCTGCATCGCCAAGTATACAATCGGCACGAGCGCGCCACAGGCAATCGCGGCGCCCGCGCCCCAACTGTTGGCGCGTTTCCAGTAGCAACAGGCGATCAGCAAGACCGACATGCTCGATAAATAAATCGCACCGGTCAATTGCAGGTACATCCACAAGTCGCCTTCGAGTTTGTACCACAAACCGTAGAAGAGCAGGAACAGGCCGATCAGCGCGACAATGCAGCGGTTCCAGCGCAAGCCCTTTTTCTCCGGCCAGATAGTGCGGCGGAAGGGCGCCAGAATGTCATTGTAAATCACGCTCGACCAGGTCAGCATGTAGGAAGAATCGGTCGACATGTCGGCCGCCAGCATGGCCGCGACCAGCAGGCCCATCAGGCCGACCGGCACGACTGCGCTGAGCAAGAGCGGCATGGCGTACAATGATTGCGACGCGCGCATCGTGTCCGACAAGCGGGCATACATGGCGGGCGTGAGGAACGCCAGTGCGGCAATGCCCCACAATCCCGGAATCAGAAAACGGCAGACAAAGAAAAAGGCCGTGCGCGTGTAGACCTTGCGGCCCGTGCGACTGTCCTTGGCGGCCAGCACGCGCGCAATCGTCGTCTGCCAGGTCAGCACAATCGCAATGCAATTCAACAAATTAAAGAGGACATACTGCCAGCCCATGTCCGCATGCAAAAACGGATTGAAGCCGGCCGCGCCGTAATGTTGCGTGACCGTGCCGGCCAGGGATGCCCAGCCGATTTTTACGATAATCAGGATGGTCACGGCGATCAGGCCGACGCTCATCACGACGAACTGCAGGTAGTCGGTCACCAGCACGGAGAGCATGCCGCCCAGGATCGTGTAGACTGCCACGGCGATCAGCAGGACCGTCATGGTCAATTCCAAATATTTCAAGTTGAAGCCGCAAACCACGACCAGAAATTCGCCGCCGATGCGCAGGAAGACACCCATGTTCAGCAAGCCGCCCAGCACGATCACCACGCCGGCCAGCCAGCGAATAAAGCTGCCGTAGCGCACCTGAAATAGCTGTGGCAAGGTCATCACGCCGGCATCGCGCAGGGGCTTGATGCAGAAGCCGGTATAGCCGACGAGGAACATGGCGAGGGCCTGCAGAATGCCTGGGGTCGCGCCGGCAAAGCCATATTTGTAGCCGTTTTGCGCGGCGTACATGCAGGTGATGATGCCGAACTCGGTCGCCGCCAGCGAGGCCACACCGAGATAGACATTCATCTCGCGGCCAGCCACCAGAAAGTGCTCGACTTTGCCGACATACTTGCGCACCATGATGCCGGCGATCATGGTCGCCAGCAGGTACAGCCCGACAATACTGCCATCCACCAGCCAAGAGAAATGTGTCATAAGCAAAACCTAAAAATGAAAATGGTGCGAGCCCGCGCGGCGCGCGCGTTTGCTCGACGGTCCTTCTGTGCGTTTTTCATAACCAGAAGTATACCATATTCACAAAATCTTATTCACCCACGGTGCGAGGTTGTGGGGGTCTGGCAGAAGAGCTGATGAATGTCGAATATCGAACAAGGAATATCGAAGGCCGAAATATCTGCGC
>JAPLST010000066.1 GCA_026398485.1 bacterium
AGATGGAAATTATCAACTGCGTTGCGCGGTTGAAGACGGCGACCCGGGAGCAGATACGCCGAGAGCTTGATTTTTCGCCGGGCTATATGGATTTGGTCTGCCGGTATTTGGTAAGAAAAGGGTATTTGGCCTGTCGTGACCGGCATTATTCCCTGGCAAAAGAAAGGATCGCGGCATTATTGCAGGAAGGGACAGCGGCCATTGACCGGGAATCGATGAAGGATATGTTTGCCGAATTATCCATGACCATCGGCAACGAGTTGAAGAAGACCATGGGTGCCATCACGTTTCCTGCCCATGGCGGCGATAGTCAAGAAAACCATCGGGATGGTGATATAAAAATAAAAACGGATTTTGAGATGCAGATTGAGGATGAAAGCATTGGATTGGAAAGCAATATCCATAAAATCGGGGCGAAACTCGAACGGGAAAAATCAACCATTGCCAAGTCCGTTGCATTGTTGAAAAGAATGTCACAATAAGAGCATGGAGAAACCATATGAGAAAGACAGCACCAGCGGAAAAAGAAAACCCCGGGCAGATTGTGCATAAAGGCAAAGGGGTTGATATTGGCACCATGTTTGTGAAATGCGCCGTCAAAGAGGGCGATGCGGTCGTTTTCCGTTCGCAGCGGAATGCATTTTTCGAAATTGACTACACGGATTTCACGAAAAAGATCCTGAATAATTCAAAGGTGAATTATATCGTCAAAGACAACAAACTGTATGTGCTGGGCGATGAAGCCCTGCAATTCGCCAATATGTTCAACAAGGAAACCAGAAGGCCGTTGTCGCGGGGCGTTATAAGTCCCACGGAAAAAGAAGCGTTGCCGATCATGGAATTATTGATCAAGAGTGTGGTGGGCGCGCCCGCGTGCGACGGCGAGGTCGTTTATTTTTCGGTGCCGGGCGAGCCCTTGGACGCGGATTTCAATGTCATGTATCACATCAAGATGATCGAGGGATTTCTCAAGGCGCTGGGCTATGCACCCAAGCCGGTGAATGAGGCCCACGCGGTGATCCTGTCGGAATTGAGTGAAGAAGAATTTACGGGCATCGGGCTTTCCTTTGGCGGCGGCATGGTCAATGTTTGTTTGAGTTACATGTCCGTGCCAATTTTCAAGTTTTCGGTGGCCAAGTCCGGGGATTGGATAGACCAGCAGGTGGCCATGGCCGTGAATGAAACAGCCAGCCGCGTCTCCGCCGTCAAGGAGACCTCGCTGGATCTCAGCAAGACGCGCAATGTCAGCAAGATTGAAAGCGCGCTGTCCATTTATTACAATCATTTGATCGAGTATGTCATTGAAAATATAAAGCAGGAATTTACGAAGGCCAAGAAAATGCCGCAATTTGCAAAGCCGATCCCCATTATTCTGTCGGGCGGCACGTCACTACCCAAAGGTTTTTGCCAGAGATTCAAAGAGATTTTAGAACACTTGAAATTGCCCATGGCAGTTGGCGATGTGCGCATGGCGGCCCAGCCGTTGCGCAGTGTCGCCAAAGGCGCATTGGTGGCGGCCAGTGTTGAGGAGGACAAGAAATAATGGCGGATGTCCCTGCAAAGGAAGGCAAGTATATTTATTGCATCATCGCCGCCACGGCGCCGGAAACCTTCAGCAGTCGCGGCATTGGCGCGCGCGGCGATGCCATTTACAGCGTGTGCGGTGACGGGCTGGCGGCGGTGCTGAGCAATTCGCCGGTGAAGCCGCACAGTGCCACGCGCGACAACCTGATGGCGCACGAGATCGCCATCGAGGAAGTGATGAAGACGCACACCGTCCTGCCGGTGCGCTTTTGCACGATCGCGGCCAGCGATGACCAGATCCGCGAAATACTGCAGAAGGAGCACGCGCGCTTCAAGGATTTGCTGGACAAGTTCACCAGCAAGAAAGAGCTGGGCGTCAAGGCGATTTTCAAGGAAGAGGTGATTTTTGCCGAAATCCAGAACAAGTACAAGGCCATCACCGATTTGAAGGCGTCGATCATTTCGCTGCCGGCCGAGAAGACGTATTTTCAGCGGATGAAGATCGGGGAAATGGTCGAGGCCGCGTTGAAGACCGAAGTGGAACAGCTCAAGCACGAGATTTTGCGGCAATTGACGCCGCTGGCCGTGGAAGTGAAAATCAACAGCACGTTTGGCGAGCGCATGATTGTCAATGCCGCGTTTCTCGTGGAGAAAGACGCCGAGGAGAAATTTTACCGGTGCGTCAACGACATCGATGCGAAACACGGGGCGCGGATGAAAATGAAATATGTCTGCGAAGTGCCGCCGTTCAATTTTGTCAACCTGACCATCAAGGTCTAGGAGCCGGCATGTTTTTACTGGATGACCTGCTGCTGGCGCCGTTGAAAGGCCTGATCTGGCTGGCGAGCAAGGTTGATGAAGTCGCCCAAAACGAATTGTACAACAAGGACACGTTGAAGTCCAAGCTGATGGAACTGCAACTGCGCTTTGAATTGGACGAAATCAACGAGGAAGAGTATGTCAAGCAGGAGGCCGAATTGCTGGAGCGCTTGAGCAAAGCCATGGATGACAATGAAAGCCCGGACAAATAGAGCTACATGAGCGCCGCCACGTACATCTACCTGTACTGCGTCACGCAAGAGCCGCCGCAACTGGAGCGCGCCGGCGCGGTGGATGCCGCCCTGTATTGCCTGGCGGGCGCCGGCCTGTATGCGACGGTCAGCGACGTGCCCGCGCATGAATTCAGCGCGGAACAACTGGAAAACAATTTCAATGACCTGGCATGGCTGAAGCACCACGTTGCGCGGCATGAAACGGCCATCGAGGCGCTGATGAAAGCCACGCCGGTCATTCCGTTCAAGCTGGCGACCGTGTTTTTCAACGAGGCGAATGTGCAGTCGTTTCTGGAGCAATATGCCGGCGAGCTCACGCAGAAATTCACGGAACTGCGCCACAAAGAGGAATGGGGCCTCAAAGTGTACTGTGCCGCGGAAGCGTTGCAGGCCAGCCTGCTTCTGGAATGCGACGCACTGCGCGACCTTGACCAGCAGATCAAGGCCGCGTCACCGGGCAAAGCGTATTTGCTGGGCAAGAAGAAAGTTGAAGTGCTGGCAGTGGAATTGGAGCACGGCATCGGGCGCTATCGCGCCATCTTTCTGGAGCGTTTGGAACCCCTGGTGTGCGCGACCAAACACCTTGAACTGCAGCCGCGCAAAGCCACCGGGCGCACGGACGACATGATTTTGAATGCGGCGTTTCTGGTGGAGACGGCAAAGGTGGCGCGTTTTGCCGCGCTGGTAGACGAACTGGCCGCGGAGTTCGCCGCCAAGGGTTTTGCTTTCAGCAGCACCGGCCCGTTGCCGCCCTATAATTTTTGCCATTTGACGGAACGCTGAATACCGCCATGACCGCCATTTCCCATAAATCCGAGGAAGTCACGCTTTTGGAAATACTGGACAGGGTGCTGGATAAGGGCGTGGTCATATCCGGCGACATCGTCATTTCGGTGGCCGACATTGATCTTATTTATTTGGGATTGCGGGTGCTGCTCAGTTCGGTGGAGACAATGGAGAAGATGAAAGGCGTGGCAACCGCGGGAACCTCGCTGGCGGAGCAGGCTTTGTAATGGCGCCCCACCGGATCTATGTGTACTGCATCATCAACGCCCCGGCAGACATCAATGAAACGGCGGGCCACCAGCGCATTTACAGCATACCCTGGCGCGACCATGCCGCGATTGTCGCCGACCTTGACGCCCCGGTTGCGCCGCACGAGCACATGCCCGCATGGGCGTTGACGCACGAACAGGTGGTCGAGTTGATGATGCAACGCTTTACGGTGCTGCCAATGCGCTTGCTGACCGTGGTCGCCGACCGTGCCGCGGTGCAGGCGCTGTTACAGGAGCATGACGATGAATTCAATGCTAATTTCTCGCGGCTGGCGCACAAGGCGGAGTACGGGCTGAAAGTCCTGTGGCCCGCGGAGCAGATCAAAGAGCGCCTGCGCCGCGACAGTGCCACCGCGGCCGTTGATGAAAGCACTGCCGCAGTGTCACCGGCCGCGCGGTACATGAAAAACAAATTTGCGGCGTATACCGCTGAACAAGCGTTTCAGAAAGAAGCCGGGCAGCACATCGCCGCGCTGGACGCTTTTTTTTCCGGCGTCGCCGTTGAAAAAAAGCTGGTGCAATTGCCGACGGAAAAGATGCTGCTGAATGCCGCGTATCTGGTGGAACAATGCCGGCAGCCTGACATCGCCCTGGCCTTCGCGGCCATGAAGCAGGCGCACCCCGACCTGGTCTATCAGTTCAGCGGCCCATGGCCGCCGTACAATTTTATTGTGATGGCCAAGAAAGCACCAACGGACGCCGGCGCCGGCATGGCGGCGGTGCTCAACAAATTACTTGCCTAACCGGCAGACAGGATCCGGCATATGCTTGAGACGGTTGCATCCGATTCCGCGGACGAGTTCATCGAGGAGATTGAGAAGCTGCAGCATGCCCTGCCGGCGCGGATTGACGCCAATCCCGAGAATGTGGAAAAGGGCTTGGCAAAGCTGGTGCTGACGCTCCTGGAATTGATCCGGCAATTGATGGAAAAGCAGGGCATGCGCCGGATGGAATCGGGATCGCTGAGCGAAGCGGAAATAGAAAAGCTGGGGGAGACGTTCATGAAGCTGGAAAATAAAATGAAGGAATTGCAGGACCAGTTCGGCCTTAAGGATGAGAGTTTGAATTTGAATTTGGGCCCCTTGGGCAACTTGATGTAGTGGCGAGGTTTGTGATGATGTTGAATGTTTTGATATTTGATATTTGATATTTGATATTTGATATTTGATATTTGATATTTGATATTTGATTGATATTTGATATTTGATATTTGATATTTGATATTTGATATTTGATATTTGATATTTGATATTTGATATTTACTGTTTAATATTTAATGTTAAATGTTGAATATTGAATGTTAAATGTTGAATATTGAATGTTGAACCGTTAGGCGGCTACGGGCAGAGGGATCGTCACACGCAATGCCGCGCAAGGAACCGCCGACAACTTCTGCACCTCTGCAACCATACATTATCGTGCGGCACGAGAATTTACTTGACTTCCCAGCCCGATAATCGTAACATATCTAATGCTATTTAACAAGATTTACTCATGGTTTTCAGGGGGGCTAGTTGGATGAATAACCTGAAATATGATGTGCGCTGGGGAGCGGATACCTATCATGCCATTTCCGGCCGGCGTTTGCAGGGATGGATTCGTTCGGGCAAGATTCAGGCTGGTGAAGTAGTGGTGTGGCGCAGCGGCCTATCCGGCTGGCGCAAAGTGGAAGAGATGGAAGAGCTGGCGCCCTTCTTCAACATGCAGGAGCCGCCGTTGGCGAACATGCCGGACGCCATGCCGACGCCCAGCCAATCTGCCGCACAGCAAGGGACAATCGCCACGATTCTGCTGGTCGATGACGAGAAGGATTTGTGCTGGCTGCTGTCCGAAGCCCTGACGCACGAGGGGTATAGCTTGCACACGGCAAACACCAAGCGGAAGGCGCTGGCCCTGCTGGCGAAAGATGCGCCGGACATGGTCATTCTTGATTTGCAACTGCCGGATGGCAACGGCATGAGCATCATCCCCGCCATCCGGAAAGTCAGCACCAAGACGCTGATATGCATTGCTTCCGCCTATGGAACTGCGGCGAAGAAAGAGGAGGCGAAAGCAATGGGTGTGGCGTATTTTATTGACAAGCCCTTTGGCATCGAAACCATCTTGAACATAATCCGCTAAGCCACCCCGCTGCAGAAGATGAACCACCAGACAACTATCCTGATTGTCGATGATGACGTGGAGTTGTGCGCCATGCTTGCGACGGTGTTGACGGATGCGGGCCATCTGGTGAAATGCCTGCACGGCGGCGGGCAGGTGGTCAAAGAGGTGAAGAGGAATGCGCCGGACATTATCCTGCTGGATGTGTCGCTGCCGGATGCCGACGGGATGCAGGTGCTGAAAGAGGTGAAGCACGCCGACCCGGACATGGCGGTCATCATGCTGACGGGTTTTGGCGGGACCAAGGAAGTAGTGGATGCGATCAAAGCGGGCGCGTTCGACTACATCGTCAAGCCCTTTATCAGTGAAGAGTTGCTGCTGGTGATCACGCAGGCCTTGGAGCATCGCGCGCTGAACACGGAGATGAAATATTTGCGTTCGGAGCTGGCGAAGACGGTGGGTGCCCGCACGATGATCGGCGAGAGTGCGGTGTTCCAGCAGATGCTCAAGAAAATCAAAGCCATTGCCCGGACGAACATCACGGTGGTGATCCACGGCGAAAGCGGGGTTGGCAAGGAATTGGTGGCCGAGATGCTGCATCGGGAAAGCCCGCGGCATGCCCAGCCCTATATACCGGTCGATTGCGGGGCGATTCCTGAGAGTCTGGTGGAAAGCGAGCTGTTCGGCCATAAGAAAGGGGCGTTTACCGGCGCCATTGCCGACCACAAAGGCAAGTTTGAGCAGGCGCAGGGCGGCACGCTGTTTCTGGACGAAGTCGGCAACCTGCCCTTGTTGGCGCAGACCAAATTGCTGCGCGTGCTGGAAGACCGGAAAGTCTGGTGCTTGGGCGGGGGCGCCAAGGCGGTGGCCATCGACGTGCGGATAGTCGCGGCCAGCAATATTGACTTGGCGGGCGCGGTGCAACAGAGCAGTTTCAGGGAAGACCTGTTCCACCGGCTGAATGAATGCACCATTTATGTGCCGCCGCTGCGGGAGCGCAAAGAGGATATCGGCATCATCGCAAATCATTTTGTGACCCAAGCCAACGAAGAATTGCACAAGCACGTGCAAGGGATTTCAGCGGCGGCGTTGCAGCGGATGCTGGCGTACAGTTGGCCCGGCAACATCCGGGAATTAAAGAATGTGGTCAAGATGGCGGTCTTGTCTGCGGAGTCAGACTATATTAGCGTGAGCGACTTGACGTTGAGCGTGGCGGCGCCACTCGCCGACCTTGGCGGCGCCGTTGGATTGCAACCGGAACAGACGCTTGAGGATGTGGTCGACACGTTTGAGAAACGCCATATCCTCGCGGCGCTGCAGCATGCCGGCGGCAACAAGGTCAAGGCGGCGGCGCTGCTGCATCTGGATCGCAAATCGTTGTACCGGAAAATGAGCAAGCTGGGGATTAGCTGAGATGAGGGTTCAGGGTTCAGGGTTCAGGATTCAGGGTTCAGGGTTCAGGGTTCAGCGGTTCAGGGTTCAGCGGTTCAGCGGTTGAGATTTGAAATTTGAGATTTGAGATTTGAGATTTGAGATTTGAAATTTGAGATTTGAAATTTGAGATATGAGATTTGAGATTTGAGATTTGAGATTTGAGATTTGAGATTTGAAATTTGAGATTTGAAATATGAAATTTGAGATTGAACGATGAACGACGGACGATGAACGGTGGTTAGTTTTAGAAACACAGGCACAGGGATTGTTTTTCTGCTGATCTTCGGGTTGTTGGCGGCGGGCATTATCAGCACCGGCTGGCTCTACTCCCGGCACTACGAGCAGAACTACCGCGGCGAAGTGGAGCGCCAGCTCTCGGTCATTGCGGATTTAAAGGTGAGTGAGTTGACGCAGTGGCGCAAGGAACGGCTGGGCGATGGCGCGGTCTTTTTCAAGAACGCATCCATCTCCGCCTTGGTGCGGCGTTCTCTGGAAAGGCCGGCGGACGCGGACGCGCAGCGGCAGTTGCAGACGTGGTTTACCAAATACCAGACCCAATACCAATATGACCAGGTGCGCCTGCAGGATACGCAGGGCGTCACACGCCTGTCCGCACCCGCCGGCCTGCCGGCCGCCTCCGCCGCGTTCGCCGCGGGCGTGGCCGACGTTCTGCGGACGGGCCGCGTGGCGTTTCAGGATTTTTATCGCAGTGAACAAGATCAGCAGGTGTATTTAGGCGTCTTGATCCCCATTTTCGACGAGCAGGCTGGCGGCCGTCCGCTGGGCGTCATCTTTCAACGCATCGATCCGAGTATCTATCTGTACCCGTTCATCGACCGCTGGCCGACGCCCAGCCAGTCGGCCGAGACGTTGCTGGTACGGCGGGACGGCAACGATGCCGTCTTCCTCAACGACCTGCGCTTTCAGACAAATACGGCGCTGAACCTGCGCACGCCCTTGGCACGCGTCGCCATGCCGGCGGTGCGGGCCGCCTTGGGTCATGAAGGCATTGTGGAAGGCGTGGATTACCGGGGCGTGCCCGTGGTGGCAGCCCTGCGCACGATACCCGACTCGCCGTGGGCGCTGGTGGCGCGCATGGACATTGCGGAAGTGTATGCGCCGCTGCGGGCGCGCCGCAGGCAGATAGTCGGCATGATCGGCGTATTGCTGATTGGCGCCGCGGCCAGTGTCGGCCTGGTTTGGTGGCAGCAACGCGTGCGGTTCTACCGCGAGCGCGCGCAGGCCATGGAAGCGCTGCACGCGGTGCAGGTTCGCTATCGTTTGCTGTTCGAGTCTACCAAGGACGGCATGCTGATCCTGGATGCCGGGACCGGCATGGTCGTGGATGTGAATCCTTTTTTAATCGAGCTGCTGGGCTATTCGCGCGCGGCGTTCCTCGGCAAGAAGGTGTGGGAACTGGGCTTTTTCAAGGACATCCTTGCCAGCCAGGACAATTTCGCGGCATTGCAGCAGGAGGAATACCTGCGCTACGAAGACCTGCCGTTGGAAACCAGCGATGGGCGCAGCATCGAGGTGGAGTTCACCAGCAATCTTTTTTTGGTGAACCATCAGCAGATGACGCAGTGCATCATCCGCGACATCAGCGCGCGCAAGCGGGCCGAGCGGGAAATCCGCACGCTCAACGCGGAACTGGAGCAGCGGGTCGACGAACGCACGGCGGAATTAGCCAGCGCCAACAAGGAACTGGAAGCGTTCAGCTATTCGGTCTCACACGACCTGCGGGCGCCGTTGCGGCATGTGCAGGGCTACGTGGACATGCTGGCGCGCGAGGCCGGCAACCAGCTTGCGGACAGGGGCCGGCGCTATATGCAAACCATTGTGGACGCCAGCCGGGAGATGGGCGAGCTGATTGACGAATTGCTTGCGTTTTCGCGCATGGGCCGCACGGAGATGGCCGGGACGAATGTCAACCTCGACAAGCTGGTGCAGGACACGCTGCGCGATTTGGAGCCGATCACGCGCATGCGGAACATTGTCTGGAAAATCCCGCCGCTGCCGGCGGTACAGGCCGACCCGGCCATGCTCAAGCTGGTCTTTTCCAATCTGCTGGGCAACGCGGTCAAGTTCACGCGGCCGCGCGACCCGGCGGTGATTGAGGTGGGCGTGCTGAAGCAGGGGCGCGGGGGCAACGGAGTGATGGAGGGTGGGAGGAATGGAGAGATGGTGCAGATCCAAGACTCCCCTACTCCAGTTCTCCAGCACTCCAGTACTCCAGCTCTGCCGCACACCCTGGTGTTCTTTGTGCGCGACAACGGCGCCGGGTTCGACCCGCAGTATGCCGACAAATTATTCGGCGTGTTCCAGCGGCTGCACCGGGCGGACGAGTTTGAAGGCATCGGCATCGGCCTGGCCAACGTGCGGCGCATCATTGCGCGCCACGGCGGGCGCACCTGGGCGGAAGGCGCCGTGGGCAAGGGTGCGACGTTTTATTTTACGCTGAAGGCGAGCACATGAAGACAAGGGTTCAGGGCTGCTTGGAGTCCCGTCAACGGCGGGATTCAGCGGTACAGTAAACAATATGGACAAGAACTATGATGAATATCGAATATTGAATCCCGCCTTTGACGGGACTCCAAGCAGCAAGGAATATTGAAATATGAAGGAAAGACAATTCGATTTACAGGATCGGTTTATTGACTACGCGGTACGGATTATACGACTTTCCGCAGCCATTCCGGAAAGCAAAGCCGGCAACCATATTTGTTCACAACTATTACGGAGCGGCACATCTCCGGCGCCAAACTACGGCGAAGCACAGAGTGCGGAATCCATAGCCGATTTCATTCACAAGCTCAAAATTGCACTGAAAGAACTGCGGGAAACTGAAATTTGGTTGAAGATCATTATGCGCTCTGGACTAATTAAGCCCTCTGGGCAGCTCTCTCCGCTTCTCAAGGAAACGGATGAGCTGATCTCTATATTGTTCAAGAGTGTGAAGACCGCCCAAAAAAACAAGAGGGAGAAGGAAAGAATATGAAGAGGCATTATTCAACTTGGCTATTGGATATTCCTTGTTGGTTATTGGATATTCCGCTGCGCTGCGCAATCGAATATCCAATATCGAACACTCAATATCCAATAATGAAGCAATCCTGAACCCTGAACCCCGGAGGCTCCCATGACCATCCCCTTGAAATGCATTTTGCTGGTGGAAGACAGCCCGCGCGACACCGAGTTGACGCTCGATGCCTTGGCGCAACACAACTTGGCCAACGAGGTCGTCGCCGTGCGCGACGGCGCCGAAGCGCTTGATTACCTG
>JAPLST010000076.1:0-965 GCA_026398485.1 bacterium
AAGAAGCTCGCCCAGCTGGTACTGACCATCGGCGCGAAACTGCACAGGAGCGCGGAGTCGGTGACATATCTCGGTCGCCGTATATTCCAGGTAATTGCGGAGAAGTGCTGCCGCCGCTCGCACCTCGTTTTTCTTCAAATGATCATCTATTTCAGTCCATACGTCCCGATCATCCCATCCGGTAGGCCCATTGTTTACATCCCACGTTCGGAACTGTACTGCACTGCGTCCTCCGATGAGCGCCACGGTCTTCATGTGGCGCAACCAGATCGGATCATGCGTCGTCATGATGAATTGTGTGTCTGGAAACTCCTTTTTCAGCAAGGCACACACTTCACGTCGGTGTCCCGTGTCTACCGACATAAGTACATCATCAAGCACGGCAAAGGTAAATTCTCTACCTTGCAGGTGCCGCATAAGCGCGAGATACAGACATAGCCCCATGCCGTCCTGGTGGCCCTCGCTATGATAGGCTCCGGGCGGAAAAAAGCCGCGACCGTAAAAGTCAACCTCAAAGGCAAGTTTTCCCATCGATGGCACAAGCTTCGCGGCGAAATCCTTTTCGTCACTTTGATTAATGAAGGTGTAGAGGGTAGCAAAGTTTTTCTGGACATTCGAGTACAGTCGCGCTAACACATTGTCGCTGGCGGTAGCGAAAATATCTGATATTTGCCGGGCTCTCTCCGCCTGCGTTTTAGCCGCTTTCTGTTTACGTTTGGCATCACGCCAACTATCGAGCCTTTCATGTGCGATAGTGAGAAAATCGCGAGCAGCATCCTGCTTGTTTGATTCCGGTAACGCCGTAACTATTTTCTCCAAGTCAGAAATAGCGTCATGGACGGATTGCGGCACAACAGTCATACTCTTGAGAATTGCTGCTGTATCGGCCAAGGGCACGAAGCGGGCTAAAGTTTGCGACGATGTCTGGCACTCTGCGCTGTAGTTAATCGCAGCCTTCATCTCTA
>JAPLST010000076.1:1045-1683 GCA_026398485.1 bacterium
TTTTGATTGAGTATGTTCACGCAGAGCCGCAACGTCCCATGCATTGTCGCAAAAAGGACATGCCGCGCTATCAATAAGAGATAGACCGGTAGAGTAGAAGCTTTCTCTTGTCACACCTGTTGTGAGGGCTGGATCTGCCACCATAGACTCAACCTCCGTAGCCACTTCAACCACGCGCTGAACAGTAGCAGTACCAACAATTTCATTGAGGGCCTCCCGAGCGGCGGCAATGTCTGCAAGTGCCTGCGTCTTGGGAATGGGCTGTGCCTTTGCGGGCACGGGTGTCGCCATGCCGTCTTTCAGGGAGGTTGTAGCAGTGAAATCTATTAACGCCGGAAGCCCGAGAATTGCGCGCTGAGTATTTGCGGCCTGGAGTATTCTTACGGCAGTGAATTCGGTAATCATCAAGGCCCGCGAGAGATTGTCGACAGCCAATCTGACCGCCGTGCCTAACGGAATCCGCTGCTTCTCGGCACTATTCGCGATCTTCTGCAATCCTGAACGAACTTGTTCAATGTGGTCAAGATGTAGCAGCGCTTGAACTTCCTCAGCGCGCTTGCCGGGCGTTGCCAGGACATAACGAATCAGTTCCCGACGCGAGAGAACGATTTCCGGATGCGTCTCAACCTGATGGAGAA
>JAPLST010000418.1:0-740 GCA_026398485.1 bacterium
TCTCGCCGCGAGAGAATTTTGCGGGATATGGAAATCCCGCGTACCCTCAGCGGCACGGGCGTGCCGCGTTCCCTTCGGCAGCCGGCCGGCGGCCAGGCATTCGGCAAATGGCACCGCGCACGAAACTGCCGACAATTTCTGCACCTCTGCAACCATAAATTATCGTGGTGCACGAGAATTTAGTGATGTGCTGCACGCCGCACGCCGTGCGGCGGCTACGGGCAGAGGGATCGGCCGCTGGCGGATGGCACCGCCGCCGCCTTCTGCACCTCTGCAACCATAAATTCTCGTGCCGCGCGAGAATTTAACGGCGTTCCGCGTGATGCACTACTCGCCGCCGGCCCTTGCGGCGGCGATGAAGGCGGCGATTTTATCCCAATTGCGTGTGCCGTCCGCGTTTTCTATGCCGGTATGCACATCCACACCCCATGGGCGCACGGCGTCAATCGCGGCGGCAACATTGTCCGGCGTGAGCCCGCCCGCCAGCATCACCGGTTTTGGACAACACCGCACGATTTCGCGGCTGATCTGCCAGTCGTGGGTCTTGCCGGTGGCGCCGTGCCGGCCGGTGGCCGGATCATAGGTGTCCAAAATCAGCGCATCCGCTTCGTGCGCCGCCCGCACGGCGTCCGCAACCGATGCCGGGCCGGTCACGTTGACACTCTTGATGACTTTCAACAGGGGCAGGGCGCGCTTGATCTCATCAATGACGCCGTCCGCGACGGGCGCGTGCAGTTGCA
>JAPLST010000418.1:746-14730 GCA_026398485.1 bacterium
GACCCCCAAATACGAACATAATTCAACCGCCTCCTGCACCGCCGTAACGTAGGTAATGACCACGGTTCCGATCAGCGGCGGCACATGCGCAATGATGTCGCGGGTCGCGCATTCGGTCAAGCCGTCGTGCAGCCCGCTGGGCAAGCGCAGGGTGAACCCAAGGCCATCCACACCCAGGGCCCCCAAACGGAGCGCTTCTTCCGTGCTTGACACGCCGGCAATCTGTATGCGCATGTAATTTTTCATCGTCGGGTTGGGTGCTGGTTAACATTGAGTATACCAAAAGAGCGTGGTTTTGGTACACTATCACATGCGGATAAATCGTGCGGTGTGGTGGAGTGGTGTGAGTGTCGTGGTGCTGCTGGGCGCCTGCGATCCGCTGTCATTTCTGGATCAGCCGGGCAGTCAGCCGAAGGGCGCTGCGCGGGCCGCCCGCCCGCGCGCGTGGACGTGTCAAAAGGTGCTGTCGCCCTCGGTCTTGCTGCTTGAAGAGCAAGGACGGGCGGTGACGGTTGCGCTGGAACATGTCACGGTGATTAGTCCGCTCGCGCGCCAGCGCGCAATGCCCGAAGCCGCGCATCTCACGGCACCGCAGATTCACATGCTGTATACGAATGCGTGGATGGTCACCACCCAACTGCTGGGCAATGCCACCGTGACGCTCGATCCGCTGCCGGGCTATACCGACAAACGCATTATCGCGCAGGTGCTGGCCTTTTCGCTGCTGGATGTTGGCGAACACCTGCTGGATGCCGGCCTGGCCGTGATTACCGCCAACAGTTCGCGCCCGGTTCCGACCACCTATTATGCCGCGCAGCAGCGCGCCATGCAGCGTGAAATCGGCGTGTGGGCGGTGGGCGTCGAATTTCCAAAGCGGTTTCAGATGGTCACCCGTGGCGGGCTCGTCAACGCCGATGCGCCCGCCGCGCCCGCCACCATGGCGCAGTCGCAGCACGACCCGGCCGCCACATCAAATGCCGTGGATGCGCCCGTTGAAGGCGCGGAATTGATTGCGCGCGCCAACCTGCGCGCAATGATCTTGTGCAATCTGGCGGTGCGGGGCGCGCCCAAAAAATACACGCTGGTGTTGGCCTGGCGCGCACGCTTGCTGCAAAATGAGCTGAGCGGGCCGTTGGAATCCTTTCGCCCGGCCAAGGACGCGTGGAACAACCTGACCCTGGCCGTCTGCGGCGGCCTGCATACCAACATCGTGCTGACGACCGCCGCCCATGAATTGATCTGCGTGACGCGCGCAACACGCCAGGTGTACACCGGTGAAATCATCAGCGGCTATGACCTGCGGCTGCAGGCCGATGATCAGGAGGTGGGCAGCAATGACGTCACGTTCTCAAGCAATGCGACCTTGGAAAAATTGAACTAAGCCACGCCGTACTTGGCCAGCTCCTCTACCAGATTCTCGGGTGTGCGATATTGAAACGCGGGCAGGCCGGCGGCGCGCGCGCCCTGCACGTTTTCCGCAAGATCGTCAATAAACACACACTCCCCGGCGCGCACGCCGAATTGGGCCAAGGCCCCGTCAAAAAAAGCGCGCGCCGGCTTCATCACGCCCAGCTCGTGCGACGTGGCAAACCCGCGCGCAAAACCCAACTGCGGAAACTGCGCCCGCACATACTCGAGATGCGCTGCGTTGGTGTTGGACAAGATGTAGCAGGGATGGCGTGTGGCGAGCTGTTGCGCCAGCGCCAGCACCGGCTCGTTGGGCGTGAAAATATCGTTCCAGATGGCGCGGAACTGGTCATACTCGAGGGTCAAGCCGATTTTGCTTTTCAGGCGCGCATAGAATTGTTCGAGCGACATCCGCCCGCTTTCGAGCAAATCCGCCTCGCCGCGCATGTCCTTGAGAAATTCGTCTTTGCGCGCCCACAGCAGCATGGCGGTCAGCGGATTGACATGCTTCGCCAATTCGCGCAGCGCCTTGCCGTGGTCGAAGAACAGCAGCACATTGCCAAGATCAAACAGAATGGTGGTCATCATCAAGCTCAGCGGGTGAACAACTATTAGACAAAACTTGCCGGTGGCTTGTCAAGTGCTTCGTCACAAAACGGCATGGCAATGCCGCTTTTGCCAAAGGCGTGCGGCTTGTGCAGGGCGCGGCGTTCTGGCGCCCCACCGCGCACGGCACCGCTGACAACTTCTGCACCTCTGCAACCATAAATTATCGTGTCGCACGAGAATTTAACGGGGTTCCGCGTGATGTGCTGCCCGGGCGGCGCGGAAGGGAGCGCGGGTCGCCCGACCCGCTGAAGGTCTAGCCGAACGCCCGTTCGGCTCGCTGCGCTGCGCTGGCGGGATGCGGTGATCCCGCCTACCCTCAGCGGCACCGGCGTGCCGCGCTCCCCTCGGCGTTGCGCTTCTGCGTTTGCCCCGCCGGACAGGGGCCGGTTTCATCCGGATTTGCCGGCCAATCGCAGGGCGCCTTGACAGACAAGCCGGGCGGGATTATAATAGCACAACGCCCGATGCTGGATCGGGCCGTTACAACGACGGCGATTACCGCTTAACTCACCTTGAGGAGTGCGTCATGGCGAAATGGGTTTGTTCTGTTTGTGGCTATGTGTACGATCCCGCGCTGGGCGATCCGGACAACGGCATTGCGCCGGGCACCCCGTTCGAGAAACTGCCGGACGACTGGGTCTGCCCGGAATGCGGCGCCGACAAAGGCATGTTTGAACCGCAAGACTGAGTAATGCCGCCTGCGCACCCACGCCGCTGGTGGGGCATTTGCGCATGTTATACGCTGGTGCTCTACGCCACCCTGCCGCTCGGCCGGCCGGTGATCACGTGGGCGCGGGCGCAACTCACGCCGGCCCAGCAGCAGACCTGCACCTGGATGATCTTCGCGGCGGTGGCGCTCGCGCTGGCCGCCTACCTTGTTTCCTTGCGCCGGATGGTGCGCCCGATGGCATATGTCTGCGCGCTGCTGCTGGCGCGCGTCTATTGGTATGAACTGACGTTGCTGACCCAGTATCCCGAGGAACGCTTTCACTTCATTGAATATGGCGTGCTGGCGGTCTTGCTGTATGGCGCGTGGCGGCAGCAGGTCGGCGCAGGCTGGGCGTATCTCGGCGCGGCCGTCACCGGCGTGCTGCTCGGCGCGGGTGACGAAGGCGTGCAATATCTGACGAAGTACATTCCCGCGCTGGTGCGCGCCCTTGGCTGCACCTGGAGCAATCCCGACATGTTCCGCCGCTATTTTGGCTGGTCGGATGTGCGGCTGAATGTGCTGGGCGTGCTGTATGGCCTCGCCTTTTGGATGACCGTCGTGCAGAACCGGCGCGCCACTGCACCATAATTTATTTCGCTGCGAAAAAAAATACTGTAATGGGAACCCGCCTTGTGATCATCCTCTGGACGGTGCTGGTGGTGCTGGTCACCGCGGGCCTGTTGTATTGCCTTGCACGGCCGATGCCGGTCGAATGGGTGATTGAGCATGGCGCACGGGTGCGCCTGGTGGCGGAGTATGCGCGCGCGGAACCGGTCTTGACGCGCTGGCGCGCCAATGTGCCGGCAGCGGTCGAGTTTACCAATGTGTGGAGCGCCGCAGTCGAGCGGCCCGCTATCTTTGTCACCGAAAACGCACTGGATGATTTGGCGGCGCTGGCCGGGCCGGATGCCGTGGAGCAAGCCGTGCGGCGCGTGGCAAGCGTCTTGTTGTCGCCCTGCACCCGCACGTTCAAAAACAGCGTGATGGCCGATCCGCTGGGCTTGCGCGCACACATGCAACGAGCGCGCTGCCGGCCCTGTATGTCTGCAGTTTTGGCGAGACCAAGGAAGCCACGATCATCACCGCCGAGGCGTCCGCACGCCAGCTCGACGTGCTGGCCGCACAAGGTGGCATTGGCGCCAGTTTTGGCGTGTGCTCGTTGCTGGCCTCGGTGGAAAAGCAACTGGCGCAACACAACCATCTGGCGGCACGGTTTCAGGACATGGATTTTTTTGCGTCGCTTGAGCGGGCGGCCTCGGTGCGCGGCGTCGACCTGCGCATGCTGCAGGGCTTTGTTGACCGAATGCGCGCCATGCTTGAAGATGCCTTCGAGCCGGACAGCATCACGATGCAGGAAAACCGGCTTGAATTGCTGGGCATGCGCGCCATGCTGGCCC
The DNA here is from genome assembly GCA_026398485.1 of bacterium. GTDB lineage: Bacteria > Auribacterota > UBA3054 > UBA3054 > JAPLST01 > JAPLST01. The sequence continues at coordinate 4,869 of JAPLST010000418.1, forward strand.
ACTTTTTCCTGCGCAGCCCGCACGGCTACATCGGCGTCCAACGTGTCCTGCCGCCGGCGAATACCAGCTTGGCGGCCACCCGCCGCGCCATCATCCAGGTGCTCGCGGAAAATTATATCGATGCCGCGGTCATCTCACCCACCACCTTTGATGAATGGTATCGCACGCTGTTGCACGCCGGGTTGGCAACCACGGGCGTGGTCTGGGCCCTGGGCATGGCCCTGATTCTGGCCCACGGCGCCGTGCGGCGCATGGTGCTGCAGTGGCTGGGGCTCGGTGATGGCAACGATCATCTGGTGGTCTGGGAACCGGCCGCACCCTATCGTGCGCTGCTGACGCACAACGCCATTCGTTCCGCCTTCGACCTCATTCGCGAGGATGCGCTGCGCGGCAGCCCGGTGCAACTCACGCCGGCGCGCATGTTCGTGCGCGAGCAACACGACCCGGCGCTCACGCTGTACAACGTCTGCCTGCAGGCCGGCAGTGCCGCGCCGCGCGCGTGGCGCGGGCTGGCTCACTGTGATGCGGTGCTGGTGCGCGCCCAAGGTGGCGCGGCCGTGCATCTGCAGCAAGTGCGGTTTCAGGCCCGGCGCTTCGAGGCCGCGGGCGTGCCGCTCATGCCGCTCATGGCCTACGGCGAAGTGCTCCTGCGCGGTACCCGCCACGCCTGCCTGCTGTACGCCGTGCTGCCCGGCTACACCACACTGGCGGACGCGCAGGATCCAACCTGGACTGCCGCCGTTGCGCCGCTGCCGTTTGCCCAGCGGCGCGCGCTGATGGCCGCACTCGCGCAGGCGGCGCGGGGCATGCATGCCGCCGGCTATCATGCCCTGGCATGGCATCCCGATGCCGTTGCCCTGCGGATCAACGCCCGGGGTGCAGTGCGGCTGCGGCTGTTGCCGCACCGGCCCTGCCGGCTTACCAGCCGCTGGCGGCGCTGGCGCGAGCGCATGGCGCCGCAACGCCTGTTTCATTATTGGCGGCACGAACTCGCCGAGCTCAACCGCTGCCTGTGGCCGGAAAGCGTCAGCATCTTTAATCGGGCGCGCCTGTTGACCTTGTATCTGGGCGCCGGCCGGTCGCGGCCGCAGCGCGTGGCGCGGCTGGCATGGCTGCGGGCGGCGGTGCTTGAAAAGGGCTGGCTGCGCGAAGTGCAACTCACGCGGGATATTGTGGTGGATGGCGCGCAGTGGGCGTGCAGCGCACAGTTGCCGCTGGAATCACTGACCGCCATGATGACCTGCGCCGGCGCAACGCAGATCACGCGCAAACGCGGCCGCACCGTGGTCACCCTTGCGGCCGCCGGCAAAATCTTTTACCTGAAACGGCATGTGCCGATCTCGCTGTGGGAGGCGCTGCAGCGCCGCCTGCGCGGCGAACATCGCCTGTCGAGCGCACGCATGGAATGGCGCGCCATCCGCGCCGTCGAGGCGCTGGGCATTCCGTCGGTGATCCCGGTCGCCATGGGCGAGAACATGCGCGGCGGTGGCTGGGAACGCGGCTCGTTCATCTTGACGGCCGAACTGGAGCGCGGCATCGCGCTCGAATCCTTGCTGGCAACCCGGCCGCACCTCTCGCTGTGCGCCCGCCGGCGCTTAGTGGCGCGCATCGCGCTGATGGCCCGGCGCCTGCATTGCGCCGGCTATGTCCATTGTGATTTTTATCTGGGCCACATCTATCTGGTGGGCGACCTTGAAGGCGACTACCGCCTGCATCTGCTGGATGTCCAACGCCTGCATGACGGCGCGCGCATTGGCAACCGCTGGTCGGTGAAAGACCTCAGTGCGCTTTATTTTTCGAGTGGGCCGTTGACGTGCATCAGCAACACCGACCGGCTGCGCTGCGTGCTGGCCTATTTTGGTGCACCGCGCGTGACGCCGCCGGTGCGGCGCTTCATTTTGCGCCTGACGCGCAAGGCCCGGCGCACGGCGCGGCACACCGAAAAACTGCTGGCGCGCCGGCGCCGGCGCGGCGAGCTGCCGCCCCTGCCGCCGCCGCCCGCGAGCGAAAGCCGCTCTGTGCTCGGTGTTCAGTAATCAGTGTTCGGTGTTCAGTGGCAGAGCAGATGGGCAAATTCGCGGCACGGAGGCCGATCGAGGCCTGAATGCGCTGAGACCCCCACGACCTTGCGTCGTGGGTGAATAAGATTGAGCAAAAAAGCGCTTCGGTGTCCCTTTCTCACTCTCTGCTTCCACCGATCCCGCCGTTGACGCCTTTGGAGTGCGGGAGCCATGCTCCCGCTTTCGGTGCGGCAGCCATGCTGCCGGTGGCGCTGACCATTCTGCGCCGAGCACGGCTCGGCTATGAAAAGCGGGAGCACGGCTCCCGCACTCCACAGTTCGGCTGCGCCGAACAAAGAGGTCGCCCGAACCACGGTGGCGAACCATATTCCATATCGGCCTTTCAAGGGAAGCGCGTTTTTCCCTTGACATCTGGCGCCGGCTTTCATATCATGGTGGGGTGCAATGCAGTTGCGGCGCGGGGCGTAGCTCAGTCTGGTAGAGCGCTTGCTTTGGGAGCAAGAAGTCGCTGGTTCGAATCCAGTCGCCCCGACCACGCTGCAAGGCCAGTGTTCATCGGTCTTTCAGCCAGTTCGAGCTATCTCAAAATGCGGTCAAGTCGGTAGCATACAAATGTATGGAAAATGGCACTAAATGCCATAAAATGGCACTGGAAATGGCACTGGACTTTTGCCCGATCGAGGCATCGCTCGACGTTTCCGTGCTTTGTGCGGTCATCGCGTGCGCTGTTTGGTCATTCATCCGGCGCGCGTGTTCGCGCATCAAATCGTGAGCGAGCTTTCCGATTGGCGTTCGCCTTCGAGGTGCGCCAGCTTCTTTTCGATTTCGTTCACTCTGGTTTCAAGTTGACACGTCCGCCAGATACTTCCCGCCACCTGTAACAAATAGCCAAAGGTGCGAGCCCGCTGGTCATCGAGTCCGCCTTTCAACGCGGCATACAGGCGCGCGCACTCGCGCATCAAGTCGGTCGCATTCTCAAATGGCAGTGGCACTTCCGCGTCATGCTTTACTGGCGGGGGTGGGGTTGCGCGCGCGTGTGAGGCCGGTCGGCATCGTGACTTGTCAGTTTTCGGTGTTTTTTGTTTCATTGGATTCAATAGGGTTCGAGAATTACGCGAGCCGGTTGCCCGTTCCGCGAAGGCCAGTCGAGTTTCAGAGCCGAGCGCATCAAGCCGAGTTGATAATCGTCTAGTTCGGCGTGAGTGACGCGGCGGTCGGCAAGGTCATCTAAAAGACAGCCGGCCATTTGTTGCTCGGTGTCGGCGTCAAAGGTTGACCCGGCCACGATCCGCACCGAGGGCGGCACAATGGCACCCGCAGCGACAGCACCACCAATCAGCGCACGGGTTTCGCCGGTTGGCATCGTGACGGATATGAACACCAGTTGCGCGGACGCTGCCGGCGCAAGACGCTGTAGACGTTTTTCGAGATAGTTCAGGTTCATGTGTCCCCTTTGTTGGTGAGAATGCCCGCAGCACGCACCAGCGCGGCGGCAGGCGTGTTTTCTTGGTCAGGTGCATAGCACGGCATGGTCGCGTCTTGCAGATACAGATTGGCGAAGTGTTCCTGTACTTCCCGCAGTTGACGGCAAACATGTACGGCGTGCCCGATTCTGTCCGCTTTGAGAATGAAGTCGGTTTGTGCGGGCCGCAGCTTGCCGGTCGCCCGTTTCAATTCAACCAACAGCAGCCGACCATCTGGCGCGAGGCAGATCACGTCCGGCCAGCCCGCTTGTGTGTCGAAAAAACCGGTCAGGTGCATGGTCAGCGCGCCTTGTTCGCGGAGCCAGCGCATCACTGCGCGTTGCAACTCTTTTTCGTTCGCCCATTGTTCTGCGCCGGCGTCTAGTTCGAGTGATTGCTGCAATGGCGGTGCGTTCAAGGCTTGTCTCCAATCTGAGTTGACAGCGAATCCAGTTCGCCGGCCAATTCGCGCAGATTGTCCGGGCGCAATTCATCGAGCAATTGCAGCGCGGTGACGCGGTGTTCCCGTGGCAGCATCGGCGTGTCGTGGATGAGGCCGCGCGCATCGTCTATGCCGTCGCACAGCATTTCAAGGCCGAACACGATTTCATAAAGTTTTTCTGTCAGCATGATTGTGGGGGGGTTGAATTGAATAGCCAGCGCGACAAACCAACCCGCAACGCGAGCAAGCCGAGGTCATTCCAAACTACCTGCCATTGGTCACTGGCCAGCATCGTGGTGCGGATTCGGTCGCCGGTGTGAATATCGTACTCACGCAATTCGTATGGCGCGGCATCGCCGAGCACCGTGAACAGCCGAGGCGCGAGCGGTTGACATTGTGCGCAGGCGCGGCAGATATGCAGCCATAGGGGGTTCAGCCACTTGTCATCGAACGTGCGGGCCTTGCGGTCAAACAATGCGACCAGCGCGGTTTGTTCGGTGCGCCGGACATATTCGGCGAACAGCGCGCCTTCGCAAACATGGGTTGTCATGGTCACGCTGGTCGCGGCGTCGAGGTCACTCATCAAGCAATTGTGCGGCAGTTCGGCACCGTGCGCGCGTGCCCATGTGTCGCCGGCACCGTCGAGGCGGGTGTAGGGTTGCTCGGTCACGCGGCGGCCTCCTGCGCAACTTCGTTCACGTCCTTGAATTCGTCCGGCAGCTTGACGCGAGCGAGCCGGCGAAGGCCGTGGCGCAAGAATAGCTCGGTCAATTCATCAGCGGCGCGGTTGCCGGCGGCATCGGCATCGAAGGCGCAGTAGACTTCACGCCGGCGCAGTTCTGCCAGCACGTCCGGCCTGCCGAGCGCAGCGACGTTGCTCGCGCCGGCAATGCCGATTGCGTTCAATCCGACTTGCGCCAGCGACCAGCAATCTGATTCGCCTTCGCAAAGGAAAACCGCATCGTCGAGTTCGGGCGGCACCGCCAGCACGTCGAGATTGTAGAGCGGACCCGTGCCGACCATGACAAAGCGCGGCAGGTCAGCGGGTAGCTCGGTCGCAATTGGGCGCAGCTTCAAGCCGGTCACGTCGCCACGGACGCGGTACGGAATGACCAGCACCGGAATGCCACGGCGAAAAAATGTCGCGCCGCGCGGCCAGATTGCGGACTGGTCGTCTGATTCTGCGCATAGACCAGCGGCCAGCATCGTTTCGAGGCCGAAGTCGCGGGACAGCCGGCGGTACACGGGCCATTGCAGTCCTGCCGGCAGGAATCGCACGCCGAGGCGATCAAGCGTCGCGCCGGCCAGCCCCTTCCCGGCCAGCCATAGCTCGGTGGTGGCAGCAGAGCATGAAACGCACAGGCCGAGCAATCTCTTGTAGACTTCCGTGCGTTGCGCCGGCGTCAATGGCTTAATTTCGCACGCTGTATGGTCTGCGGCTTGCGATTTCGCCTCTAACATACCTTTGTATGCCGTGCCGTCTTTTGTCGCGTCAGCGAGCCACGCAGCGGCGGTTGGATAGTCGCAGCCGTTGACCGCCATGATGAGACTGAAAATGTTTCCGGTCAGTCCGCACTTGAAACAAGACAGCCGACCATCACGGCCTATGGACAAATCGGGACTGGCGTGCCGCGTGTCCGTCTGGCATGAGGGACACCACCACCGGCTGCCGCGCCGGCGCAGACCGAGTAGTTCGGCCACGGCAAAGGCGTCAATCTGTAGTTCGGTCTGATTCATCGAGCTATGCCCCGCAAGTTTTCGCCACGCATAAAGAAATGAATGTGCAGGCGCGACATTCGGAGCGCGCACATTCTTTTATGCGATTCATCATGTGTATATATAAGCGTGCTGCACATCATGGAATGCCTGTCAAAGCACATAGTATTGCGAGCATGATTTGCCGTTGCGAACCACTTTGTCGAAGGCTATTTTTTTGCCTTGCACTAGGTCGCGCACCACGTCGGAAAAATTACGCTTGCACACCCCTTGCACAGTGGCGAGCCTCTCTAAGTCGAGCCGCAAAATCGCCTTGCCTTCATTCTGCAATATGTTTAGCACCGTGGCGTGCATCGGNNNNTGCATCGGGCTGGCGCACAAATCAGCCCCGGATACTTGCTCAAAGGTCAGCTTGCCATCATCGCCGGCCAGCCAGCGCAGCCGAATGGGTTCGAGCCGCTTGCGTGCGTTATTGTTCTTTTCGTTCGTTATCGTGGTGTAGCGCACGCCGGCGAGCTCTTTTGTCTCGACGGCCACGTGCGACCGGCACAGGTTGCGAATGTCAGCCGAGCCGGACAGCCGCTCCCCACTGCCGTTGTCTACCATCGAGAGCTTGCGCCAGTGGTGAATAACGATACAGGCGGCATCGCCGGTCACTTCATCGAGCAAGGTCAATGCACGGTCAATGTCGGCATCATCGCGGATGCAGCCGGACATGCAGCGCCGCAGACTATCGAACACAACAGCGGCGGGCTTGTAGTGCGCGACTGTCTTTTTAAGAAGTTCGAATGTTGCTCGATCCTCAATGGCAATTTTGCGCAGGCCGAGCATTTTCGGGCTGCAATACAGCAGCCGGTCATCGGGCAGAATGCCGAGGGCTTGCGCCTTCATCGTGAAAGCGTCGAGCCCATTTTCCGCGTCTATGTACAAGAGCGGGCCGGACTCCACTGCCACATCAAAAAACGGAATGCCGCGCGACATGCACAAGGCGAGCTTTATCAGCAACGTGGTCTTGCCCGCCTCCCCGCTGCCGCTCACGACGGTCACGCCGTCGGCAGGAATCATTTCGCTGGCAATCCATCGAAAGGTTACTTTGCGAGCGGCAAGGTCAGCCGACGTGACAAGCACGGGCACATCCTCGACGGCCTGCGCAGGCGCAAATGGCTCGACAGGTTCAGGCGGGCAGCAGGCCGGCAGCATAGGCGCAGTCGGGCAGGCCAGAATCGCGGCCCGTTGGCGGGCGGTCAAGTCATTGTCCACGTTGTATCTCGCAAAAAGGGAAAAGGCCGCGCTGCGGATGATGAATCAGCCCGCATAGGAAGGCGTCGCCGCGCGGCCAAAAAGTCAGCTTGGGTTTTTGTAACTGATTCATCACACTCCATCATAGCGCCGAAATTGTGCGGGACATAGGGGGTACTTTCCCGCACGATTATTTGACATTCAAGGGCGATTGTGCTATGCTGTTCATGTACGCAGTGCGTGAGCAATCACGCGACAGATATTTGACAGCCGGAGAGCGCAGAAGCGGTGACGCCCTGCCCTTGCCTTCTTGCGCATTGCGTACACTCTCCGGCTGCCTTCATTGCAGAATCAGGATTGCTATGCTCACGGAAATGGCGCAGCACATTCTCGAATATCCTGCCGCGTACAAGTCGCGCGGAAAGTACGGCGATCACCATTTTCCAGCCGTGTTTTCAATTGTGAAACGCCACTATCAGCGCCGGCAGGTCATCGCGCAAACACTGCGCGCACAGTTGCCACACGCGGACGCGCAGCGCGTGTTTGAGACACTTGTGCCCGCATTAGAGCCGGCAGTTATCGAACAGATAGAGGCGGCATTGTCCGTGTACGAGACAACCACCGGCGTCGATCTCGCGCGGATTTACGAACGAGCGAGAGCGCAGGCGGACGCGGCACTGTTTCATGGCTTTGTAGAGTTTGGCGGCAAAAAGGTTCTGGCCGTTTTTGGTCACAAGGCCACACGCGCGAACGCGGATGCTTTCAGGCGCGCCGGCGTTCTGAAAGGAAAGCGCGGCAGGCCAGCAGAGATATTAAGCCGGCGGTCACTTCGCGGCATAAAGTAGATTTTCAATCATCACCATCGTGGAGTTGGTGCAATGACCATTCGGCAAATCCGCACGTCGGCGGGAATGCGTTACCAATTGAGTACCACCGACTGCGGCGTGCGCCGTCGGTGCAATTTCGACAATCTCCCGGACGCACTGCGCCAGCAAGCCGCCTGCATCGAGAGGGAGGGGGATAGCATAGCTCGACGTGAGAATGCAGCGCCGGCGGCCAGCCAGACGCACGGGTTGACCATCGCCGAGCTATTTGCCACATGGTTGCGGCATTGCGACGGCACCGGAAAGCATTCCAAGAGCTACAAGGAAACGCGGCGGTATCTCATCGCACCCATGCTGCAATTCTGTACCGAGCATGGCGTCGTGTTGGTTGACCAGATTAGCAAATCGGTGTTTGACCAATACGTCTTGTGGCGCAAGGAGCAAGGCGTCAGCGTGTCCACAGTCCATCACGATTTTGTTGTGCTCCATGCTGCCATAGAGCACGCCGTCAGCCGGGACTTGCTCGACGTGAATCGTTTGCGCGGATATTGGAAGGGCACCCGGATTGTAACGAAGACCATCGAGGCACCATCGCCAGCCGAGCTTAAGGCGGTCATGGAAGCGTTGGGCCCGGACGCGCGCAAGCTGTTCTGGTTCCTATGCACAACAGGTTGCCGTGTCAGCGAGGCGTGTGAGCTACAGGCCGAAGACGTTGGCGCGGATTGCATCCGGTTCTGGCGCGGCGTCAAGGGCGGCAATGAGCGGCACGCACCGAGGCCGGCATTCCCCTTTGACTTGCCTATCGCCGGCCATGCCTTCACATTGCGCGGCAATCCGTGGAAGCGCGAGAATGTGCTACACACCCTTTGGAAAGCATGCCGCCTCGCCGGCGTCAAGCGGTTCTGTGTTCACGCTCTGCGCCACGCCAACGCGACATACTCCATCGCCAACGGCGAAGACGTTTACAGCGTCATGGCTCGGTGTGGCTGGCAGTCCTTTTCGGTCATGCAGCGGTACGTCGCGGTGGCGCGCAGGTACCAGAATTGCGGTGAGTTTGTACCGCGTTGGATTGGCGGTTTTTTCCTGTTTTTGGCACTGGAAATGGCACTCAAAACACCACACCAGAGGTCAAGTATATGGTTTGCACGACGTTGCGCTTGCTTTGGGAGCAAGAAGTCGCTGGTTCGAATCCAGTCGCCCCGACCACGCTGCAAGGCCCGCCATTGCTACGCGGGTACATGGCGTGTTTGCTGTTCTCAAATTCCTTGCCGCGCAGTGACGAAGCTACGAAGAGCTTTGACAAAGAGCAAAGGAGTCAAGGAGCAGCGCGGGCGGCTTTCAATCGACATTTTTTGTCGTTTGTGGTGCCGGGACTGTATTGTAGCCGCCCGCGTCGCGGGCGGTTTTTTTCTGCCGCAGTCATCCGCGCCGTTGGCAGGATCGCCGCCGCTGGCGGGACTATCCAAGCCAGCTCCAAGCAGACGCCCGCAGCTACAAGGGCGAGGGAGGAAGGCAGGCGGCAAACATTTGTTGACAAGGAGTACAAGAGGCAAGGAGCAGTAGGGCATGAGGATTGCAGATGGCATTCTTGGTCGTTTGGCTTTTGTTTGACATGCTGACCGCGGGGTGCTATACTATGACCACACCAATGGCGGCGACATCAACGTTCAGCCTAAGAAGCCGGTGGTGCGCGAGAAAGACGCAGCGTTGCCGAGAGACGTTGTAGGAACCTGAAGATCGCCGCAGAGATGCAGGCGCCATACGTGAAGCCGGTATGGGGTCGCCGTTGGTGCTTCTGATTAAAGCGCGCGATGTGCGCGCGCAAATGCTATACTGCTTCATGCGCAATCTCCGAGCCATATTTGCATTCGCGTGCTTGCTTGCGGTTCTGATGACGTGCGTCGCGGCTTTGAAGCCGCAGCGTGATAAACGGGACATCTCAACCCTTTTTTTGGGGCCGGCGAACGCCGCTGCTTTCGCCGCCATTGCCATTTACGCGCACAAGCGCCTGCGCACCAAGAGTCAATAAGAATTTACTCAAAGCATTGCCGCCCTCGGCGCGGGCGGCTACAATGCAACGCGGCACCCAGTTTCGGCGATGCCCTGTGCAGCATTGCCTGCGGGACGCGGGCGCTACGAGTAGCGCCGCCGTCTCGG
>JAPLST010000218.1 GCA_026398485.1 bacterium
CCCAGCAATGATGTCACAATTGCCTGCACGCCGGCGGACACCAATGGCGTCAGCAGTGCTGCGACGCCCTTCGTGCTGGTGTACAACGCGCTGACCGAGGTTTTGCTGACCGCGCCGGCGACGGTGACCAACCGCGTGTTTGACCGTTGGGACATTGACGGCGTCAGCTTCGGCCCGAGTCCGGTGCTGACCGTGCAGATGGCGTCCGCGCACCTGGCGACCGCCTACTATGTCGGCCCCGACGATGTCGCGCAAGTGGTCGTGACGACCGCCGGCAGCAATGTCGCGCGCTATAGCGCCGTCGATTTGGGCGTGACCAGCAGCAGCTACACCATTGCGCGCGCCTTTGTCATCAGCAACAGCGGCTCGGCCTCGCTGGCCGTGACCAGCACACCGCCCGTGCAAGCGCTGGGCTTGTGGTCGAATTATTTCAGCATCAGCGCGCAACCGGCCAGCGTGTACATCCCGCCCAAGCAGGCTGAGCAGTTTGTCGTCCTGTTCCACCCGCCAACGACCAGCAATGGCAGTGTCACGGCCACCATTCAATTTGCGTTTCGCGCCGCGGCGCAAAATCCGTTTGCCTTTGTCGTCACCGGCGCATGGCGCAATTTCACGCCGCAACCGGGCTCGCCGGTGCTGGCCACGGCCGGCACGTATGACAACCAGATCAAAATCTGGTGGCCGCCCAGCCTGGGGGCGACCCTGTATGAACTGTTCCGCAACACGAACAACAACATGGCGACGTCGTGGATGATTGCGTCTGGCGCGGAGATGACCAATCACACCGACACGCCGGTCATGCAGGGACAAGTGTATTACTACTGGGTGCGCACCCACAACGAGTATGGCCAGAGTGTCTTTGGCGGGCCCGCCCTCGGCTACGCGCGCCTCAACGCGGGCGCCGGCGTGAGCGCCAGTGACGGCACGGCCGACGATCGTATTTTCATCCAGTGGCAGGCGCTCTCCGGCGCGACCAGTTACAAACTCTACCGCAACACGGCGCTGGACACCGCGACCATGGCGTTGATTGCCAGCCCAAGCACCACGGTCTACACCGACACCAGCATCATGCCCGGCCGCACCTATTATTATTGGGTACGCGGTGCCGCGTCGGCCGGCGATGGCGCCTTGAGCTCGTCGGACAGCGGCTACGCCTTCATCCTGCCGCCCGATTCGCTGGAGGCCAGTGCGGGCACTGCGGATGGCATCATGCTGTGGTGGCCGCCCGCCGCCGGCGCATCCTCGTACAATCTCTACCGCAACACGACGGCCGTCTCCAATGGCTTGCTGCCGTATGCCACCACCGTGGATCCCTCGTATTGGGACACGAATGTCACGGCGGGCGCGCCGTATTATTATTGGGTGCAAGCCGTGGCGCCAGCCTGTGTCAGCGAGCTCAGCATGGATGCAGTTGGCTATGCCGCACTGACCACGCCGACGGCATTGCTGGCCAGCGATGGCATGTACACCAACAAGGTGGCGCTGCAATGGGTCGGCGTGCATGGCGCACTGTCGTACACGGTGCTGCGCAGCGCGCAAATGGGCAGTGCGAGCCCCACGCCCATCGCGACGACGGCGCTGCTGCAGTATGATGATTTCGGCGCCATGCCCGGCACGGTGTATTATTACCGGGTGCAGGCCAATGCGGCGGCGACCTCGAGCGGCCTCAGCCTTGAGAACAGTGGCTATGCGCTGTTCGCGGTCAATGCCAACACATGGTGGCTCTGGCACAGCGCCACGAAAGTGCGCACCAAGGCATTCCAGCTCAATCCTGCGCTGGGTCCGTTTTTGACGGCCGGCTGGCGCGTCGGCGTCGGCACCTTGAGCAATGGCGCGTTTGTGGTCACCCATGGGCCGCACGCGCTGCTGCCGGTCAATAAGGTGGAGACCTTGTGGGCGGCCCGCAGCAGCGGCCAGCAACCGTTCCTCATTCAATACAACAAGAAAAACAACCGCTTGATCTATAATTATGTCGGCGCGCTGCCCACGCCGCTAATCATCTTCATCCTGCCACAATCCATGCAGCCGGGCGCGTCGGGCCTGCTGCGGCTGAAGCGCGATGAACCCCAGATGTCGGTCGGCTTCTACTTGACGCCGGCGCCGGTGAAGAAACGCGGCGGCTGGCAACGCATGCAAGCCGCGGTGCTGGACGTGACCGCGCCGCCTGACGTGCAGTGGATGTTGCAGCAGCAGAACTAACAACCGGAGTACCCGAATGCAGATCGCATGGTGTGCGGCCAGCCTGCGCTGGTCATGGCTGATGCTTGTTGTGTGCGCGCTCAACGGCGCGGCGGAAACCATCCGGATCGAGCCGATTCGCGGCCAAGCCGAAGACGTCTATCCCTTTTTCATTCCGGATTTCGCCGACGATGCCAGCGGGGCGCAGATGGCGCAGATCATCCGCCGCGACTTGAACCGCTACGGCGCGTTCAGTGAGGCGCGCATCACGGCGGGCGACGCGCGCACGCTCGACAATGCCGACCGCACCAAGAACATCATTCATTATTCGAACTGGGCCAACCTGGGCGCGATGGTGTTGGGCAAGGGCTCCCTGGCGGGCGGCAATGTTGATTTTGCGCTGTATCTGTGCGGCGCGCAGAAACGCGTCATGGGCAAGCGCTATCCGTACTCGAGCGCAACCCTGCGGCGCGTCGCCCACACCATTGCCGATGACATCATTGCCGGGCTGCTCAAAGAAAAGGGCTTCTTTGCCTCGCGCTTGCTGTACGTCAAACAAAGCGGCGCCAGTCGCAATATTTATGTCTGTGATTCGGATGGCGCGGCGCAACGGCCGCTGACGCGCAGCAACAACCTCTCCATCTTTCCCGACTGGTTCCCGGATCGGCAAAACATCATCTTCACCAGCTATTTGGAGGGCCGGCCGATTATTTACAAGCTCAACATTCATTCCGGCCAGGCCCAGAAACTGGTGGCGATGCCCGGCATGAACACCAGCGGCGCGATTTCGCCCAACGGCCGGCAGATTGCCGCCATCCTCGACAAAGACGGCATGCCGGAGCTGTATGTCCTCAGCCTCTCGGGCGCCACCCGCACGCGCTTGACCCACGGCCGCGCAGCCGAGTCGTCGCCCTCGTGGTCGCCCGACGGGCAGAACATTGTCTACTCGAGTGAAGAGCAGATGGGCCACCCGCAGATTTACATTATCGCCGCCAGCGGCGGCACGCCCCGGCGCATCTCCAATCCGGGCATGTCGCCCTATTGCACCTCGCCGGCCTGGTCGCCGGACGGCAAGAAAATTGCCTTTGTCGCCCAAGTCGGCGGCAATTTCGAAATCTGCGTCTATGACATGAGCGCCAGCAAAGTGAACAACGTGACCGGCAATTCCAGCAATGATGAAGCGCCGAGTTGGGCCAACAATTCGCGCCACATCGCCTTCTGCCGCGCCGGCTCGCAGATCATGCTGGTCGATTCTGAAACCGGCAAGACCACGTCACTGCTGGCCGAAGGCGGCTGCCTGCAGCCGCAGTGGGAACCGTGACCATTAATTTCTTTCGCCGCGAAAGAAATTATTAATGAAAACCGAAAACCGAAAACTGAAAACACTGCATGAATACCATCCCTGACATCACCGCCGTCGGCTCCGTCGCGCTGGACACCGTCACCACGCCGGCGGGCACCCGCACCGAGATGCTGGGCGGCTCCGCCACGCATTTCGCGCTCAGTGCCAGTTTTCAGGCCAAGGTCGGCTTGGTCGGCATTGTCGGCGATGATTTCCCGGCCGAACACACCCAATTGCTGCAGGCGCGCGGCGTCGACTTGGCCGGCCTCGACATTGTCAAAGGCGCCGCGACATTCCGCTGGGAAGGCTCCTACCTGCACGACCTGAACGCGGCCGAAACGCATTGCACCGCGCTGAATGTCTTTGCCACGTTTCGCCCGACGCTGCCGGCCGAGTATCGCCGCGCGCCGGTGCTGTTCCTCGCCAATATTTCGCCGGGACTGCAGTTGCACGTGATCGAACAAATGGATCCGGCGGCGTATCGCATTTGCGACACGATGAATTTGTGGATCCGCGAGACGCGTGACGACCTGGCCAAGGTCTTTGCCCAAGTCCAGATCGCCATTCTGAATGACGGCGAGGCGCGCCTGTTCACTGGCGAGACAAATTTGATCAAGGCCGGCCGCGCCCTGCTGAAGTTCGGCCTTGATTATTGCGTCATCAAGAAAGGCGAGCACGGCGCCATGGTGTTTGGCAAGGATGATTTTTTTGCGGCGGTGCCGGCCTTTCCGGTCGAGTCCGTCGTCGATCCGACCGGCGCGGGCGATTCATTCGCCGGCGGTTTCGCCGGCTGCCTCGCGCGCCACGGCAATCACACCCACGCCACCATCAAGGAAGCGCTGCGCTGGGGCACGGTCATGGGCTCGTTCAATGTCGCCGCCTTCAGTTGCGACCGGCTGCGCACGTTGACGCGCGCCGAGATCGAGCAGCGCTTGGCGATCTTGCAGACCATTATTGCCTGACAGGAGTGCGCCATGAAAACATGCCTGGTCGCCGTGGCCGACGGCACGGAAGAACTTGAAGCGGTCGCCGTCATTGACACGCTGCGACGGGCCGGCGTGCAGGTGACGGTCGCGTCGGTGGGCGGCCGGCAGGTGACCTGTTCGCGTGGTGTGACGTTGGTGGCCGACTGCCTGATCAGCGAATGTGTGCAACAATCCTTTGATGCAATCGCCCTGCCGGGTGGCATGCCCGGCGCCGAGCATTTGCGTGACAATGCCGTGCTGACCGACCTGCTGCGGCGCCAGCACGCGGCCGGCCGGCTGCTGGCGGCCA
>JAPLST010000009.1:0-6104 GCA_026398485.1 bacterium
ATATGTCACGACCAACCTGCGGCTGGATGCCAGTCTTTACGAGCAGCTCAAGCGGATTGCGGTCGAGCGGCGCATGAGTCTGTCGGCGCTGTTTCGTGAAATGGCCGCGACGGTAGCCGGCCGGCGCGCGCGCATTCAGGACGATCCGCTTTGGCAGCTAGGCTCGAACGCTTTTGACGCGGGCGCTGATGCGCCAAGTGACATTGCCGCCAACCACGACCAGTACCTGTATGGCGAGCACCGCCGTATTCGTTGACACCAGCGCGTTCTTCGCCCTGGAATACGCACGCGACCAGCACCACGTCGCGGCACAGGCTATCTTTACGCGCATTCGCCAACGACCGTGCCCCTTGATCACCACGACGTTGGTGTTGAGCGAATCGGTCAATCTCCTGCATCGCCGCGTGGATGCGGCGCATGCCGTGGAATTTGGCCAGCGTTTGTTGAACAGCCAGCACATTGAGATTGTTGCCGTGGATGCCGGACTCCTCGGCCGCGCATGGGACGAGTTTCGCCGCCATGCGGCGGCCGGCGTGTCGCTGGTGGACTGCATCTCCCGCATCGTGTTGCGCGACCGGAACATTGTCCACGTCTTTGCCTTCGACCAGCATCTGCAAACGGGCAGTGCCCGGCTCCTTGCAGAGGAGTAGCGGTTTCTACGCCGTTTTCTGCTGATGTCGGGCCGAGATTAAGGTCAGGCCGTGCACGAGGTGGGGGAGCGAGGGCGTGAGCGAAGTCCGAGATCCGTTCTGCAAAGTCCTTAAGTACTTGTCCTTGGTGCTTATTCTAGAGCGAGTGGCGAGGACACGACAAGGAACTGCAGCAAACGCGTATGGCCACGAAAAACACGAAAAGCCACGAAACTGGAAACACACAGCCCAGGGAGAGCGGGGTCAGGCGTGACACTTGACACTTGAGGCCTAATGATGAGTGATGAATGATGATCCCGCCGTTGGCGGGACTCCAAGCAGCTGATGAATGCAGAAGGTAAAGGAGCGAGGGCAGCGGGCCGACTGGGGAGAGGTTGTGAAGTTGGGAAGATGAGAGGCTGGGAGGCGAGGAATAGTTTAAAAAAAGCTGAAAGCTGAAATAGGTTGAGAAAAAGCTGAAACGCTAAAACGCTGAAAAGCTGACATAGAGAGACGGAGGACGGTGCTGAGTGCGTCAGTGGTCGGCTGCTTGGAGTCCCGCCAGCGGCGGGATGCGGCGGTGCGTCAGTGGACTGCGCCGAAGAGAGACGATTGCGGCAATCGAATAACCAATATCAAGCAAGGAATGTCCAATATCCAAAGTTTGTGTGGAGGATAGAGCCTGGCGCGAATGTAGCACATGAGAAAATTGCCGTGCGACACGACAATTTATAAAGCGGCCGTAGGCCGCACGAAGATGCTTGGTTCTTGGTGCGCTTGCAGCAGCGGTGCTTAGTCCGTGGTTCTTGGTTCAGACCGTGACCAAGCACGAAGCACGAAGCACAGTTGTGACTGGTGCTGCAGTGCTGCAGTGCACAACCACGCATCCCTACCGCGCTACCACCGACACGCTTTGTTGCATAATCAGGGTATACTTGCTATAATGCAAGCTTAACTAACCGGGGAAAACAATCATGAATGCACGCGTACTGTTGTTCGCCGTTTTGCTCGCGTTGTGCGCAGCGTCTGTGTCAACGCACGCGGCGCTCAAGCTGCGGTTCGTCAACGAGAACCTTGCGCACAGCGATTCCAATGTTTACGTGATGTTCCGCAAAGGCACCACCAATGCATTTGACGCATCGTACAGCGGCGGTGCGATTGCGCTGACGACGGCGTATTCCTTCGCGCAATTGTCCGGCGGCGTCATGTTGACCGATATTGTTGCCGGCGTCTTCTATGTGTCGCTGGGAAACCCGATGTCGGTTCCGGTTACCAATGTGGCGGGGCAATTGCCCGGTCCCTCGCCCAGCAATACCACCGATGCGGATTACTCGACGCGCTGGGACAGTGTTGAGATTACCTTCACTGGCAAGCCGTATGATGCGGCCGACCTGACCGGCATCAACATGTTCGGCATCCCTTTTGTGCTGCGCACCTACAGCGGCCCGACGATCCTCCAAACGCTGGGTTACGATGTTGGTTCTGCGACGATGATCGCCAAGCTGCGGTCTGCCGCGACGAACGATTCGGCCGTCCTGACCGACGCCAGCAACCGCTTCCTGCGCGTCCTCGGCCCGACCGCGTATGCCGCCGGCACCATCGGACCGTATCAACCGCTGGGCGTCTACATTGATGTCGTCCGCGCATCAGGCCGGCCGATCCTTATTTCCGATTTGTTCTCGGGCCCGGCCGGCATGCAGCCGCCGCGGCTGACCACCCAGCGCTATCAATTTTTGACCTCGTTCACCAACCTGCTGGGCGTTGATCAACTGATCATGGCCGGCGGCAGCCTTACGGCCGGCGGCATCGGCATCACCAACATCGTCACCTTTGCCTACTCAAATATCGCCTATCAGGTCTATGCCAACAACCCGCTCTACACCATCAACGGCGCGGACAGCGGCTCAATGGCGGACAATGACGTCTATTCCGCGGCCGTGCGCGATGTCTTCGCCGGCTTCGCCTGCGGCTTTATCGGCTGTGCCGCCACGGACCAGGTGACGGGCCTCGCCTTCCAGAGCGAAGCCAGCAGCAATTGGTTTGCCACGGTGCAGACCCAGGCGTTCAGTGACGTGCAGACGACCTTGCCCTATTACAATGGTTATGGCGAGGCCTTCTGGCGCTATTCGGATGTCTACGGCTTCCCGTTTGCCGACCGGCTGAGCAGCGCGGTGCAGGCCAATCTTGATCCCGCCGTGGTCGACACGCTCGAAATCACGGTGTTGCCGGATGTCATCGTGCCCGAGCCCGTCGGTGTGTTCACAGTCTTGTTCGGCGCCGCCGGCCTGTGTGCCGCGCGCCGCCGGTGTTGACTGCGGTGCTGTGCGGCAACGGAGACGGCGCGTGAGCACGGACGACGGCGCGTTTCGGCGCCTGCAACAGCATCTTGACCAGCAGGCCGTCGGGTTTCCGGCCACCAAGTCGGGAGCCGACCTTCGTTTCCTCAAGCAGTTATTCACGGCGGAGGAAGCGGCACTGGCGCTGCATCTGTCCTACAAGCCGCTCCCGCTGGATCAGATTGTTGAGCGAGCCGCCCCCGCGTTCGCGGCGGCGCAGGTGCAGCCCTTGCTGGAGCATATGTTCCAGAAGGGCGCCATTGCCTGGAAGCAGAAGGACGGGCAGGATCATTGGTATCTGATGCCGTTGGTGGTGGGCATGTATGAAGCGCAGGATGGGGCGCCGAGCCCGAGATTTTTAGCCGCGGTCGGCGCCTACATGAAGAGCAAGGAGTTCGGTTTGTCGTTTCTGGCCGTGGCACCGGCGCAGATGCGCACCGTGCCGATCAACGCCAGCATACCGGTCGAGCACCATGTGGGCAGGTACGACCAGATCCAGGACATTATCGGGAGTGCCACCAGCCCGTTTGCCGTGCTCCGGTGCGTGTGCCGCGAAGCCAGTGCCCTGCGCAAGAAGCACTGCACCAAGACGACCCGGGAGGAAACCTGCCTTGCCTGGGGCGGTATGGCCGCGATGGTGTTGCGCCGCAAGCACGGGCGTGAAGTCAGCCGCGAGGAGGCCTTGGCCACGCTGCGGCAGAACGAGGCGGACGGCTTGGTGCTGCAGTCCGGCAATGCCCAACGGCCCGAGTTTGTCTGCGGCTGCTGCGGCTGTTGCTGCGGGATGCTCTCGTTCCACAAGATGCTGCCGCGCCCGGTTGATTTTTGGGCCACGAATTATCACGCCGTCGTCGCCGCCGATGCATGCACGGGTTGCGGCATTTGCGTGGCGCGCTGCCAGGTGAAGGCGATCACATTGGCTGGCACGCCGCGCATGGCGAAGATCAATCCCGGCCGGTGCATTGGCTGCGGCCTGTGTGTGCCGACCTGTCCGTCCCACGCACTGCAACTGGCCGAGAACCCGCGCCAGATGACGCCGCCGCAAGAC
Source organism: bacterium (assembly GCA_026398485.1). Taxonomy (GTDB): domain Bacteria; phylum Auribacterota; class UBA3054; order UBA3054; family JAPLST01; genus JAPLST01. The sequence goes on from JAPLST010000009.1 coordinate 4,014, forward strand.
GAAGAGGCGCTGTACGACACGATCATGGCGAAGAAGAAGGGCCGCTGGGGCAAGCTGGGCATGCTGCTGAAAATGGTCTTGAGAATACGGCAATGAGCAGCGGTGCTTAGTCCTTGGTGCTTTGTCCTTAGTTGAGACACGTGAGTGGTGAGTGGTGAGTGGTGAGTGGTGAGTGGTGAGTCGAGGGCAGAAAGACGAGGGCCGGTGCGGAACGAAGTTGGGAAGTTTCTGGGGATGAGGCTGGGAAGATGTGCAGCGAGAAGAGTCCTTGGTCCTTAGTCCTTGGTGCTTGAGCGGCGGAAAGTGAGGTGAGGCTGAGAGGTTGGGACGGGAAAGGAGATGAAGTTGTGAATCAGACGGAGAAAAGCTGAAAGCTGAAATGATAGGCGGCGGGCGTTCTGGCTTCCGGGAAAAATGGTTTCTGAAAACCATTTTGTGCAAAATGAATTGCCGCAGTTCATTTTTATAGCAGACGAATATCGAATATCGAATCCCGCCTTTGACGGGACTCCGAGCAGCAAGGAATGTCCAATATCCAAGTGGCAGAGGGACGGTGGGGGAGAGGTTAGGTTGGGACGTTGGGAGGATGAGCGGCGGTGAGTCGTGAGTCGTGATTAGATTACTTCCAAATAATCTTTTCCTGGCAGTTGTGGAAACGGGGCGGTTGGCAGTGTTTGATACCAGAAGACCGTTGAGGCGATGTCGTCCTGCAACGGCAGGTAGCGTCCGCCACTGCGCCAGCCGAGTGCCTGGATGGTGACCCGCAATTCTTTCTCAAAGCGTACCGGATCCACGATGTGCCACCGGTAGAGGCTGAAGCGTGTCTGCGACTGGTACAACCCGTCCGGGCGCAACACTTGATGCATGCCCGCATACGGGGTGCAGAACTCGCGATACCCGCCGTGCTCCTTGCCCACATCAAAATTGTAGGAGCCGCAGAAGTAGTCCTCGGTGCCGGTGCCGCAGATGGTGGGATAGTCTGTATCACCGTCCATGTAGAACTTGATTTCGCCCTCGCCCCACCAGCCGTTGTTATGCACGCCCCAGGCAATGAATGTGCCGACATATTGTCCCTGGCCCGTGACATTGTCGAGCAGGGTATGCACGGTCTGGTAGGGCAGTGGATTTGAGCGCCGCCACTGGGCGTGGAAATACGCGCAGTCGTGGGGAACGTCCGTGAGGGTGTAGTCGATCTGGTAGTACAGTGTCATCGCGCCGGCTGCGGGATTGTTCGCATCGCGCGGCTGGATATTTTCGACGGTGATGCGGCAGTGCTTGCGAAAGGGCATTTCCCAGTAGGCATTGAAGGCACTGCCGGGATTGACGCAGACCGGCAAGGAGGAGAGTTGGCGGAAGTTGGCGCCGGTATGGTTGCGTCCGTCGTCGGTGCCCCAGCCGCAGCAGAAAAAATCACCGAGGGGAACCTCAACCGATGGGTGCGCCTGTCCGTCCCAATAGATGCGCAGAATGGCGCAGCGCCAATTCCCCGTCGGCGTAAACCAGAGGTGCTGAACGGCCCCTGATCCATGGATGTCGGCAACGGTGAAAACGTCGCCGGCGTTGATGCGCACGGAGGGGCTCACTTTCCATCCGACCCCGAGATCGCGCGCACATTGCTGGCCGGTTCCTTCCGTGGCCATGCCCGCGCGCCCCTTTTCGCCGGTGAAATTCTCCGGGCTGATCGACCGGGTTTGTGCGCGCGCAAGGCGTGACAGGTTGCCGAGATGCATGCCTAATCCATTGAATGTGTTCATAGCACGGAGACTGTAGCATAAGCGTTTTGGATTGTCAAACAATAAAAATGAATTGCGGCAATTCATTTTGCACAAAATGATTTTGCGGCAAAACCATTTTTCCCTGAACCATGAATTCCGCCGCTGGCGCATGCGCGTCAATTGAACAAGTACATCTGTCTGAAATTCCGCTATAGGGGAAAATGCGGACCTGACGTAGCCAAATCTGTTGTGGGTCCTGCGCGTGCATGGCCGGCGGGTAAGGTAGGGCGGTCAGGCCCTGACCGCCGTGGCTGCATGAGCGCGCACGCCGGTGATGCAATGGCGCAACGATGACTGCGGCGGTCAAGGGCCTGAC
>JAPLST010000009.1:6229-9824 GCA_026398485.1 bacterium
TGATGCAATGGCGCAACGATGACTGCGGCGGTCAAGGGCCTGACCGCCCTACCTGTCTGCGCGCGCACGCCGGTGATGCAATGGCGCAACGATGACTGCGGCGGTCAAGGGCCTGACCGCCCTACCTGTCTGTGCGCTCTACGCCGGCGGCTCCCGTGGGCCGCAGCATCCGCGGCGTGCCCCGCGGCCACAACCGGCACTGCACGTGACAAAAAACGTTGATGGGCGGGCGTTTTCCTGCTTTGCGGGCATGCATGGAACACTGCTGGATGCATGCTCGCGCTGCGCGCGACGTTAGCGCCAGATGCCGGGCAGCTTCCGGCCGCACGTTCCGCAGGCGCCATCGCGCAGATTGCGCGCATCAATGTCGTAACCGGTGCGCTTGACCACCACGGCGCCGCATGCCGGGCAATAGGTGGACTCATGCGGGTCGCCCGCGACATTGCCGGAGTAGACAAATCGAATGCCATAGCCCTGTGCGATTGCCACCGCCATGCGGATCGTGCTGACCGGCGTGGGCGGCCGATCCAGCAATTTGTAATTGGGCTGGAAGCGCGAAAAATGCACCGGCACGTCGCGCCCCAGCGTCGTCGCAATCCAGGCGCACATGTTGCTGATCACGGCCGGGTCGTCATTCGCGCCGGGGATCAGCAAGTTGGTCAATTCCGTCCACACGCCGCGCTCTTTCAGCACGACAAAGCAGCGCAAGACGGAGTCGAGCTGCCCTTGGGTGTAGGTGCCATAGAATTCTTTTGAGAAACCTTTCAGGTCAACATTGGCGGCGTCAATATACTGGCACAATTCGCGCAACGGCTCTTCCTCGATGTAGCCGCAGGTGACCCAGATATTGCGCAAGCCGTGCTGTCTGGCCAGGCGCGCGGTGTCGCGCATGTACTCGAAGAAGATGGTCGGCTCGGTGTAGGTGTAGGCGATCGAGCGGCAGCCGGCGCGCAAGGCCGCCGCGACAATTTCTTCGGGCGACACATCAATACTGCGCGTACGCGCCGGGTCGGCTTGCGAAATTTCCCAGTTCTGGCAGAAATTGCAGTTCATGTTGCAGCCGGCGGTTGCCAGTGAAAACGTGCGACTGCCGGGCAGCACATGAAAGATCGGTTTCTTTTCAATCGGGTCAACATTGACGGCCACTGCTTTGCCGTAGACCAAGGTGTGCAAGCGGCCGGCGATGTTGACCCGGGCGCGGCACGCGCCGCGATAGCCATCTGGAATCACGCAGCGGCGCGGGCACAAACGGCACTGCACCCGCGTGGCCGTCAGATTTGTCCAGTATTCAGCCAGGCGCAAGGACAAGCCCGCGCGCACAGCCTCGTTGCTGCTGAAGCGCGTCAGGCTTGCGGACACCGGCGCTGCAAGGGCAGGGATGGAAGAACTGGAGTGCTGGAGAACTGGAGGATTGGAGTGCTGGAGAACGGCAGGGCAAGATGAGGCTGGTGACGCGGCCGGCGGCGGTTGGTGGGCATAGGCATCCCACAGGGAATAGACGAACGCCGCGCACACCATGCCGACCAGCGGCAACGCCAGGGTGGAGCTGAGGGTGCGGGTGGTCATGGCGGCGGCTCATTGTTCCAGCGAAAGCGATGGATGAATTCGAACAGGGCGCCGTCGACGCAAAAACAGGTGCACCAAAAACGTTTCATCACCAAGGAGACCAGCAAGACCAGCGCCGCAAACACGACATACGCGCGCGGCTGATTGCGCACAAAAAGGGCATGAAACGGTTCACAGCGCTCAAAGGGGAATCTGGGCAACACCACCATGGCGAGCACAATGCCGGCCAAGAGGAGATACCGCACGCGGCGCAGACTGCCGGCCAGCCATGACGGCAGCGTGACGCGCCACGGCGCCAACCGGCCGAGCGCATCACTGATCACGCCAAACGGACACATGTACAAACAATAGACGCGCCCGAAAAACAGCGGGGCGAGCAGGGTGAACAGCACGACCAGCAACCAGCTGCTTTGACACGCCGGCGGGATTGTGCCGCGCACCAAGGCGGACAGTTGCACGATCGAGAAATAGTCCGTACGATAAAAGCCAATCAAGCCAACGCTGGCCAGCCAGACCGCCCCGCGCGTCCATTTGGTGTGCAGGCGCGGCCAGATGGCCAGGCACAGGGCCGCCGCGGCCACCAGCGCAAACGGCCACATGACCCGCAGCATGCCCGCGAGGGCTGCGCCGATCTGCGTCATGCGGGCCATGCCCGTGGGCGCCGGTTGCGCCGGTTCCAGCAGTGCGGGCGCGACACTGCGCACGCGGGCAAGGGCGCCATTGATCGTGGCGCGCAAGGCGGATGAAGACATGGTCGCGCCGCTGACGGCATCCGGCACCGCCGCGCGCGCAACCAAGGCGGTCAACGACCCCTGCTGCAAGTTATGCCACCACGGGTTGTTGAGCACCCGCCACAAAAATCCCGGCGATTCATGGCTGGGCAAGGGGATCACCATGGCACATGCCTCGGGCAGCCGGACGCACAACAGAATCGGGGTTGGGCCGGCATAGCCAATCGGCGCAGACTGCGCGCCGCGCGTGTCAACCACATACCCTAGCAGCGTGCTGTTGCTGTGAATAGCGATAACCTGCGCTACCTCTGGCGCAGCCACGCCACGGGTCGCATCCGGGAACACCGTGCGCGCTTCCTTCGGCACGGCCCGCTCTTCTGATCCCAATGGATCATGCGGTGTGGCCGGCGGATGCAGCGCCACAAAAGCCTGCTGCAACGCCATAAGGCAATAGACAAAGCCAATGATGACGCCGGCCAAGCGCCCGAGGCGCAACCAGAATGGCCAGCGCGTCAAGCTGCCTGCCAGTGGCAACGGCAGCAAATACACGGTGGTGCCCACGAAAAACGCGGCGAAATACAGGGTGCCGCGCAAGATGCTGCCACTGGTCATGGCAGTGGCCAGCGCCGCGACGAACGGCGGGCAGATGCTCAAGCCGGTCACCACGCCGAGCAGCAGCGGCGCCAATGACGGCCAGCCGCAGTGGGTGGCTGCACAGCCCCGTGGCTGCGCCAGCCAGTGCAGCAGCACTACGCCGGCCAGAAGCGTCAAGCCGGCATTAAGCCACGGATACCATGCGCTGTCGTGCAGCAACGTGCCGCACCAGCCCGCCAGCGCGCCCACAACCAGGTAGGCGCCCAAGCGCCCCGCCGAGAACTGCAGCAAGACGCCATATGAGTGCCACAGGTCACGCCGCGCGCCCAGCACGAGCGGCAGCATAACCACGCCGCAGACGGCCAGGCACGCCGTGCCCGCCGCCATGCCGGTCAACAATCCGCCTGTCATCCACTGCAGCATTCGTCCACGTGCGCCAATTTGGGTGAAACGTTTGTGATGTTCGTTGGTTCAGTGTAGTGGAAGTGGCCCGGAAAGTCAACTCTAATTCTTTCGCCGCGAAAGAATTATTAATCATGAAGGGTGCCGGTGGCGGTTAATTGCCGTGCAGTAGACCGGCAGCCAGTATGGCACAATCAACCTGCACGCCTGCATGCGCTGAGACCCAAGATCCGGCGGTTTGTTTGTGCTGTTGCTCCCCACCGATCCACGCCGGCGGCGGGATCGGTGGAAGCAAAGATTGA
>JAPLST010000160.1 GCA_026398485.1 bacterium
CGGCCCGGTCGTCACCAACAACGGCATTCTTGAAGGCGGCGATGCCACCCAGTTGTTCGCCTTGCACGCCGACACGCTGCACGGCGGCACCGTCACCGGCCGCGCCATCATCAGTCTGGCGCTCGACATCACGATTACCAGCACGCCCCTGTATGTCGCCTTGCAACAGCAGAATTTCACCGTGGCCGGCTTCAACAACGGCACCGTGCCAGTGCAGATGGCGGTCTCGAACACGGTCACCGGTGCGCGCGCCGCGTTCAGCGCGACCAATGGCTGGGTCGCGCCGGCTATCCCCCTGGCCGCCGGCACCAACGTGGTGATCGTCAGCGGCACCAACACGTTTGGTTTCGCCGATGCCGCCACGGTCGTGCTGATTTTGTGCGGCCCGTCCGGCGCGACCAATTTTATCGCCACCAGCGGCACGCATGTCTGGCCATATCTGGCCGAAGCGCAAGCCGCGACATCCTTCGCCGCCGCGGTCGCGGCAACTTTTCATGGCAATCTCATTTTGGTGGCGAGTGGCAGCTATCCGGTGGTCAATCTGCTGATCGACAAAGCCGCGACGTTCAAGAGCAGCGCCGGCGCGGCGGCCACGATTCTCGACGCCGGCGGACGCGGACGCGCATTGACGTTCAGCATGCCAGCCGTCATGGATGGCTTCACCGTCCGGCATGGTACCGGCAGCAATGGTGGCGGCATTTATCTCGGCGTGGGCACCTTGCTGAATGTCATGGCCGTCTCCAACCGGGCGCAGGCCAACGGCGGCGGCATTTATTGCGGGCGGGATGCCCGGCTCAGCAATTGCACGGCCCGCGCCAACAGCGCGGCGCGCGGCGGCGGCATCTATCTTGATTATGGCGCGGCCGCCCAGCGTTGCGTTGCGGCCGGCAATATTGCCTATGATCGCGGTGGCGGCGCCTATTGTTTCTATAGCAGCCTGGCTGACAGCAGCGTCCACGGCAATTACGCCACGAATCGCGCCGGCGGCGTGTATTGCGCCGACGGCAGCACCATCACGCGCTGCGTCCTTTCCAACAATGTGACCAGGCAAATGGGCGGCGGCGCCTACTGCAATGGCGCCACGCTGAACGACAGTCTTGTCTGCTTTAACGCCAGCGACAGCCAGGCTGGCGGTGTCTACGCCGAGCGTGGTTGCGAAGTCAACAACACGCTGATCTACGGCAACATTGCGAAGATTTTTGGCGGCGGCATTTACGGCAAATACGGCGTGGTCAACAACTGCACCATTGTATCCAACCGTGCCGTCAGCTTTGGTGGCGGCGTCTTTGCCGACCCGCTGTCGATGCGCAACTCGATCATCTATTACAACACGGCACCCAACGGCGCGAATTTCTACGCCACCGCCTTTGACGCCGCCGCTTACGCCGCCTGCTGCACCACGCCAACCTTGGCGGGCGTGCCAACCGTGACCAACCTCCCGCGGTTCTGCGGCTGGGAACAGTATGACCTGCGCCTGCGCGCCTCTTCGCCCTGCCGCAACACGGGCAACAACAGTTACGCGCCCGGCGCCACCGATGTGGCCGGCCAGCCGCGCATTGCGGAGAGCATCGTTGACATCGGCGCGCATGAATTCGCGCTGGGCAGTCTGCAGTGCGCCTTCGATGGCGTGCCCGCGTTCGGCCCCGCGCCGCTGAGTGTGACGTTAAGCGCCGAGGCATGGGGCACCAATCTGAACGGCCTTGTGTATGCGTGGGACTTCGAGGCCGACGGCACCGTTGACACCAACGGCAGTAACCTTGCCATCGTCGAGCATACCTATACCAATGATCAAACATACGCGGTGGCATTGCGCGTCGCCAGCAGCGACGGCGCGACCGGCGCGTATCTGCGCACCGCGTATATTGATGTCGTGCCGGAACCCGGCACGCTCTGGTTTGTTCTGGCCGCCTGGCTGCTGCGCAAGCGTTGCGGTCACTGAGCTTGCGCCTGCGCGTGGGCGGCGCTTATCGCATTTGTATTTGTCAGTGCACTCTTGCAGTCGCAATCGGAGAGACAAGATACTGCATTCCAAGCCGTGCGGCTTGGCCTCCCACTTTCTTTCAGCACACCGCAGCACCGGTCACCGATCACTGATCACTGATTACCAGTTCAGCATTCGTGGCCGCGGGGCACGCCGCGGATGCTGAGGTGCGGCTTTCTCTCAAATCTGGCGCCCCACCGATCGCCGCCGACGGCGGGATCGGTGGACGCAGAGATTGAGAAAAAAGCACCGGCGCGCCTTTTTATTCAATCTCATTCACCCACGACGCGAGGTCGTGGGGGTCTCTGGTGGTGCCTTGGTTTCTGACAATTGCTGCGGTGTTTGGTATACTAGGCCCATGACAACTATCTTTACTTCAGCAGGTGCAGCACGACGATGCGAAGCGGCGGAAAACGTGTTCGGTAAGCAGTATTCAGCATCCGGTGCGATCGCTGCACTGAATACCGAACACCGAATACCGAATACCGCTTCAACTTCGTGTCTGCGTGCCTTCGTGGCCATAATTCTCATGCTCTTCTCGTGCGGTGCCTTGTGCGCCGGCGCGGCCACCCATTACGTGGACGCGCAGAATGGCGCGGGTGCCGCAAGCCCCTTTACCAATTGGGCGACGGCCGCCGTCGCGATACAGGACGCCGTCGATGTCGCCGGCGCCGGCGCGCTGATTCTGGTCAACACCGGCGTGTACGCCAGCGGCGCGCAGTTCACGCCTGGCTTTGCCTTGGCCAATCGCGTGCTGGTGACGAATGCGTTGACGCTTGCCAGCGTCGGCGGACCGGCGGTGACGGCGATTGCCGGCGCGCGCGACCCGGGCTCCGCGCTGGGCCTCGGCAGCAATGCCGTGCGCGCAGTCTATCTCACGAGTGGCGCGCAACTGCTCGGCTTCACCGTTTCGAACGGCGCCACGTTTGGCAAAAACGAAGGCGAAGGCCTGTTCGAGCGCAGCGGCGGCGGCGTGTTTCTGGCCGATGCCGTGGTCTCCAATTGCATTGTTGTCGGCAATGCCGCTGAGAATTACGGCGGCGGTGTTTTTGGTTCGAACGGCGCGGCGGTGTACGCATCACAGCTCTCGAGCAACTGGTGCAGCGGCTACGGCGCTGGCATGGCTTGGCCGACCAACGGCATCCTGCGCGATTCGCTGATCAACGGCAACGTTGTCTCGAATTATGACGGTGGCGGCGTGCATGCCGCGGCCTCCGGCTTCATCAGCAATTGCGTGATCAGCGGCAATCTGTCGCAAAAAGGCAGTGGCGGCGGGGTGCTGGTCTTTCGCGCGGGCTTCGAAATGGTGGACTGCCTGCTGCAGGGTAATCGCGTGGTCACAGGCCGCGGCGGCGGCATGTTTCTCAATTCCTGGACGCAGTACCGCGGCGTGATCAACAATTGCCGCTTCGAAGACAACGCCATCAGCGCCGGCAGCCAGTATGGCGGCGGGGCCTATTTCACCGTCGGCGAAGTGAACAACTGCCTCTTCACGCGCAACACCGGGCCGGCCTACGGCGGCGCTATCGCGTCCTATGCCACGCAGCTCAGCAACTGCACGATCGTCTCGAATCGCTCGGCCAATCAAGGCGGCGGCGTCTATCTGATGGTGAGCAGCGGGCTGCGCAATGCGATTGTGTATGGCAACAGCACGCCGGTCACCAACGCCAACTGGTACTGCAAGACTGGCGATGCCAACATCACCTGCGCGTTTGTCTGCACCTTGCCGCAGATCATGGGCGAGGGCACGATCACCAACGACCCGCAATTTGTTGACGCCGACGGCGGCAACTACCGGCTGGTGTCGGGCTCGCCATGCATCAATGCCGGTTCGAACGCCTATGCGGTCGGCGTATTCGATTTGGACGCCACGGCGCGCATCAAGCAAAGCATTGTCGACATGGGCGCCTATGAGGCCGTGCCGGAACCAATGCTGCTGGGCATGCTGCTGCTAGTGGCGATGTGCAATGTTCGATCTGCAAGGTTCTGAAATGCCGCGCCAGTGCTGCAGTTGCCGCCGCGGCTGCTGAGTTTTAGGCGGCTTGGAGTCCCGCCACCGACGCATGCGCGTCAACTTAACAAACACATCTTTCGTAGAAGCGGCTTCCAGCCGCTTTTCTCAGTAACACGGCAAGATGCCGCGTCTACGTGCGGCGCGGTCGTAGAATGCGACTTCCAGCCGCTTAAGTTGACGCGCATGCGCCACCGACGGGATTGAAAAGTTTTGGGTTTTAGGTAGCAGAGAGCGCGATAGTCAGCGCCGCTGCCCCATCCTTCCATTCATCCACCCTTCCATCCTTCCATTCTTCCACAATCGCCGGGCACAATCGCCGGGTACTTGACAAACGCATTCAAATATGTTATATTGTTGATCAACAAACTAATGTAGTAATGTATAGTAATTGTAATATATTGTATATCAACTACTTAGTTTTTACTATTAATGTTTACTTATGATTACATGATGAAGATAAAAAAGACAACGATTGCAACTGCACTGCTGCTGGCCGGCACCGCCGTATTTGCCGAGGTGACCGTCAGAAACGAGGTGAAAGTGAAACCAGCGGAGGCCTCGGCTGAAAGCCTTGCCGCCGCGGCGCAGGGCGGCGCGGATGCCTTCACCAAAGGCCAGTTGTATTACAATGCCCTGCCGGCGACGCCGGCGGCCGGCACGGCGGTCAAGGTGATTGACTCGAAGGATGACATGGATTTCCTGATCAAGGCCTATCATCTGAAGACCAAGGGGATTGCCGCGGAAATTGCGGAATATTTAAGCACGGCCGTGGCCAAGGAGAACGGCAAGGTGGAAGTGTCGGTCAACACCAAGACCGGCCAGGAAATCCTGTTGGTGACCGCGCCCATTTTCCAGTATGCGTATCTTGAGTCGGTCATCAAGGCGCTGGATGAGGATGGCGTGAAGTATTTCGAGGACGGCACCAAGCTTGGCACGTACAAGGCCAAGAACCGGCTCGCGTCGGAACTGGGCGCGCTGGCCACCTCCGCGCTGGCCAGCAAGATTGCCGTCTCGTATGCGGACGACACGGTCAACAAGATCTACTATGTTGACGCGCCCAGCTACTTTGACGCCACCCTGAACACCTTTAAAGAGTTTGACGTGCCGCCCGAACAAGTGCGGATCGAGGCCCAGATCATCGAGCTCGAGCTGGGTGACGACTTCAATTTTGGCCTGGCACTCGAGGCGTGGAAGGAGACCTTGCCGGAAAACGTGGACATGCAGCTTGATTTCGCGCAATCGAAAGGGCGGGCCGATCTGAACATGTCGCCGGACAGTTGGGCGAAGTATGCCGCGCAAAGCGTGCAGATACAAGGGATGCGGCCCAAGGCGGCGGCCAACTTCATCAATTATCTGGTGCGCACGGGGCACGGCAAGCTGTTGTCCAGCCCGACGGTCGTGGCGCTCAATGGCCAGCGCGCGACGATTTCGTCGCTGGACAACATCAGTTACAAGGCCTATTCGACGCCGGACGCGACGCTCAGCAAACAAGCCAGCACGGGCATTTCGCTGACCATCACGCCGACCATCGGCGAGGATACGCTGACGCTGGCGATTGACGCGACCGTCAACAGCCTGGTCGGGTGGGGCAGCGGCAACGACCCGGTCATCAACACGCGCGCAACGACGGCCCATGTGGTGTTGAAAGACGGCGAGCTGTTCACCTTGTCCGGCCTGCGCAAGGACACGATTGCCAAGTCGGACGAGCGCGTGCCGGTGCTTGGCTCGATTCCGTTGGTGGGCTACGCCTTCCGGCACGAGATTGACGTGAAGAAGACGTCCGAGATCGTCGTGCTGCTGACGCCGCACAAGGTGAGCCCGTCGTCCGGTGTGGAAGACCGCGAGCGCCAGTTGCTGGAATCGGTGACGGCCGATATCACAGCGCCGGGCAAGGGCTCCGTCGACACCTTTGTTGACCGCGTCATCCTGAACAAGTAGACGACCATGCGCATTGCAGTTGCCTATCACGCCGACGGCCAGCGGGTCCAGCACTTCGGCAAAGCCGTGCGCTTTGCGATCTACGAAGCGCGCGGGGATGCCTGGCCGCTGATCGAGACGCGCGTCACCACGGCGGCCTGCGGCGCCGCGGACCACCAGGGCGCCCTGCTGGCCAACGCCCGCCTGCTGGACGATTGCGCCGCCGTCATTGTCAGCGCCATCGGGCCGGCCGCGCAGGATGTGCTGATGACGCAGGGCATTTATGATTACGCCGCGCCGGATATCACGGTGGCCGAGTTGCCGCAGACCTTTGCCCACATTCGCGCGCAACTCGCGCGTTTTCCGCACTTGAACATCAAGGCCCATCCATGAGCACGCGCATCAAGCAGATTGCCATTTACGGCAAAGGTGGCATCGGCAAGTCGACCACCACGTCGAACATCTCGGCCGCACTCAGCGTGGCGGGCTATAACGTGATGCAGATCGGCTGCGACCCGAAGAGCGATTCGACCAACACTCTGCGCGGCGGCCACTATATACCGACCGTGCTCGACACAATGCGCGACAAACACGACATTGTCCTCGATGACGTCGTCTTCAAGGGCTTCAACGGCATCTATTGCGTCGAGGCGGGCGGGCCGGCGCCGGGCGTCGGCTGTGCCGGCCGCGGCATCATCACCGCCGTCGAATTATTAAAGCAACTGCATGTCTTCGAGGAATTGAAGCTGGACATCGTGATCTATGATGTCTTGGGCGATGTGGTCTGCGGCGGCTTTGCGATGCCGATCCGCGAGGGCATTGCCGAGCATGTTTTCACCGTGTCGTCGGCGGATTTCATGGCGCTGTACGCGGCGAACAATCTTTTTAAGGGCATCCAGAAATACTCGAACGCGGGCGGCGCGCTGCTGGGCGGCGTGATCGCCAACTCGGTCAACACCACCTATGCGCGCAACATCATTGACGATTTCGTGGCGCACACCAAGACGCAGGTGGTCGAGTACGTGCCGCGCTCGATGACCGTGACGCAAAGCGAGTTGCAAGGCAAGACGACGCTTGAGGCTGCGCCCGACTCGGCCCAGGCTGCCATTTATAAAAACCTAGCGCGGAAGATTGCGGAGCACACCCAGTCGACCGTGCCCGCGCCGCTGGACACCCAGGCGTTGCGCGTGTGGGCGGCGACGCGGGCCGAACAAATTTTGCGCATCGAGGCCGAGGCGCTGCAACCTAACGGCGCCCATATATAAGGAGACCCATGATCCAGACTCTCGAACCCACCACTCTTGCGGCGCCACGCGCCGGCGCGCCTGACCAGCGCGTGACGCCAAGCCACGATGCCTTCGCGCATTTGGCCAGGCGCCATCCGTGCTTCAGCCAAGACGGGCATCACAAGCCCGGCCGGATTCACGTGCCAGTCAGCCCGCTCTGCAACATCCAATGCCGTTTCTGCAAGCGCGCCTTCAACAAATGCGAGGAGCGGCCCGGCGTGGCGCGCGGAATTCTCACGCCGCAGGAAGCCGTGGACACGGTGGCGCGCGCGCTGAAGCTCTGCCCCGAGCTGGCGGTGGTGGGCATTGCCGGGCCGGGCGACCCGCTGGCGAGCGGCCATGCGCTCGAGACGTTCCGGCTGGTGCATGCGCGTTTTCCGCACTTGCTCTGCTGCGTCAGCACCAACGGCCTGCTGCTGGACGAACACGCGGCCGCGCTGGCCGCGGCGGGCGTTGAAACGGTCACGGTGACGGTTAACGCCGTCCATCCGCGCGTGCTGGGCAAGATCTGCGCAAATGTCATGTTCCAAGACAAACAATTGGAAGGCGCGGAAGCCGCCACGATTTTGATTGCCGCCCAATTGGCCGGCATCCGCACCGCAGTGGCGTTGGGTCTGGTCGTCAAGATCAACCTGGTGCTGATCCCCGGCCTCAACGACGAGCATGTGGCTGAAGTGGCGCGCGCGACGGCGGCGGCCGGCGCGTCCTTGATCAACATTCTGCCGTTGATCCCGCAATACGAGCTGGCCAACTATCCCGTGCCGACGTGCGACCAACTAAACGCGGCCCGCGCCGCCGCCGAGGAATTTCTACCGGTCTTCCGCCATTGCAAGCATTGCCGCGCCGACGCCTGCGGCATTCCCGGCGGCAAGGATTTCGCCGGCCAATTGTACGACCGGCAACTCGAAACATTTTCACACGGCTGAGGAATTTCAATCATGGCACTCATCAAACCAGTTCCCATTCGCGAGCACCGGCTCGGCTCATGCATTGCGCAGGGCGACACCTGCGGCTGCCTGAACCAGCAGGTCAAGGGCAAATGCCTGAAAAAGGCGGCGCGCGCGTTTAATCAAGCGACCGTCTGCCAGGAATGGTACAGCATGTTCACGTTGCTGACGGTGCAGAACACGGTCGCGATCGTGCATGCGCCGGTGGGCTGCGCGGCGAGCGGCGCGTGCATGAACATATTCAATCGGTGCGGCCAGGTGGTGCGCGGCCAGCAACGCATTTACAACGCGCGCTGGTACGCCACCAACTTGCGTGAAACGGACATTGTCCACGGCGGCGAGCAGAAGCTGCGCGAAACCGTCAAGGCCGCCGATGCGCGCTATCACCCGGAGGCGATTTTTATTTTCACTTCGTGCGCGTCCGGCATCATCGGCGATCCCGTCGCCAACATTGTCAACGAACTGCAGGACGAGGTGCAGGCGCGGCTGGTCCTGAGCCAGTGCGAAGGCTTTCGTTCGAGTGTCTGGGCCACCGGGTTTGACGCGGCGTTTCACGGCATCAGCGAGTATTTGCTGGAACCGCGCGCCGAAAAGGAACCGGATTTGGTGAATGTCATCAGCCCGCTGACCGTTGGCCGACTGGATGAAGTCGAGCTCGAGCGCCTGCTTGGCGAACTCGGCCTGCGCGCCAACTTCATCCCCTGTTATTCCTCGATCGAGCAATTGCGCAAGACCGTCTCGGCCGCGGCCACGACCGCCACCTGTCTGGCCTACGGCGATTATTTTGCGCGCACGCTGACCGAACGCTACGGTGTGCCGCACACGCGCGAGCTGATGCCGGTCGGCCTGGAAGGCACGGATCGCTGGCTGCGCGCGCTGGCGGCGCTGCTGGGCAAAGAGCGCGCGACCGAGGCGCTGATCGAGCGCGAACACCAGCGCGTTGCCGCGCCGCTCGCCGAGCTGCGCCGCGTGCTGCAAGGCAAGCGCGTCTTCGTCAGCGCCGGCCAGGCGCGCGCCATGACCTTTTCGCTTTTGGCCCAGGAACTCGGCTTTGAACTGGTCGGCACCACCGTCTACCACTATGACGAGGTCATCGCCGAAAGCATCAACCGGCTGGCCGCGCAGAGTGGCGGCGCGCAAATCAACGTGGCGAACATCCAGCATTTCGAGACCGCCAACGCCCTCGCCCGATTGAAGCCCGACCTGTATGTGGCCGATGACATGACCACCTGCTGGGGCGCGAAACAGGGCTTCCCGACCGTGCCGATTTATGATTACGGCATGACCTACCTTGGCTACAGCGGCTTGCTGGCGATCGGCACGCGCTTCGCCAATGCGCTCGCCAATCCGAGCTTCGCCGTCAAGCTGGCGCGCCATCAAGCATTGCCGTACCGCGCGGCGTGGTACGAACAAAATCCCTTCAAATATATTTTAAGCGGAGCCCAGGCATGAACATCCTTACTGAAAGCCCGCGCTACTCGTGCGCGCTGGGCGGCGCGCTTTCGACCGCCAAGGCGCTGCACCGCGTCATCCCCATCTTGCATTGCGGCCCGGGCTGCGGCATGATGCTGTACAACGGGCAGAATTTCATCGCCGGCTATTCCGGCGGCGGCTACGTCGGCGGCGCCACCGTGCCGAGCACCAACACCTATGAACGTGATATTGTGTTCGGCGCCGAAAAACGCCTGCGGCAAACAATTGCCAGCACGATCGAGGTGATGGATGGCGACCTGTATGTGGTGTTGACCGGTTGCACCGCCGAGATTATTGGTGACGACGTGCCGTCCATCGTGGCCGAGTATGCCGATAAAAATGTGCCGGTCGCGCATGCCTCCACGGGCGGTTTTTCCGGCACGAACTACCACGGCTACGAAAAACTGTGGGAGGCACTGGCCCAGCAAGTCGCCGTGGCAGGGCCGCGTGAGCCGCACCTGGTCAATTTGTTCGGCATGGTGCCGGCCCAAGACATATACTGGCTTGGCAACACCGAGGAAATCGCGCGACTGCTGGGCTTGCTCGGCCTGACGGTCAACACTTTCGTGACCCAGCGCCAAGGCATCGAGCAGGTCAAACAGTCCGCGCGCGCCGCGTTGAACATCGTGCTGTCGCCCTGGCTGGCCGAGGGCGTGCTGGCCCGCTACCAGCAAAAATTCGGCGTGCCGTCGTTGCGTTATCCCGGCCCGCCCATCGGCCCGACGGCGACCGCCGAATTTCTGCGCGCGGTCGCGGCCGCGCTGAACCTCGAACACGCCGTTGTCGAGCGCGTCATCGCCGCGGAAGACCAGTACACCTATGATTATTTCGACCGGGCCGGCATGATCTTCACCGGCTTTGGCATCCAGCACCGCATTGCCGTCATTGGCGACAGCAGCACGGTGACGGGCGTCCTGCGTTTTCTGGTCAACGATTTCAGCCAGATCCCGGCCGTGGCGGTGATCACCGACGCGCCGCCCGAAGCACACCGGCCGGCCATCATCCAGACGCTCACCCAGCTCGAATACGCCGCGCCGCCGCCGGTCGTTTTCACCTCCGACCAATGGAGCGTGGCGCAGGCCGTCAAGGCGGCCGGCGCCACGTATATTCTGGGCAGCTCGCTCGACAAGGAGATCGCGCAAGACCTGGGCGTGCCGCAGCTCAGCATCAGTTTTCCCGTCAGCGACCGTCTGGTGCTCAACCGCGCCTATGCCGGCTATCGCGGCAGCATCACGCTGGTCGAGGACTTCATCAGTCCCTGCGTTGCCGCGCTCTAACCCGCCGTATTTTTACACACCTAAAAAAGGAACCTCATGCGCAAGAAAAAAGACACCTCGTATGGTCTGAACGACCAGATTCTCTCGCCCCTCGAAACGCTGGCGCAGTCGATTGCAAACATTGCGCCGACGGCCACGCCGACCGTGGTGATCCCGCTGGTCTTTGCCATGTCCGGCAACGGCACATGGCTGGCATACGTGTTTGCCCTGGTCGGCATTTTGCTGGTGGCCGCGAACATCAATCAATTCTCGCGCCATTCCGCCTCGCCCGGTTCGCTCTACACCTATATCGCCGCGGGGCTGAATCCGCTCTTTGGCGTGCTGGCCGGTTGGGCTTTGTTGATTGCCTACATCGGCACGGCGTCGGCGGTTACCAGCGGCTTCACCAATTATGCCAACGTGTTGTTGCAGCCGCTGACAAAATTCGGCGATGTGCCGCCCGTGCCGCTTGCGTGGCTACTCACCGCGCTGGTGGTCGGCGTCGCGTGGCTGGTCGCCTACAAAGACATTCAACTGTCGGCGCGGCTGATGCTGGCGCCCGAGCTTTTGTCGGTGTCGCTGATTGCGCTGCTGGTCGTGCTGACCTTGATCAAAAACGGCTGGCACGTGGACTGGCAGCAGTTCTCGCTCAAAGGCGTGACGCCCAACGCGCTGCGCCTCGGGCTGGTGCTGGCCATCTTCAGCTTTGTCGGCTTTGAGAGCGCGACCGCGTTGGGCACCGAAGCGCGCCACCCGCTGCGCACCATTCCGCGCGCCGTCGTCTTAAGCGCCGTGCTGGTGGGTGCCTTGTTCATCGTGTCGTCGTATGGCCTGGTGCTGGGCTTTGCCGGCTATCACGAGACCCTCGACCAGAGCGCCGCGCCGCTGAATGTGCTGGCGATCCGCGCTGGCGTCGGGTTGCTCGCGCCCTTGGTGTCACTGGGCGCGGTCGTCAGCTTCTTCGCCTGCGTGCTGGCCTGCATCAATGCCGGCGCGCGCATTCTGTTCCTGATGGGCCGCCATGGCCTGTTCCATACCGCCGTCGGCGATGCGCACGCGGACAACAAGACGCCGCATGTGGCCGTGAGCATTGCAGCCGTGTTCACCTTTGTGCCGGCGGCCATCCTGATCCTGTTCCATGTCAAACCGTTTGACATTTATGGCTGGATCGGCACCGTCGCCACCTATGGCTTCATCATCACCTATATGCTCATCTCGGTGGCGGCGCCCGTGTATCTCTACCGCCGCGGCCAATTGACGATCAAGAGCATTGTTATCGCACTGGGCGCCATTGCGTTCATGGCCATTGCGTTGGCTGGCAATCTCTATCCCGTGCCGCCCGCGCCGTACAACTGGCTGCCGTATTTGTTCCTGGTCTATCTGGGCACGGGGATTTTGTGGTATTACATTCTGCGCATCAGCGCGCCGCAGGTGGTGCTGAACATCCAGCACGACTTGCGTGAGATTCAGGAACGTTTCGCGGGTGACGGCGCCGGCATTTAACCGGCGCGGCGCCATGCCCGCTTGCAGCTTTTCATGGAATCAACTACAATTAACCAAGATACCTTTAGAGAACAACAATGAAGATTTACAGCGACATCACCAAGACCGTCGGCAACACGCCGCTGGTCAAGTTAAACCGCCTGACGCAGGGCGCCGGCGCGACCGTGCTGGTCAAGCTCGAGTCGATGAATCCGCTCTGGTCGGTCAAGGATCGCATTGGCGTGGCCATGCTTGACGCGGCCGAGCAGGCCGGCGTGCTTAAGCCGGGCGCGCCGATCATCGAGCCCACCAGCGGCAACACCGGCATTGCGCTGGCCTTCGTGGCGGCAGCGCGCGGCTACAAACTCACCTTGACCATGCCGGAAACCATGAGCCTTGAGCGGCGCAAGTTGCTCAAGATTCTGGGCGCCGACCTGGTGCTGACCCCGGGCGACAAAGGCATGCGCGGCGCGGTCGAAAAAGCCGAGCAGCTTTTGGCGGAGACGCCCGGCGCATTCATGCCGCAGCAATTCAAGAATCCGGCCAACCCTGCCATTCACCGCGCCACGACCGCCGAGGAAATCTGGCGCGATACCGACGGCGCCGTGGATCTCTTTGTCGCCGGCGTCGGCACGGGCGGGACGATTAGCGGCGTGGCCGAGGTGCTCAAGGCGCGCAAGCCGGGCGTCAAGGCCATCGCGGTCGAGCCGCTGGATTCGCCGGTGCTTTCGGGCGGCAAGGCGGGCGCGCACAAGATTCAAGGCATCGGCGCCGGTTTTGTGCCGGACGTGTTGCGCCGCGACCTGATTGACGAAATCATCCAGGTGACGGCCGACAACGCGGGCGAGACGGCCCGCCGCTTGGCCCGCGAGGAAGGCATTCTGGCCGGCATCTCGTCCGGCGCGAATGTTTGGGCCGCGCTGCAGCTTGCCCGGCGCCCCGAAAACAAAGGCAACGTGATTGTCACCGTCATCTGCGACACCGGCGAGCGTTATTTATCCACCTGGCTGTTCCAAAATGAAGTTTGAAACCCTGGCTATTCGCGCGGGACAAGATCCCGACCCAACCACCGGCGCGGTCATCACGCCGGTGTATCAGACCTCCACGTTTCTGCAAACGTCGCTGGACAAATTCGGCGCGTACGAGTATACCCGTTCGGGCAATCCCACCCGCGCGGCGCTGGAAACGGCGCTGGCGGCGCTCGAGGGCGGCACGCACGGCCTGACTTTCGCCTCGGGCTCGGCCGCCACGGCCGCGGTGCTGCACTTGTTGAAGCCCGGCGACCATATCATTGCGGGCCGCGATTTGTATGGCGGCACCTACCGCTTGCTGGAAAGCGTCTACCGGCCCTATGGCATTGATGTCACTTACGCCGACACCTACGACCTGGCCGCGTTCCAGACCGCATTCAAAGCCACGACGCGCATGATCTGGATCGAATCGCCCACCAATCCCCTGCTGCGCATTTGCGACATCGCCGCGATCGCAGCCGAAACCAAGCGGCACAACGCCCGGCTGGTGGTGGACAACACCTTTCTCAGCCCGTACTTCCAGCGCCCGCTCGCGCTCGGTGCGGACATCGTCATGCACAGCACCACCAAATACATCGCCGGCCACAGCGACATTGTCGGCGGGGCCGTGATCACCGCGGACGCGGATGCCTACACCGGCATCAAGTTCTACCAGAACGCCGCCGGCGCCGTGCCGGGCGTGTGGGATTGCTGGCTGACGCTGCGCGGCTTGAAAACGCTCGCCATCCGGATGCGCGAGCATGAGGCCAACGCGCTGTTCCTCGCCCAATGGCTCGAAACCCAGCCCAAGGTCACGCGGGTGTATTATCCCGGGTTGCCCAGCCACGCGCAGCACGCGCTGGCCAAGCGCCAGCAGACCGGTTTTGGCGCGGTCGTGACGATCGCGCTCGACGGCCAGTATGCCGAGGTGAAGCGCTTCTGCGAGAAGTTGAAACTGTTCCTGCTCGCCGAAAGTCTCGGTGGCGTGGAGTCGCTGGTCTGCTATCCGCCCAAGATGTCGCACGCCGTGCTGTCCGAGGCGGAGCGGCGCGCGCAAGGCATTCTGCCCAACCTCGTGCGCCTCTCGGTCGGCATCGAGAACAAGCTGGATCTGCAAGACGATCTGGCCCAAGCCCTGGCCTGATCCCGATGAAACTCTCGACCCGCGCCCGCTATGGCGCCCGCATGATGTTCGAATTGGCACTCCATTATGGCGAAGGTTTTTGCTTGCTCAAAAACATCGCCCGCGATGAAGATTTGCCCGAACAATATCTGACGCAGGTGGTGATCCCCTTGCGCACGCGCGGCTTGGTCGTTTCGGAACGCGGCATGAAAGGCGGGTACATGCTGGCCAAGCCGCCCAATGAGATCACCTCACCATGAAGGATGTGGTGGAAACGCTGGACGGCACCAGTGCGATTGTCGAATGCACGCGCGATGCGGATGCCTGCGACCGGTATCCCGGCTGTGTCACGCGCAAAGTCTGGAGCATGCTGGATGAGCGCATCAGCGAGGCGCTCGCGTCGGTCACCTTGCAGGACTTGGTCTGCATGCGCCAGGCGGCCCAGACGAATGTCAGCTATGAGATATGACAAAATGCCGTGCGGCAATGCCGTGCGGCAGTTGACAAATCAATAATTAAATACTACAATAGGTATACTATGATCACACACCACCTGACCACCATGAACAACCACACCAGTAGCCCATGGCGTGCCGCTTGGCTGCCCGCGCTCTGCGCAATCCTTTTGGTTGGCGGCGCCACTGTCGTGCCGGCGGTCGAGACCGTCGAACTGGTTAATTTCGTCATGTGTGACGGCGGCAGCAATGATTTTCTCGGCGCCGACAGCGTCTACGGCGTGGCCATCGAGGACGACACCGCCTACGTGCAATTGACCGGCGCAAGTCTGCCGCAAGTGAACCGCATCGACAACCTCAGCGGTGGCCAGGCCACCACCCGCCTGGTCTCGCCCGCCCAATGGCTGGCGGCCTCCGGCAAAACCAGCATGTCGTCCTGGTACGGCCTCGGCGTCTGGAGCAACATCGTGCAATTCGCCGATGTCAGCTCGGATGAAATCTGGCGCATCAATAAAAGCACCGGCGAATTGATTAAGTATACCGACATCACCTCGATCACGAATGCCACCGGCTCGACCAACGGCGTCAATATTCTGGCCCCGCAAACGATCAATCCCGCCACCGGCGAACAGGTGTTTTATGAAAGCAAAGGCAAACATGTCCTGACGACCGGCGGCTCGAATGTCGTCAGCATCTTCATGTCCTATGAGGAATTGTCCAATACGTTTGGCAATGCGGGTGTCAGCGGCGGGATGACCTTTGATCATGACGGCAATTTTTACTGGATGCAATATGTATCCGGCAGCTACCTTGGCGTTCACAAGCGCGCCACCAACGGCACCCTGAGCGTGTTTTTGACCAAGGCGCAAATGGACGCGGTGCATGGCGCCAACTACCCCGTGCCAGGCGATCTGTTTTTCGCGCCGGACGGCAAACTGTACATCCGGGTCTACATCAGCACGCGCGGCTGCGTGCTGCAATGCGACCCGGCCAGCACGAATCCGGTCGCCACGCTGGCCATGTACCTTAGCGAAAGCGCCCTGAGCAATAGTGCGGCGCGCAGCGCGAATATGACCCAGATGGGCTGGTACAAAGGCGGCCTGTGCTGGCACCATTTCAAGGAAGGCACCTGGCGTTCGGGCATCTTTGCCGTCGTGCCCACCAACGAGCCCGTGCTGGCAATCAGCGGGCCGGCCGAAGTGGCCATCAACACGTCCAATGTGCCGTATGCCTGCACCTTGCTGCTTACCAATCGCTGGGGCGTCTATTATCGCTACGATCAAACGGGCACGTCCCAGTGGAGCGTTGTCGGCGGCGCGCCGGCCGGCGTTACGCTGGACGGCAACCTGCTCAGCGTCGATGCCGAGCCGACCAATCAGCTCATCACGCTGCAGGCCGCCAGCAGCTACAACGGCCAACCGCTGACGAACACCTATGCCGTGCTGCTCGTGCCCGAGCCAGCCGCGCTGGCATTGGGTCTGCTACTGCTCTGTGCCGGGTCCGTCCGATCCGTCCGATCCGTCGACATAATCTGAATCCATTGAGAGAAACATGAATTACATTCCCCTTTGTGCGGCGCTTGCACTCGTGCTGGCCGCGCCGGCCATCCCGGCGCTCGAGACCACTGAACTGATCAATTTCGTCATGTGCGACGGCGGCAGCAATGATATTCTTGGCGCCGAATCCGTCATGGGCTTTGCCATCGAGGATGACACCGCCTATGTCCAGGTGAGTTTCCAAAACGTGCCGCAGATCAACCGCATCGAGAACATCAGCGGCGGCCAGGTCGTCACGCGCCTCATGCATCCTGCCAACTGGCTGGCTGCCTCTGGTGAGAACGCCATGACAACGTGGTATGGCTTTGACGCCACCAGCAACTATCTACAATTTGCCGATACCTATTCCGATGGCATCTGGCGCGTGGACAAAAACACCGGCGGCCTGAGTTGCTATGTCAGCAAGAGCAGTGTCACGAACACCATTGACTCGACCAACGGCTACCGCTTCCTCGCCACCTATATCACCAGCCCCAACACTGGCGAGACCATCTTCTACAACCCAGACAGCCGTTACCTGATGACCAGCGCCGGCTCGAATGTCGTCAAAACATTCATCAGCAATGCCCAGTTGACCAATGCATTCGGCAATGCGCGCTGCGCCGGCGGCATGACCTTCGATCCCAACGGCAATCTTTATTGGGGCCAATATGAATCCGGCATCTATGCGGGTATTCACAAACGCGACACCAACGGCATTATGAGCGTCTTGCTGACCAAGACGCAAATGGACGCCGTGGTGGGTGTCAATTATCCTGCCATCGGCGATATCTTCTATGCCCCGGACGGCCAGTTGTACATTTATAAGTACAAGACCTTTCACGGCTGCATCGTCACCTGCGATCCGGCCGCGACCAATCCGGCCGCAACACTGCGTATGTTCATGAGCGAAACCGACCTGACCAACAGCGCGGCACATAGTTGGCAGGTCGGCGAACTGGGCTGGTACAAGGGCGGTTTGGCATGGCACCATTTTTTCATGGGCGAGCCCAAACGCACGGGCATCTTCGCCGTCGTGCCCACCAACGCGCCCGTCTTGGTGGTCAGCGGGCCGGCCGAAGTGGCCGTCAACTCGTCCAACGTGCCGTATGGCTGCATGCTGCTGCTCACCAATCGTTGGGGCCTGTATACCCGTTACGACCAGACCAGCACGGCCCAGTGGAGCATTGTCGGCGGCGCGCCGGCCGGGGTCACCCTGGACGGCAATTTTCTCAGCGTTGCCAGCGATGTGCCAACCAACCAATACATCACGTTGCAGGCCGCCAGCAGCTACGCCGATCAAGCCCTGACCAACACCTACGCCGTCCTGCTCGTGCCCGAGCCGGCGCTGCTGGCGCTATGCTTGCTTCTGCTCTGTGCCCAATCCGTCCGATCCGTCTGATCCGGAGAATATCATGCGCCCAACCCTTGCCTTCATTATTCTGCTGGCCGCCTCACTGCACGCGGCGTTCACCATCCAAGAGTTCGTGCCGTGGGAACTCGCGGCGGGCGGCATCGCCTCGTTCAAGGTGCAAGCCCACGCCATCGAGGGTGATACAGCCTACCTCACTTTTTCCAGCGGCGCCGAATCGCAAATCGTGCGGATCGACAACCTGCACGGCACACAAGTCCGCACCCAGTTGGTCTCGGGCACACAATGGACCAGCGTCACCGGCGCCAGTTTGATCAACGGCGCGTTCGGCCTGGGCGTCGTTGGCGACTACCTCGAATTCGCTGATTCTGCCTCGCGGGCCGTCTGGCGCATCAACAAGCAGGCCGGCACCATCGAGGTGTATGTCAGTTATGCGCGCTTGAAACAATTAACCGGCAAGCCTGATGCCCTGCTCACTTCCGCTAATGCGGTCAATCCCGTCACCGGCGAGATCACGTACTTCGAAGCGCGCTGCCGGAGTTTTGTGACGACCGGCGGCTCGAATATGGTCAGCTATTTCATCACCGCCCTGGACATGACCAACCTCTGCGGCAGTTCCAGTGTCGGTGACGGTGCAACCTACGACACCGGTCAGAATTTCTATTGGGGCAGCAACGACCGCGACACTATTTACATGCGCACCAGCACCGGCACGCTGCAGGCATCGCTGGCCAGCAATGCCATTTA